>NZ_JBEGED010000003.1:0-367723 GCF_040202885.1 Xanthomonas sp. WHRI 1810A
CCTTTTTACCTTGGCTTTGAGTTCCTGAATCTGACGCTGATCCTCGGTAATGGCCTTGGTGCCCTTGACTGGCTGCCTCTCACGTTCCTTGCGAACCTGTTCGACCCAACGCCGCAAAGCGGTGGGACCAATGTTCAGCAGTTCACAGACCGCAGGCACGGCCATGCCTTCATCAATCACCATGCTGGCCGCTTGCAACTTGAATTCGCGAGAGTAAATATTTCGTTCTTTCATGGCGCCTCCAATATGGGCGATAGGATATCGCCCTTAAGAGGTGTCCGGAATCATTAGGCCAGTTCAACTTGTTGGCGAAGCGGCCAGTGCGGTATGTCAGCCGGAACGCTTCGCGAACAAGTTCGCTCCTACAGGGCGATTTCATCGCCGGGACGTTTTTCGAAAATCGCTTACCCAGCCTTGCGCGTCACCAGCTCGATAAACGCTTTGGCCATCGGCGATTTCTGGTCCTTGCGCTGCACCAGCCAGACCGCCGAGGTGGCATCGGGGTCCAGCAGCGTCCGGTAGACCACGCCGTCGATCCGCATCCGCTGATACGACGCCGGCAACACCGTCACCCCAAGACCCGCCGCCACCAGGCCGATGATCGTCATCGCCTCCCCGGCTTCCTGGGTGATCAACGGGCTGAAGCCCGCCTCCCGTGCCAGGTCCAGCAGCTGTGCGTACAACCCGCTTCCATATGAACGAGGGAAAAACACGAAGGGCTCGGCGGCCAGGCTTTTCAGGTGCAGGCCTTTTTCGCTGCCGACGGCCAAGGGATGGTCCGACCGGATAATCGCCACCAGCGGCTCGCGCAGCAGTTCAACCGCCACCAGCGAATCGGGCAACGGCAGCGGGCGCATGATGCCGACTTGCATCGACTGCTCCTCCAGGCGCTCGGCGACTTCCTTGCTGCTCATTTCCTGCAACGCCAGATGCACCGACGGGAACGCCTGCCGAAAGGCGAAAATCGCCTGGGGGATACTTGAGGTGAACGGCGCGGACGCAGTGAAGCCGATCTTCAATTCGCCGATCTCGCCCAACTGCGCGCGTCGGGCCACATCTGCGGCTTTGTCCACTTGCGCCAGCACCAACCGCGCTTCGTCGAGAAACAGCCGCCCCGCCTCGCTGAGTTCGACGCGCCGATTGGTGCGCTCGAACAGTCGCGCCCCCAACGTCTGCTCCAGCGCCTGAATCTGCTGGCTCAGCGGTGGCTGGGAAATCCCCAGCAACTTGGCAGCGCGCCCGAAATGCAGCTCCTCGGCCACGGCAATGAAGTACCGCAAGTGACGTAATTCCATGGCCTCTCCATTAGGTCGTAAAACCAATCAAACAGGTCGAACAATATATTGGAAAGAATCATTAGCCGGCTATATGCTTTTCCCCATGCCCGCTCAGTCACGCCTGAGGTTTCACCGTGAAAACTGCTGTATCCCCCGCTTCGCAAGACGCGGCCCCTGCCAAGGTCACCGTCGCCATCCCGCTGGGCGACTCGTACATCGAAAAAGACACCCCCGCGTTCATGCGCACCGTACTGGCGTTGTTCTCCGGCGGCTTCGCGACGTTTGCCCTGCTCTACTGCGTGCAGCCGATGATGCCTGTGCTGTCCCGTGACTTCTCCATCAACGCGGCACAAAGCAGCCTCATCCTTTCTGTTTCCACCGCGATGCTCGCCATTGGGCTGCTGATCACCGGACCGATTTCCGATCGCCTCGGGCGCAAGTCAGTGATGGTGTTCTCGCTGTTTTCCGCCGCACTGTTCACCATCGCCAGCGCCCTGATGCCGACCTGGGAAGGCGTGCTGGTGGCCCGGGCCTTTGTGGGGCTGTCACTCAGCGGGCTGGCGGCCGTGGCGATGACGTACCTCAGCGAAGAAATCCATCCGCAGCACATTGGTCTGGCCATGGGGCTGTACATCGGCGGCAACGCGATTGGCGGGATGAGCGGCCGAGTGATCACCGGGGTGTTGAGCGACTACGTCAGCTGGCACACCGCGCTGCTGATCATGGGGCTGATCGCGATGGGCGCGGCGACGGTGTTCTGGAAAATTCTGCCGCCCTCGCGCAACTTCCAGGCCAGGCCCCTGAACGGGCGCAGCCTGCTGGAAGGCTTCGTGCTGCAGTTTCGCGACGCCGGTCTGCCGTGGCTGTTCCTGGAAGGCTTCCTGCTGATGGGCGCGTTCGTGACGCTGTTCAACTACATCGGCTATCGCCTGCTGGCCGATCCCTACAACCTGAGCCAGGCGGTGGTGGGTCTGTTTTCGGTGGTGTACCTCTCAGGCATCTACAGCTCGGCGAAAATCGGCGCACTGGCGGATCAACTGGGCCGACGCAATGTGTTGTGGGCGGTGATTGTGTTGATGCTGGCCGGTGTCGCACTGACGATGTTCACGCCGCTGGCCATCGTCATCATCGGCGTACTGATGTTCACCTTCGGCTTCTTCGGCGCCCACTCCGTCGCCAGCAGCTGGATCGGCCGCCGCGCGATCAAAGCCAAGGGCCAGGCATCGTCGCTTTACCTGTTCAGCTACTACGTGGGTTCCAGCGTCGCCGGGACCGGCGGTGGCGTGTTCTGGCACTACGCCGGCTGGAACGGCATTGGCATCTTCATCGGCGTGCTGCTGCTCATCGCCCTGGGCGCCGCGCTGAAATTGGCGAAAGTGCCGCCGTTGGCGGTGAATGTGCAGGTTTGATAACGCACATTTTTTGGTTATAAAGAGACAAATTGTAGGAGTTGACGAGCTCATGCGAGGCTGCGATTGCGGTCGGCCTGACCCACCGCAATCGCAGCCTCGCACCGGCTCGTCAGCTCCTACAGAAGATCCGTCAATAGAAAACCAGTGACAGGAGTCAGCTGTGAACATGCACAATCCGCCGCATCCGGGCGAAATGCTGCAAAGCATGTTGCCTGAGCTGGACATCAAGATCGCTGAAATGGCTCGTCGCCTTTCCTTCTCGCGAGAGATGCTGTCGCGGGTTATCAACGGCAGAGCGCCTATCAGTCCTGATCTTGCGGTGCGACTTGAACGATCAGGTTTGAGCACTGCGCGATTTTGGCTGGGGCTACAGATGAATCACGATCTTTGGCAAGCAGAGCATAGAGATCAACCGGTGGTCGTGCGATTGGTCGCCGCTTGAATACAGTTTTGAGCACAAACAAAACGCCCGGCATAAGCCGGGCGTTTTTGCGTCTGGGTTCTGGCGCTTACTGGTGATACTGCGCCGACATCTCGTGCACGGCTTCGATGAAGGCGCCGGCGTGGGCCGGGTCGACTTCCGGGGTGATGCCGTGGCCGAGGTTGAAGACGTGGCCGGTGCCGCTGCCGTAGCTTTTGAGGATACGGGCCACTTCGGCGCGAATCGCTTGTGGGCTGGCGTAGAGGACGGAAGGGTCCATGTTGCCTTGCAGCGCGACTTTATTGCCCACGCGACGGCGAGCGTCGCCAATCGGGGTGGTCCAGTCCAGACCCAGCGCGTCGGCACCGGTGTCGGCCATGCTTTCCAGCCATTGACCACCGCCCTTGGTAAACAGGATGACCGGCACTTTGCGCCCGTCGTTCTCGCGAATCAGGCCGTTGACGATCTTCTGCATGTAGGCCAGCGAGAACTCCTGGTACGCCGCATCGGAGAGACTGCCGCCCCAGCTGTCGAAAATCTGCACGGCCTGAGCGCCGGCCATGATCTGGCCGTTGAGGTAGGCCGTGACCGACTGCGCCAGCTTGTCCAACAGCAGGTGCATGGCCTGGGGGTTTTCGTAAAGCATGGCCTTGGACTTGCGATGGTCCTTGGAAGACCCGCCTTCGACCATGTACGTAGCCAGCGTCCACGGGCTGCCGGAGAAACCGATCAGGGGCACACGGCCGTTGAGCTCACGGCGGATGGTGCTGACGGCATCCATCACGTAGCCAAGGTCTTTCTGAGCGTCAGGGATCGGCAGCGCTTCGATTTCGGCCAGGGTGGTGACGGTTTTCTTGAAGCGCGGACCTTCACCGGTCTCGAAGTACAGGCCCAGGCCCATGGCATCGGGAATGGTGAGGATGTCGGAAAAGAGGATTGCGGCGTCCAGCGGGAAACGCTCAAGCGGCTGCAGGGTGACTTCGCAGGCGAATTCCGGGTTCATGCACAGGCTCATGAAATCGCCCGCCTTCGCGCGACTGGCGCGGTACTCCGGCAAGTAGCGCCCGGCTTGACGCATCATCCATACAGGCGTGACATCGACGGGTTGCTTTTGCAGGGCACGCAGGAAACGGTCGTTCTTCAGGGCAGTCATGGCAGCATCCGGAAAAAAAGTGCGGGCATTTTCTCAGACACCAACGCAAAAGGCACGGTAAGTACCGTGCCTTTTATCTATCAGGTCGATTTGTCGCAGTGGAACAGGACGTCTGTAGCAGCACGCCAGACCCGATCAAAAGCTAAGGATTTTCCTGAAGAGTCTGTTTTATCCAATCTGCGAAGTAGCCAACGCGTGTGTATTGACCTGCGTTCAACCACAGCGACCGGCTCACCAACCCGATTTCCAGGTATTCGGTACCTGACTTGTAAAGCAGCGGCCCGCCCGAATCGCCTGGCGCCTGGTTATACCCGGCGCAGATATTATTTTCGGGATTGAAGTTGGTACTCGGGAAGCCGGGCGGTGCATCAATACAAAGTTGCACCTCTAACGTCTGCCCCTGCCCTTCGTACAATACGTCAGGCCCGTATCCCGTCTCGGTGCGGCCGAAACCGATCAGGGTTACGGGATAACCGGCCCCGGGCTCCATGTGCGACTCCATTCCGTCGAGCTTGAGAAAAGATGTGCTGTTGGCTGGCCGCTTGAGTTTGACAAGGGCGATATCGAATTGCCCTTGGCTGTCATAGTCAGGATGGCCAAAGGTCGCCTCAATCTCGACACGATCCTTCTCGATGAGCTCGGGTCGATACTGTTCCAGCCCGATGCTCACGGAATGGGGTGAATGCCCTCGGATGCAGTGCTCTGCCGTCAATACCCATCGGGGGGCAATCAGCGCAGCGCCACAAAGGTGCGACCCATCTGCCAGGACCAATGCCGCATAAAATGGATATTCACCTTTGGCCGCTGGCTGACCACCCACGATTTTTGTAACGTCGCTAGCAAAAGCACTGGCACTCAATCCGCCCAATAAAACTGCCACGCCAAAAAAGCCTGTATGTCTGTTCATATTTGCTCCCTGTTTACAGCCGGGCAGACCATTATCTGTCCGGCATTCCGTTTCATATCAGACAAAACGGTCCGCTGACCGCGAACCAGTTTGAATTACACGCCAAGACGGCAGATTTGGAAACTGTCAGAAATGACAGTGCTGATATGAACTGCGGCAGGCGCGGGCAGGCAGGCAAATTCTGGAGGAGGGATTGATCGCGCGCAGGGCGCTGAAGGTATTGGCGTGACCTAAACGACTGTGGGTGGGCACAAGCGGCCTACCCACAGATTTTTTTCTGTCGGCTCAGACCTCCAGATAATCCAGAATCCCCTCAGCCGCGTTACGGCCTTCGAAGATGGCCGTCACGACCAGGTCGGAACCGCGAACCATGTCGCCACCGGCGAAGATTTTCGGGTTGCTGGTCTGGTGCTTGAACTTGCCCTGTTCCGGGGCAACGACGCGACCCTGGGCGTCGGTCTGGATGCTGAACTGTTCGAACCACGGCGCGGGGCTCGGGCGGAAACCAAAGGCGATGACCACCGAATCAGCCGGGATGATCTCTTCGGAACCCGGGATTGGCTCGGGGCTGCGACGGCCGCGTGCGTCAGGCTCGCCGAGACGGGTCTCGACCACTTTGACGCCTTCGACCTTGTCCTCGCCCACGATGGCAATCGGCTGGCGGTTGTAGAGAAACCGCACGCCTTCTTCCTTGGCGTTCTTCACTTCCTTGCGCGAGCCCGGCATGTTTTCTTCGTCGCGACGATACGCACAGGTCACCGTGCGGGCGCCCTGGCGGATCGACGTGCGGTTGCAGTCCATCGCCGTGTCACCACCGCCCAGCACCACCACCTTCTTGCCCTTCATGTCGACGAAGTCTTCCGGCGCCTTTTCAAAGCCCATGTTGCGGTTGACGTTGGCGATCAGGAAATCGAGCGCGTCGTGCACACCCGGCAGGTCTTCGCCCGGGAAGCCGCCCTTCATGTAGGTGTAGGTGCCCATGCCCATGAACACGGCATCGTATTCTTCAAGCAGCTGCTCGACGCTGATGTCTTTGCCGATCTCGGTGTTGAGGCGGAACTCGATGCCCATGCCGGTGAAGACGTCACGGCGGTGGCTCAGCACGCTTTTTTCGAGCTTGAACTCGGGGATGCCGAAGGTCAGCAGGCCGCCGATTTCCGGGTTCTTGTCGAACACCACCGGCTTGACGCCGCCACGCACCAGCACGTCGGCGCAGCCCAGGCCCGCAGGCCCCGCGCCGATGATTGCCACGCGCTTGCCGTTGGGCACCACACGCGACATGTCCGGACGCCAGCCCATGGCGAAGGCGGTGTCGGTGATGTATTTCTCGACCGAACCGATGGTCACTGCGCCGAATCCGTCGTTCAGCGTGCACGCGCCTTCACACAGACGGTCCTGCGGGCACACGCGGCCGCAGACTTCCGGCAGGGTGTTGGTCTGGTGCGACAGCTCGGCGGCGGCCAGGATGTTGCCCTCCGCCACCAGCTTCAGCCAGTTGGGAATGAAGTTGTGCACCGGGCACTTCCACTCACAGTACGGGTTGCCGCAACCCAGGCAGCGATGCGCCTGATCGGCGGAATGCTGAGGCTTGAAAGGTTCGTAGATCTCCACGAACTCCTTCTTGCGCTGGCGCAACAGCTTCTTCTTCGGGTCTTTGCGCCCGACATCGAGGAATTGAAAGTCGTTACTGAGACGTTCGGCCATTCTCTAGAACCTCTAGACGCAGCTATAAGCTGCAAGCCCCAAGCTTCAAGCTTGAAGCAATCATATTTATCCCTGACACCGCGTACCGCCGTGGCTTGCAGCTTGAAGCTTGTCGCTTGAAGCTGCCGCCAGGCCGTTACTGCGGGTTAGCGCGGGTACTCGACAGCAAAGATTTGAGGCTGGCGGCCTTCGGCTTGACCAGCCAGAAGCGGCGCAGGTAGTCGTCCAGGTTTTCCCAGAGGTTTCGGCCCCATTCGCTGTCGGTTTCTTCCACGTATTCGGCCAGCACATGTTCCAAATGGTTGCGATAGGACTCCATCGCTTCCCCGCTGATACGCTGGATTTCAACCAGCTCGTGATTGACCCGGTCAACGAAGGTGTTGTCCTGGTCGAGCACGTAGGCGAAACCGCCGGTCATCCCGGAACCGAAGTTATGGCCGGTCTTGCCCAGCACGCAGACGAAACCACCGGTCATGTATTCGCAGCAGTGGTCGCCTGTGCCTTCCACCACGGTGTGAGCCCCGGAGTTACGCACAGCGAACCGCTCGCCCGCCGTGCCCGCCGCAAACAGCTTGCCGCCGGTTGCGCCGTACAGGCAGGTGTTGCCGATGATCGCGGTGTCCTGGGTTTTGAACGGGCTGCCTTTAGGCGGCACGATCACCAGTTTGCCCGCGGTCATGCCCTTGCCGACGTAGTCGTTAGCATCGCCTTCCAGGTACATGTTCAGGCCACCGGCGTTCCACACGCCAAAGCTCTGGCCGGCAGTCCCGGTGAAGCGGAAGGTCACCGGGGCGTCGTTCATGCCCTGGTTGCCGTGCAGTTTGGCGATCTCGCCGGAAATACGCGCACCGATGGAGCGGTCGCAGTTGCAGATGTCCATCGAGTAATCGCCGCCGCTCTTGGCGACGATGGCAGCCTTCGCCAGCTCGACCATCTTCTCGGCCATCAGGCCTTTGTCGAAGGGCGGGTTGCGGTCAACCTGACTGAACTGCGGTTTGTCCGCCGGGATATGGTCGCTGCCCAACAATGGCGTCAGGTCCAGATGCTGCTGCTTGGCGGTTTCGCCCGGCAGGATTTCCAGCAGGTCGGTGCGGCCGATCAGTTGCTCCAGCGAACGCACGCCCAGACGCGCCAGCCACTCGCGGGTCTCTTCAGCCACGTAGGTGAAGAAGTTGATCACCATGTCGACAGTGCCGATGTAGTGGTCTTTGCGCAGCTTCTCGTTCTGGGTCGCAACGCCGGTGGCGCAGTTGTTCAGGTGGCAGATACGCAGGTATTTGCAGCCCAGGGCGATCATCGGCGCGGTGCCGAAGCCGAAGCTTTCGGCGCCGAGAATCGCCGCCTTGATGACGTCCAGACCGGTTTTCAGACCACCATCAGTCTGCACCCGAACCTTGCCGCGCAGGTCGTTGCCGCGCAGGGTCTGGTGGGTTTCGGCCAGGCCGATTTCCCACGGCGAACCGGCGTATTTGATCGACGACAAGGGCGATGCGCCGGTGCCGCCGTCGTAGCCGGAAATGGTGATGAGGTCGGCATAGGCCTTGGCCACACCGGCGGCAATGGTGCCCACACCGGCCTCTGCCACCAGTTTCACCGAGACCAGCGCCTCAGGATTGACCTGCTTGAGGTCGAAAATCAGCTGCGACAAATCCTCGATGGAGTAGATGTCGTGGTGCGGCGGCGGCGAGATCAGCGTCACGCCAGGCACCGCATAACGCAGCTTGGCAATCAGGCCGTTGACCTTGCCGCCTGGCAGTTGACCGCCCTCGCCCGGCTTGGCGCCCTGCGCGACCTTGATCTGCAGCACGTCGGCGTTGACCAGGTACTCAGGTGTCACACCGAAACGACCGGTCGCGATCTGCTTGATCTTGGAGCTGCGGATGGTGCCGTAACGCGCCGGGTCTTCACCGCCCTCGCCCGAGTTCGAACGTGCGCCCAGGCGGTTCATGGCCTCGGCCAGCGCTTCGTGTGCTTCCGGCGACAATGCGCCCAGCGAGATGCCCGCCGAGTCGAAGCGCTTGAGGATCATCTCCAGCGGCTCGATCTCATCCATCGACAAGGCCGTGTCGAGCTCCTTGACCTTGAACAGGTCACGAATCATCGACACCGGACGGTTGTCCACCAGCGCGGTGTATTCCTTGAATTTGCTGTAGTCGCCCTGCTGCACGGCAGCTTGCAGCGTCGCCACCACGTCAGGGTTGTAGGCGTGGTATTCGCCGCCGTAGACGAACTTCAGCAGACCGCCTTGCTGGATCGGCTTGCGCGGACTCCAGGCTTCAGCGGACAGCAGCTTCTGTTCGGCTTCGAGGTCGACGAAGCGCGCGCCCTTGATGCGGCTCGGCACGCCCCGGAAGCACAGGTCGCAGACTGCTTCGGACAGGCCGATGGCCTCGAACAGCTGCGCACCGCGATACGAGGCGATGGTCGAGATGCCCATCTTCGACAGAATCTTGAGCAGGCCTTTGGTGATGCCTTTGCGGTAGTTCTTGAAGACTTCGTACAGATCGCCCAGCACTTCGCCGGTGCGGATCAAATCGCCCAGCACTTCGTACGCCAGGAACGGATACACCGCCGACGCGCCAAAGCCGATCAGCACGGCAAAGTGGTGCGGATCGCGGGCTGTCGCGGTCTCGACCAGGATGTTGCTGTCGCAGCGCAGGCCTTTTTCGGTCAGGCGGTGATGCACCGCACCGGTCGCCAGCGAGGCATGCACCGGCAGTTTGCCCGGCGCAATGTGACGGTCGGTCAGGACGATCTGGGTCTTGCCGGAGCGCGCGGCCTCTTCCGCCTGATCGGCGATGTTGCGCACCGCCGCTTCCAGGCCGACGCTTTCGTCGTAGTTCAGGTCGATGATCTGACGTTCAAAGCCCGGACGCTCCAGGCTCATCAGCGAACGCCACTTGGCCGGGGAAATGACCGGCGAACTGAGGATCACGCGCGAAGCGTGCTCCGGCGACTCCTGGAAAATATTGCGCTCGGCACCGAGGCAGATTTCCAGCGACATGACGATGGCTTCGCGCAGCGGATCGATAGGCGGGTTGGTCACCTGCGCGAACTGCTGGCGGAAATAGTCGTACGGCGTGCGCACCCGGCGCGACAGCACGGCCATCGGCGTGTCGTCACCCATGGAGCCCACGGCTTCCTGGCCTTGCTCGCCCAATGGACGCAGCACCTGATCACGCTCTTCGAACGTGACCTGATACATCTTCATGTACTGCTTGAGCTGGTCGGCAGTGTAAAACGCCGAACCGTGGTCGTGGTCTTCCAGCGTGGCCTGGATACGCAAGGCATTCTTGCGCAGCCACTGCTTATACGGGTGACGCGACTTCAGGCGGCTGTCGATGGCATCGGTGTCGAGGATCTGACCGGTCTCGGTGTCCACGGCAAAAATCTGCCCCGGCCCGACGCGGCCCTTGGCGATGACGTCTTCAGGCTTGTAGTTCCACACGCCGATTTCCGACGCCAGGGTGATGTAGCCGTTTTTGGTGGTGACCCAGCGCGCCGGGCGCAGACCGTTGCGGTCGAGCAGGCAGACGGCGTGGCGACCTTCGGTCATCACGATGCCAGCCGGGCCATCCCACGGTTCCATGTGCATGGAGTTGAATTCATAGAACGCCCGCAGATCCGGGTCCATGGTTTCAACGTTCTGCCACGCAGGCGGCACCAGCATGCGCACGCCACGGAACAGGTCGATGCCGCCGGTGACCATCAGCTCCAGCATGTTGTCCATGCTCGAGGAGTCCGAGCCCACGCGGTTGACCAGCGGGCCCAACTCTTCCAGATCCGGAATCAGTTCGTTGGCGAACTTGGTGCGACGGGCCTGAGCCCAGTTACGGTTGCCGGTGATGGTGTTGATCTCGCCGTTGTGGGCGAGAAACCGGAACGGCTGAGCCAGCGGCCATTTCGGCAGGGTGTTGGTGGAGAAACGCTGGTGGAACACGCAGATGGCGGTTTGCAGGCGCTCATCGCTCAGGTCCGGGAAAAATGCCGTGAGGTCACGCGGCATCATCAGGCCTTTATAGATGATGGTCTTGTGCGAAAAGCTGCAGATGTAGTGATCGGTATCTTCCGCGTTGGAGACGGACGAACGGCGACGGGCGCTGAACAGCTTGATCGCGAATTCCTGATCGCTCAGGCCATCGCCACCGATGAACACCTGTTCGATCTTGGGCAGACGCTCCAGCGCCAGACGGCCGAGCACGCTGGTGTCGATTGGCACTTCGCGCCAGCCGATCAGGGTCAGGCCGGCGGCGAGGATTTCGCGATTCATGTTCTCGCGGGCCGCTTCAGCGCGGGCGTCATCCTGGTTCAGGAACACCATGCCCACGCAATACTGGCGGGGCAGCTCGACGCCGAAGTGGTCTTGGGCCACGGCGCGCAGGAACGTATCGGGTTTCTGCATCAACAGCCCGCAACCGTCACCGGTCTTGCCGTCGGCGTTGATCCCACCACGGTGGGTCATGCAGGTCAGGGCTTCGATAGCCGTCTGCAACAGGTGATGACTGGGCTCGCCTTGCATATGAGCGATAAGGCCGAAGCCACAGTTATCCTTGAATTCTTCTGGACGATACAGACCTGCTTTCATAGACACATTCTCACCAGGCTGCCTCTTTTAGAGGCAAATTTCTTTTCAATTCAGCCAGTTACCTTCCACGCTGAACGAACGCCAGCTTCGCGGGAGCAAAAGGGAGGTCATTGTACACACCGACACAAAGCCTCACAAATTTGGCGACGAAACACCGCAAATTTATGTCGCATTTGTGAAAGGTTTTAAAGCGATTCTCGTGCTAGCCAGCGCGTTTTGCGAGCCTGACTGGAGCGAACCTGAAGCTCAACGAGTGTCTGTGACGCAGACACCACAAGGCGCGCTGCGTATCAGGCAGCACGCCTTGTCGAACATCGGGAGCCAACCGAGCGACCCGGATAGGGTCGCTGCGTGATCAGCGAGTTGTGGCGAGTTCCTGTTGGATACTGCCGACAGTACGAGGCCAAGGTTTACCAGCCTGAACCTTGGCTGGCAAGACCTTGATAGCGGCGAGTGCGGCATTGCGATCAGCAAAGCTGCCGTAGGTCACGACATACAGGGGTTTGCCCTGCAGACTCTTTTTGAAATAACGGTATTCGCCGCCTTGCTCTTTCACGTAGGCCTGGGCCGTGGCTTCAGAACTGGTGCCGAGAATCTGCACCACGTAGTGAGTGGCTGCCTGGCCCGAGTACCAACCGCTGCCTGTGCCACCCGCTGCTGCTGCTGCGGCGGCAGGTTTTTCAGCAGGCTTTGGTGCTGGCTTGGCGGTCGCGACCTGAGCCGGCGCCGGCGCAGGCTTGGCCGCAGGTGCAGCCGGGGTAACGGCCGGCTTGGGTGCAGCGGCGGCAGCGCGCGGTGCCGGCGTTGGCGCAGGCCCTGGCGATACGCCGGCTGGCGGCGCGGTGGTGGTCACGGTCGGTGGCTGCAGCGGTTGATCGGACATCGCGCCGCCATCCTCTCCATCACCTTCGCCTGCCCCGGCAGCCTCGGCCAGCGGACTGCGCGTGACCGGCGAGCCGTTCATCGGCAGCGGCATCGGCTGGGAGTTACCCGCGAACTCGATAGCCGGCCCGCCGTTGTTGGATTTCTGTGCAGGCACTTCGCCCTGACCCAGAGGCAGTTGCGCCTGTGAGTTGGCCGGTGCGGTTGGCGTGCTGTTGTGACCCGGAATCAGCCATGCAGCGAGCAACGCTGCTACTACAACCCCCCCTAAAGCCAACACATGTTTCTTAGGCATTTTGAACCCCATACTTGGACGCTTGACCGCAGAGCGGCTGGCGATCATGGCTTCGATCATCGAATCGCGGGCGACCTGGTTAATCGCGCCCGGCCATCCACCGGATTGTTCGTGAATATCGGCAATCTGCTCGGCGCTGAACACTTCAATGCCTTGTCCGGCACCTTCCAGTCGCTGAGCCAGATATTCACGGGTTTCTTCTTCGGCGTACGGAGCAAGCTCGATAACGTGGAAGCGTTCTTCTTCTGTGCCCGTCTCAGCGCAGAGCTGATCCAGGCGATCAATGATCGAGGCCTCGCCGAACAGGAAGACATGCGGACGCCCTTCCGGAGTGCCCGCCGCCAATCCCAACAACGCTTCGAGTGCGGATTCGCCGAGTTGTTCGGCATCATCGACCAGTATGTAGACTTCTTGTCCGGTCAGCGCCAGTTGCACGACCTGCGACAGGATCCCGTGCATTTCCGGCTGAGCGACGTTCAATGCCTGGGCGACCTGACGCAACACACCCGACGCATCGCCTGCGCCGCGCGCTGAAACCACCACGCTCTGCACCGACTGCTTGTTGGTGCTGGCCACCAGAGCCTGACGCAGCAGGGTCTTGCCGCTGCCGTGCGGGCCCGTGACGACCAGCAGCAACTCGCTGTAGCGAGCCAGATGGTGAAGCTGACCCAGCACCGGTTTGCGCTGGGCGGGGAAAAACTTGAAGCCCGGGACCCGAGTGGCAAAGGGGTCATGACTCAACTGGTAATGACCGAGGAAGGCCTCATCGGCGTGCAAACTAGTCATGGATTTTTCATTAACCTCTGAGCTGATCCACCAGACTGCGGTAGTCCGCAGCCAGTGTGGCCTGTAGTACTTCTTTTGGATATCCGTCGGTGATGACCGCTTCGCCCATCCGGCGCAGCAGGACCAGACGCAGACGGCCATCGATCACTTTCTTATCGATCGCCATGTGTTCGTAGAAATGCTCGGGCGTCATTTCTTCAGGCGGGACCACGGGCAAGCCGGCACGCTGAAACAGACGAATCCCGCGATCACGTTCCTGCTGGCTGATCCAGCCCAGGCGTGCCGACATGTCCAGCGCCATAACCGTACCAGCGGCGACCGCTTCGCCATGCAACCAGACGCCATAGCCCATGTGGGTTTCAATGGCGTGGCCGAATGTATGGCCCAGATTGAGGGTGGCCCGCACGCCGGACTCACGCTCATCGGCGCCGACCACCGCCGCTTTGGCAGCACAGGAACGCTCGATGGCGGCGGTCAACGTGGCTTGATCCAGGGCGCGCAGCTTGTCCATGTTGTCTTCAAGCCAGGTCAGGAAAGGCTCGTCGCAGATAAGACCGTACTTGATGACTTCCGCCAACCCGGCAGACAGCTCGCGGGGCGGCAGCGTATTGAGCGACTGGGTGTCGATCAGTACGGCCTGGGGCTGATAAAACGCGCCGACCATGTTTTTGCCCAGCGGGTGATTGATACCGGTCTTGCCACCCACCGACGAATCGACCTGAGAGAGCAAGGTGGTAGGGATCTGGATGAAATCGACGCCCCGCTGATAACAGGCAGCGGCAAAACCGGCCATGTCACCGATGACGCCGCCGCCCAGCGCGATGACCGTCGTTCTACGGTCGTGGCGGGCAGTCAGCAGCGCATCGAAAATAAGCTGCAGGGTTTCCCAGTTCTTGAAGGCTTCGCCATCGGGCAGCACGATGGGCAGCACGTTGTAACCCTCAAGCGTCTTGGTCAACCGCTCCAGATAAAGGGGGGCAACCGTCGCATTGGAGACTATCGCCACCTGGCGTCCGGCGATGTACGGCTTCAAGAGTTCTGGCCGGTCCAACAAGCCTTCGCCGATATGAATCGGGTAGCTGCGCTCGCCAAGCTCGACGTTAAGTGTCTGCATGTGTTCCCACGCTGTTCAACGATTTGGACGTCTGTGCGCACGTTTTCATGTGTCGGCACAGGCAATGGCGCAAGGCCATTTGACGACCCTGCTTTTTATGGTCGCCGAGGATAACGCATTTCCGTCTGCGCTTTAACGGGGAGGAAGCTCGGCCAACAGGGCGAGGATGTCAAGAACCACCATCCGGGGCGGCCGCTCATCGGTTTCGATGATGACATCCGCGATTTCGCGGTAAAGCGGATCACGGATTGTCAGCAGGTCGCGCAGCACGCGAGCCGGGTCAGCCGTGCGCAACAGGGGGCGATTGCGATCGCGTGCGGTCCGTCCAACTTGTTGCTCGACCGAGGCATGCAGATAGACCACACGTCCACCGGCACGCAACGCACGGCGGTTTTCTTCCCGCATCACCGCGCCGCCACCCGTGGCCAGTACCACGCCATCGCACGCGCACAGCTCGGCAATCATCGATTGCTCGCGGTCACGAAAGCCGGCTTCGCCTTCCTTATCGAAAATCCACGGGATATTGGCGCCCGTGCGCAATTCGATTTCCTTGTCGGAATCCTTGAACGGCAGGCGCAGCTCTTTGGCCAGCAAACGGCCGATGGTGCTTTTGCCAGCCCCCATCGGCCCTACAAGTATTAAATTTCGCACAGAATCAACGACTCACAGCAATCGCCTGGTTGTTCATGATACGCGGGGTAAGGAACACCAACAGCTCGGATTTTTGCTCCGAAACCACATCGCGCCGGAAAAGTCGGCCAAGATACGGCACATCGCCAAGAAATGGCACTTTGTCGACGACTTTACTTTGCGTATTGGAGAACACACCACCGATTACGATGGTTTCGCCGTCGGCCACCAGCACCTTGGCGTTGACTTCGTTCTTTCTGATCGGTGGCACACCCAAGACGGTGTTGACATAGTCCGGCTCATCCTTGGTGACCTTCACCTCCATGATGATGCGGTTGTCCGGGGTGATCTGCGGCGTCACTTCCAGCGACAGCGAAGCCTCCTTGAACGATACCGAGGTCGCACCGCTGGAGCTGGCTTCCTGATACGGCACTTCCGTACCCTTGAGAATCTTGGCGGTCTCTTTGTCCGAGGTCACAACCTTGGGCTGGGAAACGATTTCGCCGTTGCCGGATTTCTCCATGGCGCTCAATTCAAGGTCCAGCACTGTGTTGTTGGTGATGAAACCCAGACCAATCGATGACGTAGGACTGGCCACACCCAGATCAACATAAGGCGCGTTGGTCACTGCACCCGGCGTACCGGTCACGGTGCCGCCACCACCGGCGGTGAAATTGCCGCGATTGGCGGACCCGCCCCAGCTCACGCCCAGTGCCTTGTCGTAATCAACGTTGGCTTCGACGATGCGCGCCTCGATCATCACCTGACGCACCGGGATGTCCAGTTGCGAGACAATCCGGCGCAGCTCATCCAGGCGGTCCTGGGTCTGGTAGGCAATGATGTTGTTGGTGCGATCATCGACGGTGATCGAGCCGCGCTCATCGGCCTTGGCTTCTGCGCTGGTCACCGACTGGAACAGCTTGGCGATGTCCGCCGCCTTGGCGTAGTTGACCTGCAACAGCTCACGGCGCAGCGGCGCCAGTTCAGCGATCTGCTTGAGCGACTCGAGTTCCTGGCGCTCGCGGGCGGCGATTTCATCCGCAGGCGCCACCAGCAGAACGTTGCCGATCTTGCGCTTGTCCAGGCCTTTGGTCTTGAGTACCAGGTCCAGCGCCTGATCCCACGGCACGTTTTGCAGGCGCAGGGTGATCCCGCCTTGAACCGTGTCACTGGCCACCAGATTCAGGTTGGTGAAGTCCGCAATCACCTGGAGCACCGAACGCACGTCGATGTCCTGGAAATTCAATGAGAGTTTTTCGCCGGTGTACACCGGCTTCTCGGCGTTGCGGCGGTCAAGGTCTTCGTTGGTGAGCGGCCGCACGCTGATGGTCAGCTTGTTATCGGTCTGGAACGCCGAGTAATCGAAGGTGCCCGAAGGCTCGATCAGGATACTGGCCTTGTCCCCGCTGACACTGGCGTTGACGAACTGCACCGGCGTGGCGAAATCCTTGACGTCCAGCCGCACGCGCAATTTCTCGGGCAACTGGGTTCTGGCGAAATCGACACGGATCTTGCCGCCACTCTCCTGAATGTCCGGCGCGATGCCGGCCTCACTCAGTTCGATGACGACGTTGCCTTCACCCAGTTCGCCGCGCTGGAAATCGACGTTCCTGACCGCTTTGGCGGTGGGTGCGTAGTTCTTGATGGACGAGGCATAGGGCTTGGCCGCGCTTTTCGCCGAGGCCGGCGGAACACTGACCCGGGGCGCACCCAATGCTGTCGTTGGCTGTGAACCCTGAGCCGCGGCGGCGCCCTGGCCAATGACGACGAACAGGTTATTGCCTTCGACCCGGGAGCTGTAGGGCGCCAGCACGGTCAGGTTGATGATCACCCGCGTGCGATCCTGAGCCTCGACGACCACAACGCTGTGCGCGTTGCCGGTGCCCAGATCACGACTCTTGACGGCCAACTGGCTGGTGACGCCGGGCAGGTCCAGCGCAATGCGCGCCGGCTGTTCGGTGGTGTACGCACGGGGCGCGGCCACCGGACCGTCGAAGGACAGTTTCAATTCAACCCGATCCCCCGGCAGCGCAGCGACATCCAGGGTTTTGAGGTTGGCCGCCTGGAGAACCGGCGAGACCATCGCCATCCATAGCGATATGCCGATAATCGAAAGAATCCTGTTCATGATCAAATTCCACCACTGTGCTGACCCGAAGGCGTTTCGCTTGCTTGCCATTGTCATGAGCGTTCCTTGAGGGCAATGCTGCGCGGCCGCTCAAGCCAGGCGCCCTCTCCATCCGGAACGATTTCAATCACTTCTACTGCCGAGTCGCTGATGCCCACGATCCGGCCGTCGTTGCGGCCCACGTAGTCGCCGACTTTTACCCGGTGTACCCCGCCCGCGCCGCGCAACAACGCGAAGGTGCCGGAGGGGTTGCTGATGGTGCCGACCATTTCGAAGGTTTCGATGTTGAAGCCTTCGAGGAACTGCTTGGCCCGGGTCACGTCGGGCTGGACCAGCAAGGAGCCTTTTTGACGCCGGGTCAGGTCGACCTTGATCGGCGGCTGAAACGGGCTGCGCAGGTTTGAGGCCGAGTAGGTAAAGGCCTCGTACGCACGAAATTTGGGCAGCGGCTCGATCGTACCCACCGGCCGGGCGCGCACATCATTCATGAACTGAGTCAAATCGCCGTACTCATTCTCGTTGTTGCAACCCGTCAGCACCATGAACGCCACGCCGACGCACAACCATCGCGCCGCACTCATTTCTGCAGTCCTTTATCGTTGTAACGGTAGGTTTTAGCCAGAATGCTCATGCGCAGCTGATTAGGTGACTTGGGATCGGCCGGCTTGATTTCGAAATCATGCAGCGTGACGATCCGCGGCAGGCTGGCGACGCCGCTGACAAACGTGGCGAGGTCGTGATACGTGCCCACCACCGTGATTTGTATCGGCAGCTCAATGTAAAACTGCTGCGCCGCTTCCGGCAGCAATTTGATCTCTTCGAACTCCAGCCCGCTGCCCAGCCCGGTGCGGGTAATGTCTTCCAGCAGGCCCGGCACTTCGGTGTCGCTGGGCAACTGCCGCAACAACGCGCCGAAGGTGTTTTCCATTTCGGTCATCTGGGTCTTGTAGGCCGGCAGGTTGGCCGCCTGGAAGGCCTTGGTGGAGAACTGCTCCTTGAGAGCGACTTCCTCGGCACGCGCCTGATCCAGTTGCGCCTGCATGTCCTGAATATAGAAGAAGTAACCGCCGGCCAGCACCAACACCATCAGCAGGACGCCAGCGATGGTTTTGACCGCTGCAGGCCAAGAGCCCAGGTTGTTGACGTCCAGGTCACCGATGTCGATCTTGCGCAGGCTTTCCATCCACTCGGAAGCACTCATGGCTTGGCTCCCTCAACGGCGGGCTGCGTCTGACGGACTGTCAGCTGAAAGGTGTTGGCCTGATCCACGGCGCCTGCGGTGGTGGCTTTGACTTCCGTCAGGGACGGCGCTTCGAGCCAATCGGAGGCGTCGAGGTTACGCAGCAGGTCCGAGACCCGGTTATTCGATTCCGCGGAGCCTGCAATGCTGATGAGTTTGTCCGTCATCTTCACATCACTGAAATACACGCCATCGGGCAACGTGCGCGCAAACTGATCGAAAATGCGCCCAATGATCGGCCGGTTGCCTTGCAGGTCCTGGATGATCTTCATCCGCTCCAGCAATTGCTTGCGCCGCGCCTTGAGCTCGCTGATTTCCTTGATCCGCGTATCGAGCTGGACGATTTCGGTGGTGATGAACTGATTGCGCGCGTTCTGGTGCGCGATTGCACGGCTGATGTACTGATCCGTCAGCAGTACAGCGCCGCCGCCCACAATCAATACACCGACCAATGCCGTCAGAAAGCGCTTCTTGCGTTCTTCGCGAAGCTGTTCGCGCCAGGGTAAAAGGTTGATCCGTGCCATTAATCGAAGCTCCTCAACGCCAGGCCGCACGCAATCATCAACGCGGGGGCATCGCTGGCCAGGGCGCCTGCGTTGACCTTGGCGCTGAGCGCCATGTCGGCAAACGGGTTGGCCACCATGGTCGGGGTGCCGATGCGTTGCTGGATCAGGTGGTCGAGCCCTGAGATGGAAGCGGTTCCGCCCGCCAGCATGATGTAGTCCACGCTGTTGTACTGGCCGGCGGCAAAGAAGAATTGCAGCGAACGCGAGACCTGCTGAACCACGGCCTCCTTGAACGGCTGCATGACTTCAGTCGTGTAGTCATCCGGCAGACCGCCCTGCTTTTTGGCCAGGCCCGCCTCGTTCACGGACAAGCCATAACGCCGCTGGATTTCCTCGGTCAGCTGACGACCGCCAAAAAGCTGTTCGCGGGTATAGATGATGCGACCGTTGTGCAGGACGCTGAGGGTGGTCATGGTGGCGCCGATGTCGATCACGGCCACGGTCAGCTGTTCGTGGTCATGGCCCAGTTGCGCAGACAGTAGGCCGAAAGAACGCTCCAGCGCATAGGCTTCGACATCCACCACCTTGGCGGTCAGACCTGCGAGGGCCAACGCGGCTTCGCGGACCTCGACGTTTTCCTTGCGGCACGCCGCCAGCAGCACTTCCACTCGCTCGGGGTTGCGCGCCGAGTAGCCTTGCACCTCAAAATCGATGGCGACTTCTTCAAGCGGATAGGGGATGTATTGGTCGGCTTCGATCTTGAGCTGGTTTTCCAGTTCGTCGTCGGAAAGCCCGGCGTCCATCTCGATGGTTTTGGTGATAACGGCAGAACCGGCAACTGCAACCGCCGTGTTTTTGACATTTGTCTTGGCTTTTGCCAGCAATCGCGTCAAAGCACTGCCGACCCCTTCCAGGTCAGCGATGTTCTTTTCCACCACGGCGTTGGCCGGGAGAGGTTCAACCGCGTAAGACTCAACTTTATAACGAGTGCCTGACCGACTCAGCTCAAGGAGTTTTACCGAGGTGGAGCTAATATCGATCCCTAGAAGGGTGTTGGCCTTCTTACTGAAGAGTTCGAACACAACCGTTTCCCTATGCGATTCCGCCACTTACGGGCGTTTTTTTGTCCGGTGCCACTGCCAGCAGTCTTGACAGTAGCGCAAATAACGCTCGACGACGAAAAATGCTTATAATGCCCAGCGTTTTTTTCGTGTACCGAAGCTTCAAGGCGTGTTCATTTGTAAATGCCTGCGCTTAACCCATTCTTTTTTCTGGAAATCCAAAAGCCTTGATACGCCTGCTGAAGTTTTTCTGGTGGTCATTCGTCGCTATCGTCTGCGGGCTTCTGCTCGGCCTGAGCGGCGCTTTCCTTTACCTTGCGCCCAACCTGCCCTCCGTGGACGCGCTCAGGAACATTCAACTGCAAATTCCGCTGCGGGTGTTCAGCAGCGATGGCAAGTTGATTGCCGAGTTCGGCGAAATGCGCCGCTCTCCCATCCGTTTCGCCGATATTCCGCCCAATTTCATTCATGCCCTGCTGTCTGCGGAGGATGACAACTTCGCCAATCACTACGGCGTCGACCCCAGCAGCCTGATGCGCGCCGCCAGCCAGCTAGTCAAGAGCGGCCATATTCAGTCCGGCGGCTCCACCATCACCATGCAGGTCGCCAAGAACTACTTTTTGACGAGCGAGCGCAGTTTCTCGCGTAAAACCACCGAGATTCTTCTTGCCTTGCAAATCGAGCGCCAACTTACCAAGGACGAGATCCTTGAGTTGTACGTCAACAAGATCTACCTGGGTAACCGCGCCTACGGCATCGAAGCGGCGGCGCAGGTTTATTACGGCAAATCCATCCGCGACCTGAGCGTCGCGCAGATGGCCATGATTGCCGGCCTGCCCAAGGCACCCTCACGCTTCAACCCGTTGGCTAACCCGACCCGGGCCAAAGAGCGCCGCGACTGGATTCTGGGCAGGATGTACAAGCTCGGGAAAATCGACGAAAGCACCTATCAGGTGGCGTTGGCCGAGCCGATCAACGCCAGCTACCACGTCCAGAGTCCGGAAGTTAACGCGCCGTACATTGCTGAAATGGCTCGCGCTGAAATGGTCGGCCGATATGGCAGCGAGGCCTATACAGAGGGCTTCCGCGTCACCACGACCGTGCCGAGCAATCTTCAGGAAAACGCCAACACCGCGGTGCAGAACGGCCTGATCGATTATGACCAGCGCCATGGCTATCGCGGGCCTGAAAGCCGCTTCCCTGGCCTGACCCGCGACGGCTGGGTGCAGGAGCTGACCAAGCAACGGACCATCAGCAGCCTGGAGCCGGCGATTGTCAGCCAGGTCGACAAGACAGGCATCCGCGTGCTGACGCACAACGGCGAGAGCGAAGAGACGGTTGCCTGGGACACCATGAAGTGGGCGCGCAGCTACCTGAACACCAACAGCCTGGGTGCCAACCCGAAACAGCCGAGCGACGTCGCACACGTCGGCGATCTGATCCGCGTACAACGCCAGGCCGACAGCTCGCTGCGGTTCAGCCAGATGCCCGTTGCGCAGAGCGCGCTGGTGTCCCTCGACCCGCAAAACGGCGCCATTCGCGCGCTGGTCGGCGGTTTCGCCTTCGAGCAGAGCAACTACAACCGCGCCATGCAGGCCAAGCGTCAACCGGGCTCAAGCTTCAAGCCGTTCCTATACTCTGCGGCGCTGGACAACGGCTACACCGCCGCCAGCCTGGTAAACGATGCGCCCATCGTGTTTGTCGACCAGTCCGTGGACAAGGAATGGAGACCGAAGAATGACACCGGCACATTCCTCGGCCCGATCCGCTTGCGTGAGGCGCTGTACAAGTCGCGCAACCTGGTTTCCATTCGCTTGCTGCAGGGCCTGGGCATCGACACGGCGATCAACTACATCACCCGTTTCGGCTTCAACAAACAGGACCTGCCGCGCAACTTGTCGCTGGCCCTGGGCACCGCGACGCTGACGCCAATGGAAGTTGTCGGCGGCTGGAGTGCGTTCGCCAACGGTGGCTACAAAGTCACGCCGTACCTGATCCAGAAAATTGACGACCGCGAAGGCAAGACCCTGTTTGTGGCCAACCCACCTTCGGTGCCAGCCAATGATCCCGATCCGAAAGCGGTCAGTGCGGCGGCCACCAGTGATACCGCCACGTTCGCGGCGCCACAGACGCCACCGCTGACGGCCAACACCGTGCCCAATGCCGTGACCGACTCCGGTGAGCCCCCTGCGCCCGCCGTCGCCGAACGTATTGTCGATGGCCGCACGACGTACATCCTCAACAGCATGCTGCAGGACGTGATCAAGCGCGGCACCGGCCGCCGGGCGCTGGCGATGAATCGTCCGGACATTGCCGGCAAGACCGGTACCACCAACGAATCCAAGGATGCGTGGTTCACCGGCTACAACGCCGATTACGTGACCACGGTCTGGACAGGTTTCGACCAACCGGAGAGCCTGGGCCGTCATGAATTTGGCGGTACCGTCGCCCTGCCGATCTGGATGAGCTACATGAGCGCCGCGCTGAAAGACAAACCGCCCCATGTCCAGGCCGAGCCGGACGGCATCCTGAGCCTGCGCGTCGACCCGATCAGTGGCCGTGCGGCAACGCCAAGCACGCCGAACGCGTTCTTCGAGCTGTTCAAAAGCGAAGACACGCCACCCAGCATGAACGAGATGGGCGGCGCACCTGCGCCGGGCAGTCCGCTGCCAGCCGACGAAGGCGCGCCGATAGACCTGTTCTGACCTGCGCTCTGTAGGAGCGCGCTTGCCCGCGATTGCGGTCTGTCAGTCGCCATCTTTAAAGGATGTGCTGACGCCATCGCGGGCAAGCGCGCTCCTACATTCGCCACATCATCACCCAATAAAAAACCCCGGCTATTGGCCGGGGTTTTTTATGGGCGACTGCTTTTAGCCGTTAAACACATCATCCACGCTGGTCAGCGGGTAGTGTTTCGGATACGGCAGGGTCGCGACACCGGTCTCGATGGCTGCCTTGGCAACGGCATCAGAGATCAGGCCCAGCAGGCGGCTGTCCATGGGTTTCGGGATGATGTACTCACGACCGAATTCCAGCTTGATACCACCGTAGGCGTCGCACACTTCCTGTGGCACGGGCAGCTTGGCCAGTTCGCGCAGGGCGTTGGCGGCGGCGATCTTCATCTCTTCGTTGATGCGCTTGGCGCGAACGTCCAGCGCGCCACGGAAGATGAACGGAAAGCCCAACACGTTGTTGACCTGGTTCGGATAGTCCGAACGGCCGGTCGCCATGATCACGTCGTCACGGGTGGCGTGCGCCAGTTCCGGGGCAATTTCCGGATCGGGGTTCGAGCAGGCGAACACGATCGGGTTGGCGCCCATGGATTTCAGGCCCTCAGCGCTCAACAAGTTCGGACCGGACAGGCCAACGAACACGTCAGCGCCTTCCAGTGCGTCAGCCAGGGTACGCTTCTCGGTCGAATGCGCGAACTGGGCCTTGTACTGGTTCAGGTCGGTGCGGCCTGCGTGGACCACACCGCTGCGATCGATCATGAAGATGTTTTCGATCTTCGCGCCCATGCTCACCAGCAACTTCATGCAGGAGATGGCCGCAGCGCCAGCGCCCAGGCAGACGATCTTCGCCGACTCCAGGGTTTTGCCGGCGATTTCCAGTGCGTTGATCATGCCGGCGGCAGTCACGATGGCCGTGCCGTGCTGGTCATCGTGGAACACCGGGATGTCGCACTGTTCGATCAGGGCCTTTTCGATCTCAAAGCACTCAGGCGCCTTGATGTCTTCCAGGTTGATGCCGCCGAAGGTAATGGAGATGCGCTTGACGGTGTCGATGAAGGCTTGCGGGCTTTCGGAATCGACTTCGATGTCGAACACGTCGATGCCGGCGAAGCGCTTGAACAGCACGCCCTTGCCTTCCATCACAGGCTTGGACGCCAGCGGGCCGAGGTTACCCAGGCCGAGAATCGCGGTGCCGTCGGAGATGACCGCAACCAGGTTCCCCTTGCCGGTGTATTTGTACGCCAGCTCAGGGTCGCGGGCGATTTCGCGGACCGGCTCGGCAACACCCGGGCTGTAAGCCAATGACAGATCCCGCGCGGTGGCGGTGGCTTTGGTGAGTTCGACGCTCAGTTTCCCCGGACGAGGATGGGCGTGGTATTCGAGAGCGGCAGTTTTCAAATCTGACATGAGGGCGTTCCGCTTTAGCTGTTGGACAGACGGACCGAGGAGCATACGCAAGTCACAAAGTCCTAACAAGACCGATGAGTCACAGGTGTCAAGGGCCTGACTCTACGACTTTTAGCGTAGAGCCACGTAGTACACGGGATAGAGTGTCTACAATACAACTATAAAATGTCTACAATCTAACGTGAATTCGTATTCAACATGACAGGATGGGTGATAGGCATCATCCACCGTGGTTGACCGGGCGTAAGGCCCCCTCGCCGCGAACGATCCACAATCCAGCCCCGCGCTTCAATCTGCTGCCCCTTCAGGCGCAGAAGCATAGCGGTGTCGAATGCATCTTCAAGCGGGGGAGCAATCCGCAGCACGAGCGAACCCTGGAATTCGATCCAGACCCCACCCTTGTTGCGCTGCACGTTACTCACCCGACCCGAAACCAGCGCAAAGCCGCCGCTATCGATCTGATCGGGCGTCTGGACCGCCGGATTGCGCCACAGCCCGAGCCCGGCCTGCCGCGCGGTCTTTTCCGCCGCTTGCTGGCAATCCACCAGCGCGACATTCGGCGACACGGCGACCAGATAACCCAGGCCTTCGGCCAGCAATTGAGCCTCAAGATTGGCGCCGTCGCGGCCATACAGGTTGGCGAGCGTTCGACCGTAGTGATCCGTGGCTTGCTGGCCGACCTGCACCCCGACCTGTCCATCGCTCTGGTCCACCAGGGTTTGCAGACGACGCTTTGCGGCGTCGGCGAATGGCTGAGCCGTCTGACCCTTCTTCCCGGTTTCCGGGGCATTGATGCCGACCATGCGAACGCTGCGCCCGTCAGCGAGACGTACCGTGTCGCCATCCACCACGCGCTGCACGTGCGCGACCGGCAGCGACGCTGGGGCTGGACACAGGGCATGAGCCGCCTGAAGCCAAATCGCGGACATAAAAAAGGCGCCCGCGAGGGACGCCTTTTTAAGCAGCCTGGAGAAACCCATTGGAAACTCCAGAACGACCAACCTTACTCTGCAGCAGGAGCTTTGGTTGCGCCGAAAGCACCGAAACGCGACTTGAACTTGTCGACACGACCGCCAACGTCCAGAGTCTTTTGCTTGCCGGTGTAGAACGGGTGGCACTCATTGCACACGTCCAGGCTCAGAGGCTTGGCCAGTGTGGAACGGGTTTTGATGACATTGCCGCAGCTGCAGGTTGCGTCAATGGCTTCGTAAACTGGATGGATATCAGCTTTCATGGATACTTCCTCAGGCTATCGTGCCGCCACCCAACACTATTGTTGAATACCGCACGGAATTAGGCCGCGCATAGTACCAGACATTGCAAAGCACGCAAGCCAACGTTTACACCGACCGTCTGCTAAGATCGCGCCCTTCGTCATACTCCGTAACAGGATATCCCCCGCGTGCCCGACGCCATCTTGCGCCTCGCCCTGCCCTCGCCCCTGCGCCGCCTGTTCGACTACCGGGCACCGGACGGGGTATCGAGCGGCGACCTGCAACCGGGCATGCGTGTGCGAGTGCCGTTCGGGCGACGGGAGATGATCGGGATTCTGGTGGAAGTCACTGATCACAGCGAAGTGCCTGCGGACAAGCTGCGACCCGCCATCGTCGTGCTGGACAGTGAAGCCCCGCTGCCACCGGCGCTGTTCAAGCTGTGCCTGTGGACCGCCCAGTACTATCAGCACAGCCTGGGCGACACCTTGAGCTGGGCGCTGCCGGTGCTGCTACGTCAGGGCGAGCCGGCCGAGTCTCGGCAGGAGCGGTTCTGGCAGGTCGCGCCGAACGCCAGCCTCGACGACCCGCGGATCGCGCGCGCGCCGAAGCAAAAAGAAGCGCTGACGACACTGGCCCAGCACCCGCACGGAGTCGCCCATCAGTTACTCAGCAAGCTGATGCTCAATCGCGAAAGCCTGAATCTGCTGCTGGCCAAGGAGTTGGTGCAGGTCGAGGTGCGCTGCCACAAGCCGGCCGAGCGTCACGAGCGCTGGCTGGCGCAACCGGAGCTGCCACTCAACCCCGAGCAGCGTGCGGCGTACGAGGCCATCCGCGCCGGCTTCGGCAGCTTTCATGCGTCGCTGCTGGCAGGCGTCACAGGCAGCGGCAAGACCGAGGTCTATCTTCAGCTGATCCGCGAAACCCTTGAGGCGGGCAAGCAGGCGCTGGTGCTGATCCCGGAAATCAACCTCGGCCCGCAGACCCTCGCGCGCTTTGAGCAGCGCTTCAACGCGCGCATCGCCCTCGTGCATTCCAACGTGAATGACCGCGACCGGCTGGATGCCTGGCTGGCGGCGCGGGACGGCGAGGCCGATATCATCATCGGTACGCGTTCGGCACTGTTCACGCCGATGAAGAGCCCCGGCCTGATCATCATTGATGAAGAACACGACGGTTCCTATAAACAGCAGGAAGGGTTGCGTTATCACGCCCGGGACCTGGCATTGGTGCGTGCGCGACAGGAAGACATTCCCATCGTGCTGGGCTCGGCCACCCCGTCGCTGGAGAGCCTGCACAACGCCTACACCGGCCGGTACGCGCTCCTGCGCCTGAATCAGCGCGCCGGCGGCGCCCAGCAGCCGCGCTTCCTGCGTCTGGATGTGAAGAGCCGTCCGCTGGACAGCGGCATTTCCGGCCCCATGCAGCAGGCCATCGGACAGACCCTGGCCGCCGGTCAGCAGGTCCTGGTGTTTCTCAACCGCCGTGGCTTTGCGCCGACGCTGCTGTGCCACGACTGCGGCTGGTTGTCGGAATGCACCCGCTGCGATGCGCGCATGACCGTGCATCAACGCTCCGGCGAACTGCGCTGCCACCATTGCGGCCATGTCGAGCGGGTGCCGCGAAATTGCCCGTCGTGCGGCAAGGTTGATCTGCGGCCCGTCGGTGCGGGCACCGAGCGTGCCGAAGAGCGGTTGGCGATTCTGTTCCCGGACTACCCGGTGCTGCGGGTCGATCGCGACAGTACCTCGCGCAAGGACGCGATGAATCAGTTGTTCGCCACCATCCAGAAGGGCAATCCGTGCATTCTGGTCGGCACGCAGATGCTCGCCAAAGGGCACCACTTTCCCCGGGTGACGCTGGTGTCGATCCTCGACGCAGACGGCGGGTTGTTCTCCGGTGATTTCCGCGCCAGCGAGCGCATGGCGCAGTTGATTGTCCAGGTTGCCGGCCGCGCCGGTCGCGCCGAAGAGCCGGGGCGAGTGATTATCCAGACGCACCTGGCCGAGCACCCGCTATTGATTCAGCTCACCGAACAAGGTTATTTCGCCTTCGCCGAACAGGCCCTGAGCGAACGCCGGGCGGCCGGATTGCCGCCGTTTTCGCACCTGGCGCTGTTGCGGGCCGAAGCGCACAAGCCCGGCCAGGCCGAGGGGTTTCTGGACGAAGCCTGCGCGCAAGCCGAACAGCTGTTGCTGGACATGGCGCTGGGCGGGATCGAGCTGCTGGGCCCGGTGCCTGCACCCATGGAGCGCCGCGCCGGACGGTATCGCGCGCAACTGCTGGTGCAGGCCAACGCCCGCGCGCCGCTGCACAAACTGCTGGCGACCTGGCTGCTCGCGCTGGAGAACATGCCCAGCGGTCGGCAGGTCAGGTGGTCGCTGGATGTGGATCCGGTGGATTTGTATTAAATGCAAAATCTGTAGGAGCGCGCTTGCCCGCGAACGCGTCGGCACATGCGCTATTTCCGGTGGCTGACACGACATGATCGCGGGCAAGCGCGCTCCTACAATTGACATCGTATGGCCAACCGCACATCCAACGCGGTTGGCAAGGTGGCTCCGGCAACGGATAATGCCCCGTTTTTCCACCCGCGCATCAAGCGCTGCCGCGCTTGCGGTCGAAGAGAGCATCATGAAAGACACCATTCGCCAGCTGATTCAACACGCCTTGAGCCAACTCGTCATTGATGGCGTCTTGCCGGAAGGGCTGACGCCAGCGATTCAGGTGGAGAACGCTCGGGACAAGAAAAACGGCGACTTCGCCAGCAACATCGCCATGATGCTGGCCAAACCCGCAGGCATGAAGCCGCGTGATCTGGCCGAAAAACTCATCGCCGCGCTGCCCGCTGACGAGCAGATCAGCAAGGTCGAAATCGCCGGTCCCGGCTTCCTCAATTTTTTCCAGAACACCCAGGCCCTGGCCGCCCGCCTGGACACCGCACTGGCCGACGCCACCCTGTCAGTGCGCAAGGTCAGCCCCGCTCAGCGCGTGGTGGTCGATCTGTCCGCCCCCAACCTCGCCAAGGAAATGCACGTCGGCCACCTGCGCTCGACGATCATCGGCGACGGTGTGGCCAACGTGCTGGAGTTTCTCGGCGACACCGTGATTCGGCAGAACCACGTGGGCGACTGGGGCACGCAGTTCGGCATGCTCCTGGCGTACTTGCAGGAAACCCCGGCCACCAGCGACGAACTGGCGGACCTTGAAGACTTCTACCGCGCCGCCAAAGGCCGCTTCGACGAATCCCCGGAGTTCGCCGAGCGCGCGCGCGGTCTGGTGGTCAAGCTGCAAGCCGGTGACGCCGAATGCCTGAGCCTGTGGACCCGGTTCAAGGACATTTCCCTGTCGCACTGTCAGCAAGTCTACGAGCGGCTCAACGTCAAGCTCACGCCCAAGGATGTGATGGGCGAAAGCGCCTACAACGACGATTTGGCCAACGTCGTCGCCGACCTGAAAAAAGCCGGCTTGCTGGTCGAGAGCAACGGCGCCCAGTGCGTATTCCTCGAAGAATTCAGAACCGCCGATGACACGCCGTTGCCGGTGATCGTGCAAAAGGCTGGCGGCGGTTATCTGTACGCGACCACTGATCTGGCGGCCGTCCGTTACCGCAGCAACGTCTTGAAGGCCGACCGCGCCTTGTACTTCGTCGATCAGCGTCAGGCCCTGCACTTCCAGCAGGTGTTCGAAGTGGCGCGCCGCGCAGGCTTTGTCACCAACGGCATGCAGATGGAGCACATGGGCTTCGGCACCATGAATGGCGCCGATGGCCGTCCGTTCAAGACCCGCGACGGCGGCACCGTGAAGCTGGTCGACCTGCTCGACGAAGCCGAAGAACGCGCCTACACGCTGGTGAAAGAGAAAAACCCGGAAGTCGCCGAAGACGAACTGCGCAGCATCGCCAAGGTGGTTGGCATCAGTGCCGTGAAATACGCTGACCTGTCCAAGCACCGCGCCAGCGACTACAGCTTCAACTTCGATCAGATGCTCAGCTTCGAAGGCAACACAGCGCCGTATCTGCTGTATGCCTATACCCGCGTGAGTGGGGTGTTCCGCAAGCTCGGCGCTGCGTTCGACGAAAGCAAAGGTCAGATCATGCTCGATGCGCCGCAGGAGCAGGAACTGGCCGCGCGGCTTGCACAGTTCGGCGAGACCCTCAACAACGTCGCCGAGAAAGGCACGCCTCACGTGCTGTGCGCCTACCTCTACGACCTGGCCGGTCTGTTCTCGAGTTTCTATGAGAACTGCCCGATCCTCGGCGCCGAAAACCCCGAGCAACAACAAAGTCGTTTGCGTCTCGCTGCCCTGACCGGCCGCACCCTCAAGAAAGGCCTGGAACTCTTGGGTCTCGACACTCTGGAGCGTATGTAAGTTGGCAGTTAAAAAGAAACCGGCTCCCAAGCGCGGCGCCAGCCGTTATCAGGCACCCGCGAAGCAGCCGATCCCGGGATGGGTATGGATGGCAATCGGCCTGACGGTCGGTGCTTTCGTCGTTTTCCTCATGAAGCTGGAACCCGGGGGCGATGACATCAAGCGCGTGCGCGCTGATGCCAAAGCCGCCAAGATCGCCGAAGCCAACAAAACGCCGCCAAGCCCGACGGCGCCGGTCAAGCCCAAATATGACTTCTACACGCTCCTGCCGGAATCGGAAGTGATCGTGCCCAATGAAGCGGTGCCGGAGAAGACGCCGTCGCCGGTGGTCGCCCCCACCACGCCGGTGACGCCGGAGGTGGCGGCCAAGATCGACACCGCCCGTGCCCAGGCCGCGCTCAGTGGCTTGACGCCGCCTCCTGCGCCACCAGTGGCGAAACCTGCGGCGGTGATCACGTTCTTCCTGCAAGCCGGCTCGTTCCGCAAGCAGGCCGACGCCGAAAAAGTGCGCGCGCAGATTATTCTCCTCGGCCAGACGGCAACCGTTGAATCCGGCACGGTGAAGGACGAAACCTGGTACCGCGTGCTGGTCGGCCCCTTCAGCAACCGCGAACAACTGACCATTGCGCAGAAACAACTGGCGGGTGGTGGTTTCAGCAATTTGCTCCTTCAGCAGCGACAGAGTCGGTAAGCGCAATGCGGCGTGCGCGTCACGCCGCATTACTGCCTTTGATTCTGCCCGGAGGGCGTGGGAGTCCAGCTTGCTGACGATCGACCGGGAACCGGTCGTAATAGCTGCCACCGCGATTAACCTGAAGTTCTACGGTTGCCGGATTTACTGCCGCTGCGCGCCAGATCGCAGGCAAGCCAGCTCCCACGCCTTCGGCAGAAGCGATCCCTGGATCGTCCCACCATTCATCCCCCATCCCCCTCAGCAGTTGAAAAACCCGCCCCCACCCCCATATGAGTTTGCATCAGGGCATTTTCGCCCCGCAGCGTGGAGACTCTCCCCTTGACCACCATCGTTTCAGTGCGCCGCCACGGCAAAGTCGTCATGGCGGGCGACGGCCAGGTTTCCCTGGGCAACACCGTCATGAAAGGCAACGCGAAGAAAGTCCGTCGCCTGTACCACGGCGAAGTCATCGCCGGGTTCGCCGGTGCCACCGCCGACGCCTTCACCTTGTTCGAGCGCTTTGAAGGCCAGCTGGAAAAGCACCAGGGCCATCTGATCCGCGCCGCCGTCGAGCTCGCCAAAGAGTGGCGCACCGACCGTTCCCTGAGTCGTCTGGAAGCCATGCTGGCAGTCGCCAACAAAGACGCGTCGTTGATCATCACCGGCAACGGCGACGTAGTCGAACCTGAAGACGGCTTGATCGCCATGGGCTCAGGCGGCGCGTTCGCTCAAGCCGCTGCCCGCGCCCTGCTGCTGAAAACCGAGCTGTCTGCCCGTGAAATCGCCGAAACCGCGCTGCACATCGCCGGCGACATCTGCGTGTTCACCAACCACAACATCACCATTGAGGAGCAGGACCTCGCTGAATAAGCGTCTGGCACTGGCCGCGCCTGGTCGCGGCCTGCCACGCCTTTTCGCACCCCAGGTCCATTGAAAATCATGTCCATGACTCCCCGTGAAATCGTCCACGAACTCAATCGCCATATCATCGGCCAGGACGATGCCAAGCGCGCCGTCGCCATTGCGCTGCGTAATCGCTGGCGCCGGATGCAGCTGCCCGAAGAGCTGCGCGTCGAAGTCACGCCCAAGAACATCCTGATGATCGGCCCTACCGGTGTCGGTAAAACCGAAATCGCCCGTCGCCTGGCCAAGCTGGCCAATGCGCCGTTCATCAAAGTCGAAGCCACCAAGTTCACCGAAGTCGGCTATGTGGGCCGCGATGTCGAGTCCATCATCCGTGACCTCGCTGATGCGGCCATGAAGCTGCTGCGGGAACAGGAAATGGTCAAGGTCCGCCATCGCGCCGAAGACGCCGCCGAAGACCGCATCCTCGACGCGCTGCTGCCGCCCGCTCGCGGCTTCCAGGATGAAGCGTCGCCGTCGGATACCAACACCCGTCAGCTGTTCCGCAAACGCCTGCGCGAAGGGCAGCTGGACGACAAGGAAATCGAAATCGAAGTGGCTGAAATGGCCGGTGTCGATATTTCCGCGCCGCCTGGCATGGAAGAAATGACCAACCAGCTGCAGAGCCTTTTCGCCAACATGGGCAAGGGCAAGAAGAAGAGCCGCAAGCTGAAGGTCAAGGAAGCGCTGAAACTGGTGCGCGACGAAGAAGCGGGTCGCCTGGTCAACGACGAAGAGCTGAAAGCCAAAGCGCTGGAAGCGGTCGAGCAGCACGGCATCGTGTTTATCGACGAGATCGACAAAGTCGCCAAGCGCGGCAATGTGGGTGGCGCCGACGTGTCCCGTGAAGGCGTGCAGCGCGATCTGCTGCCGCTGATCGAAGGCTGCACGGTCAATACCAAGCTGGGCATGGTCAAGACTGACCACATCCTGTTCATCGCTTCCGGCGCGTTCCACTTGAGCAAGCCGAGCGATCTGGTACCTGAGCTGCAAGGCCGTCTGCCGATCCGCGTCGAACTCAAGGCACTGAGCCCGCAGGACTTCGAGCGCATTCTCAGCGAACCTCATGCGTCGCTCACCGAACAATATCGCGAGCTGCTGAAGACCGAAGGCCTGAACATCGAGTTCTTGCCTGAAGGCATCAAGCGTCTGGCCGAGATTGCCTGGCAAGTGAACGAAAAGACCGAGAACATCGGTGCCCGTCGACTGCATACGCTGCTCGAACGCCTGCTGGAAGAGGTGTCCTTCAGCGCCGGCGACCTGGCCAGCGCACAGGACGCCGAGACCATCAGGATCGACGCTGAATACGTCAATAGCCACTTGGGCGAGCTGGCGGCGGACGAAGATCTGTCGCGGTATATCCTCTAAGTCGCACCCTCCTGTAGGAGTGAGCTTGCTCGCGATGCGCCAGTCCAGATCGACTAATCATCGTCTGACAGATCACATCGCGAGCAAGCTCACTCCTACAAGGACCATGGTTGCCGCGCACGCTTGAGTCAATCACCCATGACCAAACTCCCCACCGCCATCCAGCTGCACAAAGCCTCCAAAACCCTCACGCTGAAATACGGCGACGGCGAGGAATACCACCTGCCTGCCGAATTCCTGCGAGTGCATTCGCCATCGGCTGAGGTGCAGGGCCATGGCAATCCGATTCTGCAGTTCGGCAAGCTGGGCGTCGGGCTGAGCAAGGTGGAGCCGGCCGGTCAGTACGCACTGAAATTGACCTTCGACGACGGTCATGACAGCGGGCTGTTCACTTGGGAATATCTCTACCAATTGGCGCAACGCCAGGAGGCGCTGTGGGAGGACTACCTGGCCGAATTGAAAGCCGCCGGTAAAACCCGCGACCCTTCCGAGCAGGTCATCAAGCTGATGTTGTGAACAGGACTTTATCCAGCTGCTTCTCGACCTCGGTCTGGATCGATCCGCTCATGGCCGACAGGAAAAAATTCAGCTCGATGTTGACCCGTACAAGCTCGTCTTCAACGTCGACCGTGCCTTTGGCGCCCTTGCCTTCCAGGGCGACCGTGTCACCTTCCCATTCGTGGGCGATGCCATATTTGTCCGACAGTTTTTGCAGCATGACCTCGGCCTTTTCCCGGGCTTTGTCCTTGCCCAGAGAATGGGCGCGTTCAACGGTAATTCGGGCCATTCAGGGACTCCTTTAGGGGTAAATCGTGGGCGCACTATACCAGCGGCTCACAGCGAAGAAACTGTTCGCCGCAAGCCTTGTCAAGACAAAGCCAGCCCCGGCGATTAGAATGGCCGCACTTTATTCCGGTGACAGCGATATGAATGATCCGCGCAAAGGCAGCGATGCCGAACCCACCACCCATTTCGGTTACAAAACCGTCCCTGAAAACCAGAAAGCCGACAAAGTGGCTGAGGTTTTTCACTCCGTTGCCGCCAAGTATGACCTGATGAACGACGTGCTTTCCGGCGGCATGCACCGCCTGTGGAAGCGCTTCACCATCGAACTGTCCGGCGTGCGCGTCGGTAACCGCGTCCTCGATATCGCGGGCGGCACGGGCGATCTGGCGAAAAAGTTCTCGCACCTGGTCGGCCCCACCGGCGAAGTCGTACTGGCCGACATCAACGAGTCCATGCTGCGTGTCGGTCGCGACCGCCTGCTGGACCGCGGCGTCGCCGGCAACATGAGCTTCGTCCAGGCCGACGCTGAAAAGCTGCCCTTCCCGGACAACTATTTCGACTGCGTCACCATCGCCTTCGGCCTGCGCAACGTCACCCACAAGGAAGACGCCATCGCGTCGATGCTGCGCGTACTCAAGCCGGGCGGTCGTTTGCTGGTACTGGAGTTCTCCAAGCCGACCAACCCGATCATGTCCAAGATCTACGACGCTTACTCGTTCGCCTTCATGCCGCTGGCCGGCAAGCTGATCACCAACGACTCCGAAAGCTATCGCTACCTGGCTGAATCGATCCGCATGCACCCGGACCAGGAAACCCTCAAGGCGATGATGGTTCATGCCGGGTTCGACCGCGTGACGTACCACAACATGACCTCCGGCATCGTTGCCCTGCACCGCGGCATCAAGCCCTGATGCTGCTTCGCGGCCTGCTTGCAAGTGCCGAATACGGCATCAACCGCGTGCTGCGCATGGACAGCACCGCGTTGCCGCGCCTTGATCGGCTCAGCGGCAAAGTGATCGCCGTAGTCTGTACCAGCCCGGCGTTCCAGCTGTTCATCCTGCCCAGCGACGACGGCTTGATGCTGGCGTCCAACTGGGACGCCGGCGCCGACTGCACCTTGCGCGCGCCCGCCGCCAGCCTGGTGCGTCTGGCGCTGAGCAAGGACAAAACGGCCGTGCTGCACGGCCCGGACGTCGAGCTCGACGGTGAGAGCGGTGTCCTCCTGGACTTGGTGGGTGTGCTGCAGGACCTGGATCTGGACTGGGAATACGAGCTGTCGCGCTGGCTCGGCCCGGTTGCCAGCCCGCTGATCGGCGCGCATGTGCGCAGCCGCGCGAACTGGACCCGTGACACCGCCGCAAGCCTGAGCCGTAACCTGGGCGAATACCTGAGCGAAGAATCACGCGCGCTGGTCGGCAAACGCGAGGCCGAAGCGCGCTTCGCCGAAATCGACCAGACCAAACAAGACCTCGAACGCCTCGAAGCCCGCTTCGAACGCCTCGCCCAATCCCTCCAATCCAGCGATAACGCATGAGCCTGCTTGCCGTCCGCCGTCTGTTTCGCATCCAGCGCGTCGTAATCCGCTACCGCCTCGATGACCTGCTGTTCGCTTTGCCGCTGCCGTGGTGGCTGTTGGCGGTGCGCTATGTGTTGCCGTGGCGCTGGCTGCCGCGCCGCAAAAGCGAGCTGTCACGCGGCGCACGCCTGCGGCTGGCATTGCAGGACCTCGGCCCGATCTTCATCAAGTTCGGCCAGTTGCTGTCGACCCGCCGCGACCTGTTGCCCGAAGACATCGCCGACGAGCTGATGCGGCTGCAGGACCGGGTGCCACCGTTCGAGTCGCAGAAAGCCATCGACCTGATCGAATCTCAGTTGGGCGCGAAGATCAGCCAGGTGTTCAGCCGGTTTGATGTCGAGCCGCTGGCCTCGGCGTCGGTGGCGCAGGTGCATGCGGCTCAGCTCAAGACCGGTGAGGAAGTGGTGGTCAAGGTCGTGCGTCCGGGCCTCAAGCCGATCATCGGCTCTGACCTGGCGTGGCTGTTCATTCTGGCCCGTATCGCTGAGCGCCTGTCCGCCGATGCGCGGCTGTTGCACCCGGTGGACGTGGTCCTCGATTACGAAAAAACCATCTACGACGAACTCGACCTGCTGCGCGAAGCGGCCAACTCCAGCCAGCTGCGACGCAATTTCGAAGGCTCGGACCTGCTCTACGTGCCGCAGGTCTACTGGGACTGGTGCCGGCCGAAAGTGCTGGTGATGGAGCGCATCTACGGCGTTCAGGTCACCGATCTGGCCACCCTCGCCGACCAGCGCACCGACATGAAAATGCTCGCCGAGCGCGGCGTCGAGTTGTTCTTCACCCAGGTGTTTCGCGACAGCTTTTTCCACGCCGACATGCACCCTGGCAACATCTTCGTCAGCAACGTCAAGCCGTGGAACCCGATGTACATCGCCATCGATTGCGGGATCGTCGGCAGCCTTACGCCTGAGGACCAGGACTATCTGGCGCGCAACCTGTTCGCGTTCTTCAAGCGCGATTATCGGCGTGTCGCCCAGCTGCACATCGATTCGGGCTGGGTGCCGGCGGAAACCAAGCTCAATGAATTCGAAGCCGCGATCCGTACCGTGTGCGAACCCATCTTCGAAAAACCGCTGAAAGACATTTCCTTCGGCCAGGTGTTGATGCGTCTGTTCCAGACTGCACGCCGCTTCAACATGGAAGTCCAGCCGCAACTGGTGCTGCTGCAGAAAACCCTGCTCAACATCGAAGGCCTGGGCCGTCAGCTGTACCCGGACCTGGATTTGTGGACCACCGCCCAGCCATTTCTAGAACGCTGGATGCGCGAGCGGGTCAGCCCTAAAACCCTGCTGGGCAACCTGCAATCCCAGGTCGAGCAGATCCCGCATCTGGCCGGCATGACCCGGGATTTGCTGGAGCGCATGTCGCAGCCCCATCGTTACGATCCGCCCCCACCCTGGCGGGAGCGCGGCGATCACTGGGCGTTGCGACTGATCGGCGCTGCGTTGCTGGCGGGTGGCGCGGTGATGGCCTCGGCCCACGTGCAATCGGGCGCCGAATGGGCCGCATTGAATGCCGTGCCGACCTGGATCATGCTGGTGGCCGGTCTGTATCTGGTCGTTCGCCGATAGCCATCGGCGCGGACCGCTGGCACACTAACCCTTCGATAGAGCGGCCGGAGCCGACGATGAAAGACTGGCTGGACGAGATTCACTGGAACAGCGACGGCCTGGTGCCGGCGATTGCCCAGGATCACAAAACCGGGCGCGTGTTGATGATGGCCTGGATGAACCGCGAAGCCTTGAGCCTGACCGCCGCAGAAAATCGCGCCATCTACTGGTCGCGCTCCCGTGCCAGGCTGTGGCGTAAGGGCGAAGAATCCGGCCACGTACAAAAGCTGCACGAACTGCGTCTGGACTGTGACGCCGACGTCATCATCCTGATGGTTGAACAGATCGGCGGCATCGCTTGCCACACCGGCCGTGAAAGCTGCTTCTATCGCGTATACGATGACGCAGGGTGGAAGACCGTGGACCCGGTGCTCAAAGACCCCGATGCCATTTATCAAGCAGGACACTGAACATGACTGATACCTTGTCCCGTCTTGCTGACGTGCTCGAAGCACGCAAAGGCGCGGCTGCCGACAGCTCTTACGTCGCCAGTCTGTATCACAAGGGCTTGAACAAGATTCTGGAAAAAGTCGGCGAAGAGTCGGTTGAAACGATCATCGCCGCCAAGGACGCCGCCATCAGTGGCGATTGCAGCGATGTCATTTATGAAACCGCCGACCTCTGGTTCCACAGCCTGGTGATGCTTGCGTCACTGGGCCAACATCCACAGGCCGTGCTTGACGAACTGGATCGCCGTTTCGGGCTGTCCGGTCACGACGAAAAGGCTGCTCGTTCGGCTGAATGAACACTCACGCTTACGGGCTCTGAATTTATTACGAGGAACGCGTCATGGGTATTTTTGACTGGAAACACTGGATCGTCATTCTGATCGTGGTCGTGCTGGTATTCGGCACCAAGAAGCTCAAAGGCCTTGGCACTGACGTTGGCGAATCGATCAAAGGCTTTCGCAAGGCCATGAGCGACGAAGAGAAAACCCCGGAACAACCACCGGTTCAGCCACAACCCCAGCCGCACACCCCGGCGTCTTCGCCGTTGAACCAGCCACACACCATCGACGCGCAAGCGCATAAAGTCGAAGAGCCCATTCGCAAAGACTAGGTCGTGACGCATGTTTGGTATCAGCTTCTCTGAACTGCTGCTCGTCGGGCTCGTGGCCCTGCTGGTGCTGGGCCCCGAGCGTTTGCCGGGCGCAGCACGTACAGCCGGGCTCTGGGTCGGGCGCTTGAAACGCAGCTTCAATGCGATCAAACAGGAAGTTGAACGCGAAATTGGCGCTGACGAGATTCGCCGTCAGTTGCATAACGAACACATCCTCTCGATGGAGCAGGAAGCGCGCAAGATTCTCTCGCCGCAGCACACGCCGACCGAACCCGTTGCGCCGCAGACGCCGCCCGCGAGTTCACCGGTGGTCGATACGCCATTGCCGGTCACCGCAGCGCCGCCTGCGCCGATTCTTCCTGCGCCGATTCTTCCCACGCCGACCCCCGCGCCGCACAGCGCCGACATAGGCCCGGCAGCGCCGGCTGAAACCGCGTCGGTGAACGCCGAACCTGTCCATCCGGGCCCTGCTGCCGAACCGGCGCCTGTCCCTCCCGTGCCGGTGCAACGTGCGCCTTCCGCCAACGATTCGTCATTGCCACCGCGAGCCCCATGAGCAATATCCCGGAAAACGACCAGCAAATGCCGCTGATCTCGCACCTCACTGAACTGCGTTCGCGCCTGCTGCGGTGCGTGTTGGCGATCTTCGTGATCTTCGGCTGCCTGTTCTACTTCACCCAGAAGATCTACACCTTCGTGTCGGCACCGCTTCGGGTGTTCCTGCCCGAAGGCGCGACGATGATCGCGACCGACGTCGCATCGCCCTTCATCACGCCGTTCAAACTGACGATGATGGTGGCGCTGTTCCTCGCGATGCCGGTGATCCTTCATCAGGTCTGGGGCTTTATCGCACCCGGTCTGTACAAGCACGAAAAACGCGTCGCCGTGCCATTGCTGGTGTCCAGCATCGTGCTGTTCTACGCGGGCATGGCGTTCGCGTATTACCTGGTCTTCCCGCTGATCTTCCACTTCTTCGCCAGCGTGACCCCCGAAGGGGTGTCGATGATGACGGACATCGCCAGTTATCTGGACTTCGTCATGACGCTGTTCTTTGCCTTTGGCGTGGCGTTCGAGATTCCGGTGGCCGTCGTGCTGCTGGTGTGGATCGGCATCGTCGACGTCAAATACCTGAAGAAGATTCGCCCGTATGTGGTGATCGGCTGCTTCGTGGTCGGAATGATCCTGACGCCGCCGGACATCTTCTCCCAGACACTGCTCGCGGTGCCGATGTGGCTGTTGTTCGAAATCGGGGTGCTCTGCAGCTCGATGATCACCAAGCGCGGTGATCATGAGGACGACAAGGCCGCTGAAGACGCACAGGACGAGAAAGACAAACAGGATCAGCCGCCAGCGACTCAGTTGTGAATCTGCTGCTACTGGAAGACGCTGACTTCATCGCGGCGGATCGCGTCGTTTTGCGCGATCGCCGCTTCAAGCACATGCAGGACGTCCACCGCTCAGTGGTGGGCGACACCCTGCGTGTCGGGCGAGTGGGCGGCTTGATGGGCAGCGCCGCGGTGCTTCGGCTCGAGCCCCAGGAAGCCGAGCTGTCCGTCAGCTTTGATGATCCGCCGCCTGCCAAGCTGCCGCTGACGCTGCTATTGGCGCTGCCACGGCCCAAGATGCTGCGTCGGTTGTTTCAGACCGTTGCCACCATGGGTGTGCCTAAAATCGTCCTGCTCAACAGCTACCGCGTCGAGAAGAGCTTCTGGCAGACGCCGTTTCTGGAACCTGAGGCGATTCGTGAGCAACTGATTCTGGGCCTGGAACAGGGCCGGGACAGCGTGCTGCCTGAGATCGTCATCGAGAAGCGCTTCAAGCCCTTCGTCGAGGACCGGCTGCCTGCGCTGGTCGAGGGCACGTTAGGCCTGGTCGGTCACCCCGGTGATTTCCCGGCGTGTCCCCGCGCGGTTGAACAACCCGTCACCCTGGCCATCGGCCCCGAAGGTGGCTGGATACCCTACGAAGTCGAGCTGTTGCGCAAGGCCGGGCTGCAACCGGTGCAACTCGGTGAACGCATCCTGCGCGTCGAAACAGCCGTCACCGCCCTCCTCTCGCGCCTGTTCTGACCCCTTTGCAGGCAAAGCCATACTCCAACAAGGATCCCGGCAGCCTCCCCGATGCCGAGCCCACGCAAATTTTTGTGGGAGGGAGCTTGCTCGCGATGCGGCGTGTCACTTCCCTGATATGTCCCGGATGTACAGCGATCGCGAGCAAGCTCCCTCCCACCGTTCTGCGTCAACGCCCCATTTCACAAGCACGCTTCATCCGGTAATCGTCCACAGCCCTTCAGTTCCGCCGCCCGGCGCCGATGCACAGACATCAACGACAACACTGCTGAAGGAATCATCATGACTCGCTGGTTTGCCCAACGTCTTGCCAATGCAAGTGTCAGTCTCAAGCTGGGTATCGGCTTTGGCCTTGTGCTCCTGCTCACGGTGATCACCATGCTTGCCGGCTGGTCCGGTGTGAACTCGGTGATCGTGCGAGGCGACAAGCTGGGCAATATCTCGCAGGTCAGCGAAAGCACCCTTGAGCTGCGCATCGCGCGGATGGTCTATGACGCGAAATTCACTCCCGAAGCTGCCGCCGAGGTAATCAAAACACTCGATCAGCTCGATGCTGCGGTAAAGACGGCGCGGGCGAGCATTACTGGCGTTGACGACCTCAAGCGACTGGATGCACAAACGCAGGCCGCCGCTGACTATCGACGCGCGTTTGATGACATGGCCAAGGCTATCCAGGCCCGCGAAGCCACTCGGGTCAATCTGGGCGCAACGGCCGACGCTGCCGTGGATGAGGTCGGCAAGATCGAGGGTGCTCTGCTGTTGCAAGACGACATCCTTCAGTACAACAGTGCGGTAGACGTCAGCAAAAAGCTTCAGCAGGCACGCTTCCAGGTACGCGGTTACACCTACAGCGGCAACCCGGATTTCGAGAAGAACGCAACGGGTGCCATTGACGATGCCCAGACCGGGATCGACACCTTGGCGGGCGAAATTTCGTCGCAATACCTGCCGCAGTTGCAGCGTGCGTCCGTCGCGCTCAAAGGCTATCGCGGGGCCGTCGGCGCCTACCGAGAGGCGCAGCTGGCCAGCAGGCAGGCGCTGGACAGGATGAACGTGCTGGGCCAACAGTTGCTCGACACCAGCGACCAGTTGAACGCTTCCCAGAATGTCAAACGCGACGCCGACAGCGAGAGCGCCAAGACGACATTGATCACCGTGACCGTGTTGGCGCTGCTGCTGGGCCTCATCGCCGCATGGATCATCACCCGCCAGATCACTCATCCCCTGCGCGACACCCTGGCGGCGGTCGACCGCGTTGCCTCCGGCGACTTGACCCACAACCTTGATGTTCAGCGCCGGGACGAGTTGGGCAAGGTGCAGAGCAGCATCCAGCGCATGACCGTCAACCTGCGCCAATTGGTCAGCGGCATCAGTGACGGCGTGACCCAGATCGCAAGCGCCGCCGAAGAGTTGTCAGCGGTCACCGAGCAGACCAGCGCCGGGGTCAACAGCCAGAAAGTGGAGACCGACCAGGTCGCCACCGCCATGCATGAAATGGCGGCGACGGTGCAGGAAGTGGCGCGCAACGCCGAGGAGGCCTCTGAAGCCGCCGTTGCAGCCGACCAGCAAGCGCGCGAAGGCGACAAGGTCGTCAGCGAGGCCATCGATCAGATCGAGCGCCTGGCCGCTGAAATGGGCCATTCCACCGAGGCCATGGGCGAGCTCAAACGCGAAAGCGACAAGATCGGCAGCGTGCTGGACGTGATCAAGTCCGTGGCGCAGCAAACCAACCTGCTGGCCCTCAACGCGGCCATCGAAGCAGCCCGCGCAGGCGAAGCCGGGCGAGGTTTTGCGGTCGTGGCCGATGAAGTGCGCAGCCTGGCTCAGCGCACCCAGAAATCCACTGAAGAAATCGAAGCCCTGATTGCCGGCCTGCAGAACGGCACGCAACAGGTCTCGACCATCATGGACAACAGCCGTGAGCTGACGGTCAGCAGCGTGGCCTTGACCCGTCGCGCCGGCAGCTCGCTGGAGAACATCACCAAGACCGTGTCCGCGATCCAGGCCATGAACCAGCAAATCGCCGCAGCCGCTGAACAGCAAAGCGCAACCGCCGAAGAAATCAACCGCAGCATCCTCAACGTGCGCGACGTCTCCGAGCAAACGTCCGCCGCCAGTGAAGAAACCGCAGCGTCCAGCGTCGAGTTGGCACGCCTGGGTACGCACTTGCAGACCTTGGTCGGGCGTTTCCGCGTTTAAACAACTGATCGCGCCCACGCTTGCCGTGGGCGCGGCTGGCGTTACGCTGCGTCAGGAGGGCTCGGAATAGGTTAGTGGTCGATCGTATGAGTAATGACTCAACTCAAATAGCCTACTCACTGCCTGGGCCGGGTTCAGGCTGTCCTTGTTTGTTTTCTGCGCTGAGCCGAATCTCCTCTAACTTACGAAAGTTTGGATGACTACGACCGTCGGCGAAGACGGTGCCATCGGGATAAGTGTAAGACGTGTATTCACCGCCCTTCTTTTCCTTTGGCCCTAATGAACGCAGAACGAAATTAGAATGTAAGATGGGTTCGAAATAGACATGGCGAGCGTTAATTGCTTCATACGTCAAATAAATCTTACCCTCGCCAGCCAAGCTAATAGACTGCTTATCACCTCCAATGAAGCTCTGGTGTAGCCATGGGTAATAGTCTTTCTGAACATTCAAATCCCCTTCGACTTTCCAAGTTGCACCCCCGCGTGGCGAGTTGTTGTGATCAAAAATCACCACCATCCCACCTCCAGCACCATATCTCACGTCCTCGCCAAAACGGGTCGGGTAGACATAAGCAACGCCGAACGTCACATTACTCAAACGCCATTTGCATGCACCCCCGCCATCAATTGCCAGCTTAGTTTGATAAAGCTCAGTTTTTCCCTGACGCATAGGCTCCAGTTCAATTTGCTGATAGCCGTCGCGACTGTAAGGCGTACCGTTTGCATTGTGGTTAATGAAAGTGCAAAGGGTTGATCTATACATCACCTGCATAGTTTCCGCTTTAAGTTCTTCGGGCACTTTGACGGTTACAATGACCTGTTCGCTGTCTGGAGGCGGGTTGAGGCTGTAATCCTGGCGGCAACCGCTCAAGCTGAAAGCAACCAAAAGCCCTGAAACCCTAACGCCTAGAGCTATGTTCTTGATTGTTGAGGAGGAGCTCATCGGATCAGTTTCGCGTAAAACGCCTTGGATTGGGCGACGTTGTCGAACCGCTGTAATGCTTCGGGGCCACCTTCGCTCTGTAACGTGACGCGCAAGGCCATATCCATCATTTTTTGCAGTCCGAGAAATACGCGATTGCGGGCGTACTCGTCCTCTGGAATGCGCCCGTCATATTCCTTCATCTGCTGTTCGAATTTTTTGCGTTCGTCTTGAAGGTCCAGCAGCTTCTCGCGTTCAGGATTGATCAATTCCATCAGCTGGTCATGGATATAGGGCTGATACTTCGACATGAAGTGATCACCGATACCCAGCATACCGCTGACGTCAGGATTGCCATAACGGGGGAAATGCTTTGCTCGGCTTTCTGCGTCCAACGATTTAATCAGGCTTTCCTGATCTTGATTGGCCTGATGGTTATCCGCATCACTAAGACTTGGGACTAAATAGAGCTTCGTACTCCGCTGCAAACGGTAAGCGATGGCTCGTTGATAGGGTCGGCCTTTCGGGTCGCGATAAGCAGGATAAATCTCTTGTAGAACCTGTGTGTGTTGCTCGGCTTTGTAAAACATCGCAATTTCGCCGTGATGGCTGAACGGGTCGCCGTGCTTGTAAACCGCGGTTGCCAGTGCCTGACGCACAGACCAGCTAAACCCCATCATCACCCCAGCGGGTCCCCATAGGTCGTAAAGATAATTATCCAGCGCTGCTTCGGGTGGGACCCGGGGGACCACATCAGCGTCATTGACGTGACGGAAATGCCATAGATCGCTAAGGCACTGGATGGCCTTTAGGGTGAAGGTGCGTGGCATGCCATATGTGTAGAGCAATGGTTTTAGGTCTTTTAGCGATGCCGCTTGAATAAGCGCGAGCGCACCCCCAAGGCTGTGGCCGCAAATGAAAAGACTCTTATCTTCAGCGGCTTTAGGAAGTGTTTCTCCCAAATTCGTAGAATAAATCTTTCGCACTACCTCAAACCCATCCCGAAACCCCATATGCACACTGCCCTCGGGAGTCAAACCCTCGCAGGGCACCTTCGTCTCGCACATGGCCGCTACATCAGCCGCGACCGGGCGAAAGGTAAGATCAGCCGCGAGGTCTGCGATACCGTTCATTTCAGTACCTCGCCACGCGACCAAGACCTGTGAAGCACTGATGGCGTAGAACAGCTGTGTATTGCCTTCAGGGAGGGCAGCCTTGCTCGTATCCAGCGGTTCAACTTCTGTATAGCGGCCATCGAAGGGCACATCCACGACCAGGCAAGGCCAGTCCCGTTGTTCGTCCTGCACGCGAGGTGTGCGAGAAAGGTCCAGACATTGCTGTTCAAACAACTGCCTGACCGATCCATACTTCAGATCGGGCTCGTGCTGTACGCCAGGATGCTCATTAGCCCAAGGTTGTAGGCATTGGCCAAGCTGTACTCAGCCTGATGATGCAACACCAGCGACCATGCGCGTAGAGGACAGATTTCCAGCACGTGTCGGCGATCCAGTTGGTCGTCCCCAACAGTGAAGCCACTGTAATTGCGGTCCGGAAAGTGATACAGCGGAGGTTGCTCGGGATCCGGCAGAGGCGGATCCAGAGTCGGCAACCGGTCGCAGACTTGTCCAATACGCAGATAGTGGTAGCTATGCCCGGCTGCATGAGCCTGCTGTTCAATAGGCGAAAAGCCGGAGCGTTGAGGGCTATACAGCGGTGTGCGATCCCCCACTCGGGGCCTGTGTGGCTCAGCCCGCTTAGCACGCAAGCGCCGGGTTTGCAAAACCTGCGCCAGAGGATCGGCCGCGATCAGCAGCGTGACGGCCAACGGATGCAACCCGTCCAGACGAATCATCCCAGAAGCATCGCTTTGGCCTGAAAACTCAGGAACGAGAGCAATGCGGGTGGCCTCGTTGATAACGCGGTAAGGCATGTTAGCCAACGGGTTCCCTTGCTCGTCCACTAGCTGGAATTCGATCCATTGCATGATCTGCGGGCCGCAATACACATCTTTATTTGGACAAAGCGTGTCTGTGCGGTGGAGTCTGTCGTTCATACCTTTTCCTTAATCACGGTGGCCGTCCCTGGTGCGGGCAACAGTAAATTAAGGCCGGCGTGTGCTCTATCCCGCCAAAGGTGAACGGGACGCGTCCTAGGTAGCTTCAAGATGATTCCTACGTAGCGCTTCCTCTGCGGGGGCCCGCAAAATTTTCAGCGCGCGATGAACAAGGCTGAGCGGTTCCACCTGTCCACCCCATTTCATAGCTCTTGGACTCGTCAGCGCTTGCAAAACCGGTGTTCACCCTTGCCATGGGTGTGCGTGGCGATCAGGCACTAAATCTGTGAACCGCGTCACCCCTGCCCGCTAATCAGAAATCTCCTACGACCCGTTCAGGTCGCGCGATTCGCTCTCTTGCCGATGCGCTTTCAACGTACGCCTTGCTCACGCAGGGCGGCTTTGATGGGTCATTCGCAGGAGATACGCCATGTTTCGAGGGATGAATCAGGCGCTGGGCAACACCAGCGTCAAACTCAAGCTTTCATTAGGTTTCGGGCTGGTGCTCGTGCTCACGCTGGCCATTGCCCTGACCGGCTGGCACGGGCTGGACACCATGATCGAGCGTTCCGAATCGATCACCGCCATCGGTCAGCTCAACGCCATGACCAAAGACCTGCGCGCCGAGCGCATCACCTTCCGCACCGAGAACACGCCTGACAGCGCTGCCCGGGTCGTCGCCCGTCTCGATGAAATCGAGGCGCATCTGGCCATGCTGCGCGCCGATGCGGATCAGGCCGAGTCGCTCAAGCTGCTTAACGGCCAGAGTGAGACCGTGCGCACGCTGGAAAAGACCTTCACCGACCTCGGCCAACTGATCAAGGAGCGCGCCGCGTCCAATCTGCTGCTCAACGAGCACGCCGACCAAGCGGTGCAAGCCGTTGGCCAGGTTGAAAGTGAAGTGTTGCAAGCCGTGAGTCAGGAGCAGGACAGCCGTGAACAACTGGATGAGTTCACCAACATCCTTCAGCTGCGGCGGCAGATTCAGAACGCCCGCTATGAGTTGCTGGCGTACGTGTTCAGCGGTCAGGAGAAGTATGAGGTGGCAGCGATCACGGCCATTGATGAGGCACTCAAGGAGATCGGCCAGATTTCCCAGGATCAGGCGGACGGCAATGTGTCCGGCTTGAAACGCGCGGATCAAGCGCTGCAGAACTACCGCACGCAGCTGGGCCAGTTCAAGGACATTCAGATCAAGACCGAAGCCGCCCACGAGAGCATGGAGGCGTTGGGCGAAGCGCTGCTGGCCTCGACCAACGAACTGAGCACCCTGCAGAGCGCTCGCCGTGACAGCGAAGCCGGCGCCTCTCGTACTGCACTGGCCAGTGTCGCCGGGCTGGCCATGACCCTCGGCCTGCTGGCGGCCTGGCTGATCACGCAGCAGATCATCGCCCCGCTGCGCCAGACCTTGAGCGCCGCCGAACGCATTGCCAATGGCGACCTGAGCAAAGATCTGGTGGTGAACCGCCGCGATGAAATGGGCGAGCTGCAAAAGCGCATGCAAACGATGACCGTCAGTCTGCGGCAGCTGATCGGGGGCATCAGTGAGGGAGTGACCAAGATTGCCAGCGCCGCCGAGCAGCTGTCGGCCGTCACGCAGCAGACGAGCGTCGGGGTGAATAGCCAAAAGGAAGAAACCGATCAGGTAGCGACCGCGATGAACGAAATGGCCTCGACCGTGCTGGAGGTGGCGCGCAATGCCGAGGAAGCGTCGGAGGCGGCTTCTTCCGCCGATCAACAGGCGCGTGCGGGGGACAGCGTGGTTAATGAGGCCATCGCGCAGATCGAACGGCTGGCCTGCGAGGTCACCAATTCAACCCAGGCGATGAGTCAGCTGAAGGCCGAGAGCGACAAGATCGGCGGCGTGCTAGACGTCATCAAATCGGTCTCGCAGCAGACCAATCTGCTGGCCCTGAACGCGGCTATCGAAGCGGCGCGTGCCGGTGAAGCGGGCCGCGGGTTTGCGGTCGTGGCCGATGAGGTCCGCAGCCTGGCGCAGCGCACCCAGCAATCGACCGAAGAGATTGAAGAGCTGATCGCTGCCTTGCAAAACGGCACGCAGCAGGTGGTCAACGCGCTGGATGCCAGCCGCACCTTGACCGACAGCAGCGTTGACCTCAGCCGCCGGGCCGGTGGCGCTCTGGAGCACATCACCCGCACCGTCTCGACGATTCAGAACATGAACCAGCAGATCGCCACGGCCGGCGAAGAGCAAAGCGCCGTGGCCGAGCAGATCAACCGCAGCATTTTGAACGTGCGTGACATCTCGGACCAGACCGCCGCCGCCAGCGAACAGACCGCAGCGTCCAGCGCGGAACTGGCGCGGCTGGGGCAGGATTTGAAGGCGATGGTGGGGAGGTTTCAGGTTTGAAACGCCATCCAAAACTGTAGGAGCGCGCTTGCCCGCGATGGCTTTGGTACATCCAACACCCTTGGTGCCTGACACACCGCAATCGCGGGCAAGCGCGCTCCTACAGGTTTTGTGTTGGCAATAAAAAACGCCCCTGAAGTCAGGCTTCAGGGGCGCTTTTATTTCAGCGACCAATCACGCGTGAACAAGCGTCGGCTCGGTCACGGCACTGACGGGCTGCAACGGCAGCAGCGGTGCGTGTGGATCCGCTTCGATCGACGCTCGCCACGCGGTCAGCCATGAGGTGATGCCTTCGCTCCAGACCAGCCCATGCAGGCGAGCCAGCGCAACCGGGTCACTCAACAGCGCCAGACGCTCGCTGTTATCGAGCAATTCCGGACCGCCCTTGACCGCATGACGCACGCGCTCGGTACGCATCCACTCGATTGGCTCGGCATGACGGTGGCGTGACGTCGCCAACGCGCAGGCCAGTGCGTTCTGTTGTGGATCGACCACCGCGCGCACGAACCCGTCTTTCAACGCGTGCCAGCGGTTCTCGTGGGTGTACTGATCGGTAGACACCAGCTCTTGAGGCGGCGTGTGCTCTTCCGGAATCAGGAACAGGTTTTCGTCGCGCGCCTTCAGGCCCAGGTTGGTCCGACTGGAAATCACCGACACCGGGATCGACAGCATCAACGAACCGACGATCGGCGCCAGCCACCACAGGAAGCTCGGATTCAGCCAGCACACCAGCAGCGCCCAGCAAAAGCCCAGCAAGGTCTGCGGACCATGGCGTTTGACGGCCTCGCTCCATGGCGTGGAGTCATCATCACGCTGCGGCGAATTCCAGGTCGCGGCCCAGCCGAGGAACGCGGCCAGAACGAAACGGGTGTGGAAGATCATCCGCACCGGCGCCAGCAGCATGGAGAACAGCACTTCCATGAGCATCGACATCGTGACTTTGATCCGACCACCGAAACCGACCGCGCCCTTGGCCCAGATCAGGATGATGCTGAGTAGCTTGGGCAGGAACAGCAACACCACCGTGGTGGAGAACAGCGCGACGGCTTTTTCCGGGTGCCATTGTGGCCACAGCGGATACAGCTGACGCGGCTCCATGAAGTACGTCGGTTCCATCAGCGTGTTAACGGCCAGCAGCGCCGTCGACAACACCAGGAAGAAGAACCATAGCGGCGCCGACAGGTACGACATCACGCCGGTCAGGAACACTGCCCGGTGAACCGGGTGCATGCCCTTGACCAGGAACAGGCGGAAATTCATCAGGTTACCGTGGCACCAGCGACGGTCACGCTTGAGTTCGTCGAGCAGGTTAGGTGGCAGCTCTTCATAGCTACCTGGCAGATCGTAGGCAATCCACACGCCCCAGCCGGCACGGCGCATCAGCGCGGCTTCAACGAAGTCGTGAGACAGGATCGCCCCCGCAAACGCACCCTTGCCGGGCAATGGCGCCAGGGCGCAATGCTCGATAAACGGCTTCATGCGGATAATCGCGTTGTGACCCCAGTAATGGGATTCACCCAGCTGCCAGAAGTGCAGGCCGGCCGTGAACAACGGGCCGTAAACACGGGTGGCGAACTGCTGCATGCGTGCATACAGCGTGTCCATGCCCGAAGCGCGCGGCGCAGTCTGGATGATACCGGCGTCCGGTGTGGCTTCCATCAGGCGCACCAGGCTGGTCAGGCATTCGCCCGACATGACCGAGTCGGCGTCCAGGACGACCATGTAACGGTATTCACCGCCCCAACGACGGCAGAAGTCATCCAGGTTGCCGCTTTTGCGTTTTACGCGACGGCGACGACGGCGGTAGAAGATCTTGCCGAAACCACCGGTCTCGCGACATACGTCCAGCCAGGACTGCTGCTCGGCCACGCAGATGTCGGTTTCGTTGGAGTCGCTGAGGATGAAGAAGTCAAAACGGTCCAGATCGCCCGTTGCCTTGACCGACTCGAACGTCGCCCGCAAACCGGCGAATACCCGAGGCACGTCTTCGTTACAGATCGGCATTACCAGCGCAGTGCGTGCGCCGGTCTCGATAGGCTCGTTGCCTGCGCTCGCACCGGAAATGCGGTATTTGTCATGCCCGGTCAGCAGTTCGAGGAAACCCATCAGCGCGGTCCAGAAACCGGCTGACACCCAGCAGAACAAAATGCCGAACAGCAGCAAGATGCTGGACTGCAACGCATAAGGCAGCACCTGCGCCGCGGTCTGCAGCAACGTCTGGTGGCTGATCTCTTCGAACGAAACCAGCGACCAGCCTTGATACGGCAGAATCCCCTTCATGTAGAAGCCAGCGACAATCGTCTGGCCCAGCATGAGGATCAGCAGGATGTAGCGACGGATGGAACCGACCGTACGCCAGCGCGACTTGGGCAAGTCACGCGGCAAGTCATCCTTGGCGGGCTTGGGCGGGTTTTTCTTCCCGGTCAGCCTGCGCCAGCCGCGCACCAGGATGTTGGTCCGCCAAGGCTCGGGCACGACCTTGGTCCGACGAATCGGCGGCGTGGCCTTGAGTGTCACGCGACCGCTGGCATCGAGGCCGAGCATCTCGGATTCGTGCAGCTGGTCAGCGGTGGTCAGGGTCAGACGGCGCTCCACCGACACCAGCGAGGCATCGGCCGGATCGGTGAAGGTCTTCGACGACAGACGTTCATGCAGCTCAGCGAATGACGTACAGCCCGCCAGTTCGGCGCGCTGCTCGTTACTCATGGGCAGGTGTGCCAGGTACTCGCTAAGAGACTCAGGCACGGCTTGTGAATTACTCATCGGCGGGCAACTGATAGCTCCAGGTCTCGGTCAGGATCTGTTGGATCTTGGCCGTGTCCTGTTGGGTGGATGCGGCCGCGGTAACGGGCTGCGGGTCATTTTTGCTGCCTTTGTTGGCTTTGGCTGCATCGCCCAGCGCCGCTTCCGGCTTGGACGCATCGGCATCGGCCTTGGCTTCGGCGACCTTGGCCACTTCCGCGGTCTTGGCAGCGTCGGCTTTCAGGCCATCAGCGCGTGCAGCATCGACGTCAATGATCTGAGCCTTCTCTTCTTTCGCAGCAGAGGCTTGAACCGGTGCGGCCGGAGCCGGCCTGGCGGCGACTTTCTTGTCAGCGTTCTTGTCGGTCTTGTCAGCCGTGATAACGGCCGGTTCCTTGCCTGGATCGGCAGGGCTTTCGCGCAGCAGGTAAGCGCGCATCTCGACGGACTTGTTGGTGTCTTTAACCTTCAAGCGCAGCGTCAGGCGCCAGCCCTTGGTCACCGGGTTGTAGCGAAGGTTGTTTTCCACCAGATCGGTATTGTCGTCGGTGATGACCTGGCTACGGATCGCCGGATCGTTGCCCAACTTGGCCAGAACGGGACCGGTGAAGTCCACCAGATAGGCCACGCTGCCGTCAGGCTGACGCACGAGATTGGATTGCTTCACGTCACCGGTCGAACGCAGGGTCTGTTTGACCCAGCCCAGATCGGGTGAGTGAATCGAATCTTCGTCCATGGTCCAGTGCAGGCGGTAGTTGAAGTCGATCGGCTGACCAGGTTCTGGCTGAACTTCCGGCTTCCAGAACGCAACGATGTTGTCGTTGGTTTCGTCAGCAGTCGGGATTTCTACCAGATCGACGGTGCCCTTGCCCCAATCACCTTTCGGCTCGATCCAGGCGCTCGGACGTTTGTCGTAGCGGTCATCCAGGTCTTCGTAGTGGCTGAAGTTGCGGCCACGTTGCAGCAGACCGAAACCACGCGGGTTCTCAACCGAGAAGCTGCTGACAGCCAGGTGTTTAGGGTTGTTCAGCGGACGCCAGATCCACTCGCCGTTGGCTGCCTGAATCGACAGACCGCTGGAATCGTGAAGCTCGCGACGGTAGTTGAGGACCTTGGACGGCTGATTGGCGCCGAACAGGTACATGCTGGTCAGCGGTGCCACGCCCAGCTTGCCGACCTTGTCACGCAGGTACATGCGCGACTGCACGTCGACCAGGGTGTTGGTGCCCGGACGCAGGGTCAGCTTGTAGGCGCCGGTGGCGCGCGGGGAATCGAGGAGCGCGAAGATCACCAGATGGTTGTCGTCTGGATTGGGTTTCTCGATCCAGAACTCGGTGAAGCGCGGGAATTCTTCGCCGGACGGCATCGCAGTGTCGATGGCCATGCCGCGAGCGGACAAGCCGTAAACCTGCCCTTTGCCGATCACGCGGAAATAGCTCGCGCCCAGCATGGTCATGATTTCGTCTTGCTTGTCGTCTTTGTTGATCGGGTACATGACGCGGAAACCCGCGTAACCCAGGTTTTCGGTGGACTTGGGATCAAACTTCACATCGCCGAAATCGAAACGGGTCGGGTCGTATTTGATTTCATTGACGCTGGTGGCGGTGACTTCGTTGATCTTCACCGGCGTATCGAAGTGCATACCCTGGTGATAGAACGAAATCTTGAACGGGGTCTTGTCATTGGCCCACTCAGCCTTGTCCTGCAAGAACCGGATCTTCTGGTAATCCGCAAACTTCATGTCGCGGAATTCCGCCGGAAGGTTGCTTTTAGGTGCTACGAATTTCTGTCCGGCCAAATCTTTGGCCTTTGTCGCCACGTCGTCGAGATCAAACGCCCAGAGTTGATTGGCGCCTAATAGACAAAACAGAGCAGACCCAGCCAGAAAAGCGCTGCGCAGGCGTTTGCCTGGGGTCTTTGGTGCATTACATGGACTAACAATCACGAGCAACCCTCGCCGAAAACAGATGAAGAAACCAACGGCCAGCTATCAAATGCCGGGTTGGCGAGCATTGTTCCGACTCCGAAAGGGGCCAATGATTCCCCAAGCGACGCCAGACCAGTCTGCGTTTGTACTGATTCAACAGGCCATTACCTGCTTTTCTAGCGCGGGATTATCTAGCAGCCCGCGTTACAACGCATCAGGGGAACGGAAGTATTTGTAGCTTTTTGGATATTAAATTCGGGCTCACCCACAAAAACGGGGGTTCAGGTTTCAAGCAAAAATGTCACAGGGCCATCATTGATCAAATAGACCTGCATATCTGCACCAAATTGGCCCGTGCCCACCTGCCCGTGCGAGGTTTTGGCCTTCTGCACCAGGTAGTCGAACAACTCGGCGCCAAGGGCTGGAGGCGCGGCTTTCGAGAAACTCGGCCGCAGCCCGCTTTTGGTGTCTGCCGCCAGGGTGAACTGCGACACCAACAGCAGACCGCCCTGTACGTCACTCAGTGACAGGTTCATCTTGCCGTCCGGATCACTGAACACCCGGTAGTTAAGCAGCTTGTGCAGCATTTTATCGGCGCTGGCCTGCGTGTCATGGGGCTCGACACCGATCAAGACCAATAAGCCTTGATCGATGGCGCCGACAGTTTGCCCACCGACATCGACCCGCGCCTGAGATACCCGTTGCAGCAAACCTTTCATTTACGCACTCCGTTGGCGAGCCTGTTGGAGCGAGGCTTGCCCGCGAAGGGATCATCCTGGCAACGCATCATCGTCTGGTGAACCGACTTCGCGGGCAAGCCTCGCTCCAACAAGGCCCTCAGGCCTCTTCCGGCGGAAGATCCAGCAAACGCTGCGCCACTTGTGCAGCGGCGCGCACCAGTGCATCGGTAATCCCGGGTTCCGAGGCGGCATGTCCTGCGTCGCGGATGACTTGCAGCTCGCTGTTGGGCCACGCCTGATGCAGCGCCCACGCGTTGTCCAGCGGACAGATCACGTCGTAGCGGCCGTGCACGATGATCCCCGGCAGGTGCGCGATCTTGGGCATGTCGCGGATCAGCTGGTTTTCTTCCAGGAAGGCGTTGTGCATGAAGTAATGGGATTCGATCCGGGCAATGGACAGCGCGCGCTGAGGCTCGGAGAACCGATCAACCACCATCGGGTTGGGCCGCAGGGTGGCGGTGCGCCCTTCCCAGGTCGACCAGGCCTTGGCCGCGTGCATCTGGGCGATCTGGTCGGTGCCCGTCAGGCGTTTGTGGAACGCCGCCAGCAGGTTGTCTCGCTCGTCCAGGGGGATCGGCGAGAGATAGTCCTGCCAGTAATCGGGGAACAGACGGCTCGCGCCCGCTTGATAAAACCACTCGATTTCCTGGGGACGGCAGAGAAAGATGCCGCGCAGAATCAGCGCATGAACGCGATCCGGGTGGGTTTGCGCGTAGGCCAGCGACAATGTCGAACCCCAGGAGCCGCCAAACAGCACCCATTTGTCGATGCCCAGGTGCTTGCGGATGCGCTCAAGGTCTTCGACCAGGTGCCAGGTGGTGTTGTTTTCCAGACTCGCGTGGGGGGTGGAGCGCCCGCAACCGCGCTGATCGAAGGTGATGATGCGGTACAGGTTCGGGTCGAAAAACCGGCGGCTTTGCGCGTCGCATCCGGCACCCGGGCCGCCGTGAATGAACACCACCGGCAGGCCTTCGGGTGATCCGCTTTCGTCGACATACAGCACATGCGGCTCTTCCACTGCCAGATCGTGCCGGGCATAAGGTTTGATCTGCGGGTACAAAGTCTGCATAGGGGCTCCACAAGTCCAATTCAGGGGCTGCTGTCTATCTGCCATGGGGCATCATAAACCCGATTTCAGGAATGATCATGCCCCCCTTTTTTACGCCTGTCGCGCCGGCCCAACGAGTTTCAGACCACCCAGATTCAAGGCCCGGCAACGAAGAAGTGGTCGATGCCGGGCGCAGGAGGATTGAACTCGCCCGCGAACAAGACCACTCTCTTTGGGTCGAATGAGCGACGTGTCATCGGTTTTTAGATCAATTGGCAGGCAATAATCAATGACTCGCCCTACAGTCAGGCAACCCCTTATATCGTCCAACCAACTTGAGGTCGCACCCGATGTCTCCGGAACCCAATGTTAGTGACGCTGAAGTGGCAGCATTCCGTGAAGCTGTGCTCAATAAACTCGAGTACGCCGTCGGCAAGGACCCCGACCATGCGTTCGACCATGATTGGTTTATGGCCATTGCACTGGCTACACGCGACAAGATGGCTGAGCGGTGGATGAATCACACTCGCTACGTTTACAAGCAAGAAAAGAAACGCGTCTATTACCTCTCGCTCGAGTTCCTGATCGGGCGCCTGATGTTCGACAGCTTGAGCAATCTCGGGATTCTCGAGACCGCCCGCGTGGCGCTCAAGGGCCTGAACGTCGACCTCGAAAAAATTCGCACCCTGGAACCGGACGCCGCGCTGGGCAATGGCGGCCTGGGCCGACTGGCGGCGTGCTTCATGGAAAGTATGTCGAGCCTGGGCATCGCCGGTCATGGCTACGGCATTCGCTACGAACACGGCCTGTTCCGTCAGGCCATCGTTGACGGCTGGCAGCAGGAGCAGACCGAAAACTGGCTGGACTTCGGCAACCCGTGGGAATTCGAACGCCCTGAAGTGATTTATCACATCGGTTTCGGCGGCAGCGTTCAGCCGGTGCTCGATACCTCAGGCGCGCCGACGGTGGATGACTCTGGCGAAACCCGCCAAATCTGGCACGCCGGCGAGACAGTCCGGGCCATTGCCTACGACACGCCCGTGGTCGGGTGGCGCGGCAAGGCCGTGAACACCTTGCGTCTGTGGCGCGCCCGCGCCGTTGAAGACCTGCACCTGGAGCGCTTCAACGCCGGTGACCACGTCGGTGCCGTCGCCGAAGTGGTGCGTGCGGAAAGCATCTCCCGCGTCCTCTATCCCAACGACAGCACCGAGGCAGGTCAGGAACTGCGTCTGCGTCAGGAATATTTCTTCGTGTCCGCGTCGCTGCAAGACCTGCTGCGCCGGCACAAGAACATGGGCTACACCATCAACAGCCTGCCCGAACACGCCGCCATCCAGATGAACGACACGCACCCGTCCATCGCGGTGGCCGAGCTGATGCGTATCCTCATTGACCTGCACGACGTGGAATGGGCCGAAGCCTGGCGTATCACCGTCGGCACGCTGGCTTACACCAACCACACGCTGCTCCCTGAAGCGCTGGAAACCTGGCCTGTGGGCCTGATGGAACGCATGCTGCCGCGGCACATGCAGATCATCTACATGATCAACGCACAGTTGATCGACAACGTCCGTGAATCGCAAAAAGACGACCCCGACCTGTTTGGTCTGCTGCGGGCCGTGTCCTTGATCGAAGAAGACAATGGCCGTCGCGTGCGCATGGGCAACCTGGCGTTCATCGGTTCACACAGCACCAACGGCGTCTCCGCGCTGCACACGCAGCTGATGCGCAAAACGGTGTTCGCGCACCTGCACAAGCTGCACCCGGACCGCATCAACAACAAAACCAACGGTATTACGTTCCGCCGCTGGCTGTTCCAGTCCAACCCGGAACTGACCTCGATGCTGGTCAACGAGCTGGGCGAGCAGGTGCTCGACAACCACGAAACGGCGCTGCTGAAGCTTGAGCCGTTTGCCGAAAAACCTGACTTCCGTGCGCAATTTGCCGCGCAGCGTCTGCAAAGCAAGCAAGCGCTGGCCGCGATCATTCAGGAACGCATGGGCATCGTCATCAACCCCGAGGCGATGTTCGATGTGCAGGTCAAGCGGATCCACGAGTACAAGCGCCAATTGCTGAACCTGTTCCACACCGTGGCGCTGTACCAGGCCATGCGCGCGGACCCGAGCACCAATTGGGCGCCCCGGGTGAAGATCTTCGCGGGCAAGGCGGCGGCCAGTTATCACTCGGCCAAACTGATCATCAAGCTGGCCAACGACATTGCGCGCACCGTCAACAACGACCCGACCCTGCGCGGGCAGTTGAAGGTCGTGTTCATGCCCAACTACAACGTCAGCCTGGCCGAAAGCATCATCCCGGCAGCGGATTTGTCGGAGCAGATATCCACCGCCGGCCTGGAAGCCTCGGGCACCAGTAACATGAAGTTCGGCCTCAACGGCGCGTTGACCATTGGCACGCTGGATGGCGCCAACGTGGAGATGAGCGAGCAGGTCGGGCTTGAGCACATGTTTATCTTTGGCATGAGCGCTCAGGAAGTCGAAGCGCGCAAACACGCGGGCGAGTTCAACGCCCACGGCGACATTGCGGCGTCCGGGCGCTTGAACGACGTGTTGCAGGCGATTCGGGGCGGGGTGTTCTCGCCGGACGATTCTTACCGTTACGCGGACTTGATCGATCAGCTGATCGCCTACGACCGGTTCTTTGTGTGCGCCGATTTCGAGTCGTACTGGCACGCGCAGGCCAAGGTCGAAGCGCGCTGGCACAACCCCGACGACTGGTGGCGCTCGGCGGTTCTCAACACCTCACGCATGGGCTGGTTCTCCTCGGACCGAACCATTCGTGAGTACGCGACCGACATCTGGCAGGCGCTGGATTGAGGTAGTACCGGCTTCGCGGGTAGCGCGCTTTAGCAGCGCGCTTGCCCGCGAATGCATTCTGCCCGTCACCGTCGTCGGTGTCTGACCGCCCCAATCGTGGGCAAGCGCGCTCCTACACTGCATCGCCCGCCACAAACTTCTTCATCACTTCTTGCGCCCGATATACTCCCCACCATCGCCAATACCGGCCGAAAGGATGTCTTCGCGTGCAATGGATTCTTTTGCTGGCGGGTTTGTTTGTGGGTGCGGCGCTCGATGGGTCGCTGATCAGCAGCGCGGTAGGCGCCCTGCTCGGCCTGACGGCTGGCCTGGCGTTGCGGGTCTGGTCATTGGGCAGGCAGGCGGCCGACCACCAGCAGCAATTGGCCCAGACGCAAAAGACCCTGGCGTCGTTGCAACAGCGGCTGATGACGCTTGAGTCGTCATCGGTTCAGCCCCCTCAAACGTCACCCCCGACACCCGTCGCAGACCCGTTGCGCGAGCCACTCAATGTGCAGACGGTCAGCACTGACGGTCCCGAGCTGATCTGGGACCTGCCCGACATCGAACAGGCACTGCCCCGCACCGAAGAGGACGCCGAGTGGCGCCAATCCCCTTCCCCACGCCGCGTTCAACCCGCCAACAACTCCAACCTGTTCGACAGCGCCCTGCTGCGCGCCAAAGACTGGTTGCTGGGCGGCAACACGATGTTGCGCGTTGGCGTGGTCCTGCTGTTTCTGGGCCTGGCGTTTTTACTGCGTTATGCCACCGAAGACATGGTGGTGCCCATTGAGGCGCGCTATTCCGGCGTGGCCGTCAGCGCCCTTGCGCTGCTTGGCCTCGGCTGGTGGCTGAGGCTGCGCAACGCGGCGTTCGCCCTGACCCTGCAAGGCGCTGGCATCGCCGTGCTGTACCTGACCGTGTTTGCGTCGATGAAGCTGCACACGCTGATGACCCCGGCGATGGCGTTCGGTTTGCTGCTGGCGGTCACCGTGTTCTCAGCGGTGCTGGCGGTGACGCAAAACGCGTTGGCGCTGGCCTGCGTGGCGGCGCTGGGCGGTTTCGCGGCGCCATTGCTGACGTCCACAGGTGATGGCAGTCACGTCGCGCTGTTCAGCTACTTTGCGCTGCTCAACGCCGGGATTTTCGCCATCGCGTGGTTCAAGGCCTGGCGGGTGCTGAACCTGATCGGCTTTGTCGGCACCTTCGGCATCGGCCTCGCCTGGGGGCTGAGTGCCTACACATCGGCGCTGTTCTGGAGTACCGAGCCGTTTCTGATCGTGTTTTTCCTGATGTATCTGGCCATCGGGCTGCTGTTTGCCCGTCGCAAACTCCAGGAGCACGGCAGCGATCCAGCCGAGGAAATCCCTGCAACCGGGCTGCGCAGGTCAGCCAAACGAGCCGATTACGTCGACGGCAGCCTTTTGTTCGGCACGCCCATCGCGGGGTTCGGCCTGCAATACGCGTTGGTGGAACACATTCCGTTCGGCGCAGCCTTCAGTGCACTGGCCATGGGCATGCTGTACATGGCCATCGCGCGTCTATTGGCGGGCCGTGTGTCCGGACGAGCATCGCTGCTGGTGGAGACCTGCCTGGCCATTGGGGTGGTGTTTGCCACACTGGCGATCCCGCTGGGCCTGGACGCGCAATGGACCACGGTGGCCTGGGCCATTGAAGGCGCGGCAGTGTTCTGGCTGGGCCTGCGTCAGGACAGAGTGTTGGCGCGAGGCTTCGGCCTGTTGCTGCAACTGGGTGCAGGCGTCTGTTTCTTCGGCGTGCTCAACAGTGGGGTTGCCACGACGCTCGATCGCGGCGATTTCTGGACGCCACTGTTGATCGCCCTCGCTGGGCTGGTCAGCGCATGGATGGTGCATCGCATCGGGACGCTGAGGTTCCTGAGCGGGAAAGTGCTGCAACTGGCGTTATTGCTGTGGGGCGCGCTGTGGTGGGCCGTGGCGTTGTGTGCCTCAAGCCATTTCATCCCCGGCGAAGCTGACGTCCCCTATCTGCTGCTTGCCGGTGCGATCAGCGTCGGGCTGTGGACGCTGGTCGCCTTGCGCCTGCAATGGGCAGGCCTGGCGCAGCTGTGCACGCTGCTGACACCCTGGGCCGGCGCCCTGTTGCTGATCGAGATCGTCGACACACGTTACAACCCGCTGGCCCACTGGGGCTGGCTCGGCTGGCTGGCGGTGTTCGCGGTTCACTTTTTGTCGCTGCGACGTCTGGCGAGCCTGATGGCTCAGCCGCTGCTGAATATCGCGCACACGCTGGGTGGCTGGCTGATCATCAGCGTGCTGTCTCTGGCGCTTCGTTACGCCCTGCTGCAACTGTCGGAGCACTACAACGCCTGGCGCTGGCTGGGCTGGTCGGTGCTGCCGAGTCTGTATCTGCTGGCGATGACCTCCCCGCGCCAATGGCCATGGCCGGTCAGCGACCACCCGACACCTTATCGCGTCTGGGCGGCTGCGCCGTTGGCCGCGCTGATGCTGGTGTGGTTCTGGCTGGCGAACGGGTTCAGCGAAGGCGCCGCCGACCCGCTGCCCTACCTGCCGCTGATCAACCCGCTGGAGCTGGGGCTGCTGCTGGCGCTGGCGGCTGTCTGCCTGTGGACCCGCCAACAGCTGCCTTCATTGGGCCTGGCCCCGGCAAAGGCACAGAAAGCCGCGCAGCTTGTGGCCGGCATTTCATTGTTCGCGCTGGTCACGGCCACGGTCATGCGCACCGCCCACCATTGGGCAAACGTGCCGTGGGAGATGGATGCGCTGCTGTCGTCCATGCGTGTGCAGGCCGGGCTGTCCATCGTCTGGACGCTCATGGCGCTGACGTTGATGATCGGCGGCCACCTGCGCGCCCTTCGCCCGCTGTGGCTGGCCGGCGCGGCATTGATCGGTGTCGTGGTTGCCAAGCTGTTCCTGGTGGAATTGAGCGATCAAGGCGGGTTGGAGCGCATCGTTTCGTTTATCGGCGTTGGCATTCTGCTGCTCGTAGTGGGATATTTCGCACCACTCCCGCCGAAAACACCTACGCGAACCTCCTCACCCGAAGAGCCCGCCACGGAATCGGCCCGCTCATGAGGAATGCGTTGTTGAGCCGCCAGTCCATTGCCAAGGCCGCCCTGTCCGGCGTGCTGTTGTGCGCCACTTTGCTCTGCCACGCAGAGGATCTGCCTGATGATTTCGCCAGCCAGATCCCGCTGACCCTCAGCGGCGAAGGCCCGTGGTATCAGCTGGAATTGCCGCTGCCAATGCAGTTGAACGCACATCAAGGCAACCTCAACGACGTACGCATTTTCAATGCCGATGGCCAGGCGCAGCCCTATGCGCTGACCCTGAGCCAACCCCAGCCCGCCGAGGAAGCAAATGCGGTGTCGGTGAAGTGGTTCCCGCTTTACAACAGCGACGACGCCCGGGACGCCGAGCCGACCATTCGGGTCGAGCGCACCCCCGGCGGCACGTTGGTCGAGGTGCAGCCCAAGGGCGAAATCGAGGCCGGCGAAGAAATCCTGCGCGGCTGGCTGCTGGACACCAGCGCAATCCAGGCGCCGCTGGATCGGTTGATCATCGACTGGAACACCGAGCGCGAAGGCTTCCAGCGCTTCTCCATCGAAGCCAGCGATGATCTGCAGCACTGGCAACGCTGGGGCGAAGGTCAGGTGGCGCGGCTGTCTTTTTCCGACGAACTGGTCGAGCAACGGGAAGTGCCGTTGCCTGGCCGCAGTGCCCGCTATGTACGCCTGCTGTGGAATACGCCGCAGTCCGCGCCGACGCTGACCTCCGCCCAAGTGCTCGGCAGTCATCCAGGCGTGTTGCCGCTCAGTTGGTCGCCGGCGATCAACGGCCGGACCGAAAAGCCAGGGGTGTATGTCTGGCAGTTGCCGGTGGCGTTGCCCATCGAGCGCATGAAGATCGACATACAGCAGGCCAACAGCCTGGCCCCTGCAACGCTGTACGGGCGTCGCGATAACCATGGGCCCTGGCGCGTGATCGATGACGGCTTGCTGTACCGGTTGACGCAAAACGGTGAGGACGTCGCTCAGGACGAGATGGAGTTGCCCGGCGACGTCGTGCAGCAACTGAAACTGGAGGTCGACGAACGTGGTGGCGGACTCGGGGCCGAGGCGCCGACGCTGAGCGTTGCCGTGCGCGCCACGCAGGTGGTGTTTCTGGGCCGCAGTGCCCCGCCCTACAGCCTGGCCATCGGCAACGACACGATCAGCGGCGCCAGTCTGCCGCTGTCGACGCTGATCCCCGGCGTGACCGAACAAAAGCTCGCGGCGCTGGGCAGCGCGAACCTGAGCATCGCCCCGGTGGCCGCCACATCCGCGCCGCTGCCGATGGCACAAGGTCCCGACTGGAAACGCCTGGGCTTGTGGGCGGTACTGGTCGTCGGGGTGTTGTTTCTGGGCTGGATGGCCTTGAGCACGTTGCGCGCATCGAAAAAAAGTCACTGACGCTGAATCGTTACCGCCGTCGCAAACACGGTGAGATGTTGGCATTTTGCGACTACGCTCAGGGGTGCCGTGAACTCTAACGTCCGGAACCCGGTCTGACAGGCAGCAATACGCCCTTACACGCGTTAAACTGTGCGCGTTTTCAACCCCCCATTTTCGGAGCTCTCCATGTCTCGCGTTACCCTGAGTCGCTATCTGATTGAGCAGACCCGCAGCAACAACACGCCTGCCGATCTGCGCTTCCTTATCGAAGTGGTCGCGCGCGCATGCAAGGAAATCAGCCACGCCGTGTCCAAAGGCGCCCTGGGCGGCGTCCTCGGCAGCATGGGCACCGAAAACGTGCAGGGCGAAGTGCAGAAGAAACTCGACGTGATTTCCAACGAAATCCTGCTCGAAGCCAACGAATGGGGCGGTCACCTGGCCGGGATGGCGTCCGAAGAAATGGACAACGCCTACCAGATCCCCGGCAAATACCCGAAAGGCGCTTACCTGCTGGTGTTCGACCCACTGGACGGCTCGTCCAACATCGACATCAACGCGCCGGTCGGCACCATCTTCTCGGTGCTGCGTTGCCCGAACGAATACCTGAGCCAGAACGAACCGCTGAACGAAAAAGCCTTCCTGCAGCCAGGCACCAAACAGGTTGCCGCCGGTTATGCCATCTACGGTCCGCAGACCATGCTGGTCCTGACCTTGGGCGACGGCGTGAAAGGCTTCACTCTGGACCGTGAAATGGGCAGCTTCGTGCTGACCCACGAAGACATCAAGATCCCGGAGTCCACCCAGGAATTCGCGGTCAACATGTCCAACCAGCGTCACTGGGAAGCGCCGGTACAGCGCTACGTCGACGAACTGCTGGCTGGCGAAGACGGTCCGCTGAAAAAGAACTACAACATGCGCTGGGTTGCGGCGATGGTCGGCGATGTGCACCGCATCCTGACCCGTGGCGGTCTGTTCATGTACCCGCGTGACAGCCGCGAGCCGTCCAAGCCAGGCAAGTTGCGCTTGATGTACGAAGCCAACCCGATGTCGTTCCTGGTTGAGCAAGCAGGCGGCGCCTCCACCAACGGTCATCAGCGCATCCTCGACATCCAGCCGGACGGCCTGCACCAGCGTGTGGCGGTGTTCCTGGGTTCGAAAGAAGAAGTGGAACGCGCGACCTCGTACCACAAGGCGTAAACAACCATGACCGCGCCCTGGCTGCCGTTGCTCGATTGGTGGTTCGGTTCAGCCGAATCGCCCAGCGAAACGGCGAAGGCCAAGGGCAGGCTCTGGTTCGGCAAGAAGAAATCCCAGGACACCGACGCGCAACATCGCTTCGGTGGTCTGGTGGAGCAGGCACTGGCGGGCGGCTTGGCTGAATGGGCCGCAACGCCTCCCGGCTGGCTGGCGCTGGTGCTGCTGCTCGACCAACTGCCCCGCATGATCTACCGCGACACGCCCAAAGCCTACGCCGGCGATGCGCGCGCCCTGCAACTGGTCCGACACGGCCTGAAACTGCAGCGCGACCAGACACTTTCCCCCCTGCAACGCACCTTCCTCTATCTCGTGCTGGAACACAGCGAACACCTCGCTGATCAGGACGAAGCCGTCAACCGCTTCACTGCCCTGCTCCCACTGATGCCCTCCACCGACCGCGAACACTTCACCCAAAGCCTGGACTACGCCAAAAAGCATCAGGCGGTGATCAAGCGTTTTGGCCGGTTTCCGCATCGCAATGAGGTGTTGGGACGGGTGTCGAGGGAGGAAGAGGTGGTGTTTCTGCAACAGCGTGGGTCGAGGTTTTGATTGAATTTTTTATAACCCGTGTGGGAGGGAGCTTGCTCGAGATGATGTTTCATCCTCGATGTAGCGCAGGGTCCGCTCGAACGCATCGCGAGCAAGCTCCCTCCCATAACTGTATTGTCACCTTCCGTATCTGGAGCTTTCATACATGTCATTGCGCTCTCTAGCGTTGTTATCGTTTTGCGTGCTGCTTGCCGCCTGCAGCAAGGTCAATCAGGAAAACTATTCGAAAATTTCGGCGGGTATGCCCAAGGCCGAGGTCGAGAAGCTGCTGGGCAGCCCGACCGAGTGTTCCGGCGCGCTGGGCATGTCGAGTTGCACGTGGGGCGATCAGAAGAGTTTCATCAGCGTGCAGTACGCCGGTGACAACGTCGTGCTGTTTTCCGCTCAGGGCCTCAAATGAATATTCGTCACTCATTACAGGTAGGCGCCCTGGCGCTTGTGGCCTTGCTGATGGCGGGCTGCGCCTCGTCTCAAAGTGATTCCATGGCCCCGCGAACCGTCGACCATGTGGATCTGAAACGGTATCAAGGCACCTGGTATGAACTGGCGCGCATGCCGATGTTCTTCCAGCGCAACTGCGCGCAGTCCGAAGCCAACTACACACTCAAGGAAGACGGCAACGTTGCCGTCACTAACCGCTGCCGGACGCTGGAAGGCAAATGGGAAGAGGCCAAGGGCACCGCGTCGCCGCAAGTACCGGGCAAGACCGACAAGCTGTGGGTGGAGTTCGATAACTGGTTTTCGCGACTGCTGCCAGGCGTCACCAAGGGCGATTACTGGGTGCTGTACATCGGCGACGATTACCGGACTGCGCTAGTCGGCAACCCGAGTCGCAAGTACATGTGGCTGCTGTCGCGCACGCCGCACGTGTCCGCGCGGACCAAGGAGGAATTGCTCGCCAAGGCACGACAGCAGGGGTACGACACCACCAAGCTGATCTGGCGGGTGGAGGATTCGAAGATAGCGAAGACGCCGTAGCCCCCACGTTGTAGGAGCGCGCTTGCCCGCGATAACGATCAGCCAATGAAGGAGTCGTCGGCTGACACCACGCCATCGCGGGCAAGCGCGCTCCTACCGGTTTGAGGCAGCCCGCGAGAAAGGTCAGCCCAACAATTGCCGCAACACCCGGGCAAACGCCTGATTACTGTCGTCCTCGTCGGCGTGACGCCCGTCGCTGATCACCCAGCGACCGTTGACCATCACATCCCGAATCTGCCGATCACTGCCTGCGAACAGCCAGCGGTTGAGAATGGCGTCCCCGGACGCGGTCGCCAGATAAGGGTCATTACCGTCCAGCACCAGCCAGTCCGCACGCTTGCCCACTTCCAGTGCCCCGATCGGCTGCCCCATCGCCTGAGCACCGCCCACCAGAGCCGCGTCGTACAACGTCCGGCCTACCATCGGCTGATCGCTGCGAAACAACCGGTTGCGCCGCTGATCTCGCAGCCGCTGGCCGTACTCCAGCCACCGCAGCTCCTCCACCACACTCAGCGAAACGTGGCTGTCGGAGCCGATCCCCCAGCGTCCGCCCTGCGCGATGTAATCCACGGCCGGGAAGATGCCGTCGCCCAGATTCGCCTCGGTGGTCAGACACAGCCCCGCCACCGCACCACTGTTTGCCATCAACGCCACCTCATCAGCGTCAGCGTGTGTGGCGTGTACCAGGCACCAGCGCTGATCGACGTCGACGTTTTCGTACAGCCATTGCAGAGGACGCCGACCGCTCCAGCTCAGGCAGTCGTCGACTTCCTTCTGCTGTTCGGCGATGTGGATGTGCACCGGGCATTGCGGGTCGCTGCCCGCCAGGACGTCACTGACCTGATGTGGGGTAACCGCGCGTAACGAATGAAAGCACAGGCCCAGGGCTTGGGCGGGCTGGGTCTTGATGATCGGTTGCAGGCTGGCCTGCAGATCAAGATAACCCTGGGTGCTGTTGATGAACCGGCGCTGCCCGTCGTTGGGCGTCTGGCCGCCAAAGCCTGCGTGGCTGTACAGCACGGGCAGCAGGGTCAGACCAATGCCCACCGAACTGGCCGCCTCGCTGACGCGCAATGCCAGCTCAGTCGGGTTTGCGTATGGCTTGCCGTCGGTGTCGTGGTGGACGTAGTGAAATTCCGCAACGGACGTGAAGCCGCCCTTGAGCATCTCGATGTACAGCTGACGCGCGATGACCCCCAGTTGCTCCGGGCTGATCTGCCCCACCAGCCGGTACATCAAGTCACGCCAGGTCCAGAAACTGTCGTTGGGATTGCCCGCCACTTCCGCCAATCCGGCCATCGCCCGCTGAAACGCGTGGGAGTGCAGGTTTGGCATGCCCGGCACCACCGGACCACTCAACCGCTCGGCGCCGTCACTGTCAGCGTCGGCCAGAACCTGCGTCAATAGCCCGTCCGGGCTGACGTCAAAACGTACATTATTTGCCCAGCCGCTCGGCAGCAACGCACGTTCAGCAAAGAAAACAGACATCGTTTTGCACCCCTTGCGGTAAATTGTCTATACATATACAGACGTTTGTCTGCTCGGTAAACTGCGGCAAGCTTGTCGTCAATCCGGTTTATGGTTAGCGTGCGCGCTGCCCTTTCGCCATTGACGCTTCATTACGCCAAACAAGGATCTCCCTGTGACGACTCCGCCCGCCCCTTCTCCGCTGGCCGCCCAGATGGGTGACAGTCCGGCGCCGCTCTACGCCCGGGTCAAGCAGATGATCAATCAGCAGATCGCCAACGGAACCTGGCCCCCGCACCACCGCGTGCCCTCCGAAAGCGAACTGGTCACTCAACTGGGCTTCAGCCGCATGACCATCAACCGCGCCCTGCGTGAGATGACCGCCGAAGGGCTGCTGGTGCGCATGCAAGGGGTCGGTACTTTCGTTGCCGAGCCCAAAACCCAGTCCGCGCTGTTCGAAGTGCATAACATCGCCGACGAAATCGCCGCACGCGGCCACCGGCACACGTGCAAGGTCATGGTCCTGTGCGAAGAAGCCGCGGGCTCCGAACGTGCCCTGGCGCTGGACATGCGTGAAGGCCAGCGGGTGTTTCATTCGCTGATCGTGCATTACGAAAACGACATCCCGGTGCAAATCGAAGACCGCTTCGTCAACGCAGCGGTTGCGCCGGAGTACCTGCTCCAGGACTTCACCGAACAAACGCCCTACGCCTATCTGTCGAACGTGGCGCCCCTGACCGAAGGCGAGCATGTGGTGGAGGCCATTCTGGCGGAGTCCGAGGAGTGCGAACTGCTGCAGATCGAACAGGGCGAACCCTGCCTGCTGATCCGCCGCCGCACCTGGTCCGGGCGTACACCAGTGACGGCCGCGCGCCTGATCCACCCCGGTTCCCGTCACCGCCTGGAAGGACGCTTCAGCAAATGACCCGACTGACTGTTCTGCGCGCCGCCGATTATGCCCGCATGCCCTGGAAAAACGGCGGCGGCAGCACCGAGGAGATCACCCGTGACGCCGGCGACGGTCTGGACGGCTTCGGCTGGCGTCTGTCGATTGCGGACATCGAGCAGTCCGGCGGTTTCTCGGCGTTTGCCGGCTATCAACGGATCATCACGGTGTTGCAGGGCGCGGGCATGACCCTGGACATCGACGGCACGACCAGCGAAGCGTTGCTGCCTTCGGACCCGTTCGCGTTCAGCGGCGACAGCCAGGTGTCCTGCACCCTGCTGGACGGCCCGATCCGGGATTTCAATCTCATCTACGCGCCGACCCGTTATCGCGCCCGGTTGCAGTGGGTCGACGTGTTGCTGCCCCAGCGGTTTTTCACCTCCGCCAGCGTGTTTCTGCTCTTCAGCGCTGCCGAGCAAGTGGCGGTCAACGTTGCTGAGTACGCGCCGCAGCTGCTTGAAAAACACGATAGCCTGCAACTGGACAACGACGCCGGTGCGTTGCTGGAAGTGGTGCTCTATGCGCCCAGGGCAAGCCGTTGTTGCGTTATTGAGCTGACCGCCCTCTGACGCGGCGCGTTACCGCACGGAAACAACTCGCCGCATGAGCTGTGCTAATTTGCAGGCTTTTTCAGGGACGCTCAAACCGCCAATGACGACCATCAACAAAAAAGAAACCCCGCGCGCCATCGCGATGATTGCCCGTTTTCTGTCCTCCGAATCTGCCGGTGGCCTGGTGTTGATGGGTGCCGCGCTGGCCGCCATCATCGTGGCCAACTCGCCACTGGCCCCGGGCTATTTCGCGGCGCTGCACAGCGTATGGGGCGGGCTGTCGATCGAGCTGTGGATCAACGACGGCCTGATGGCGATTTTCTTTCTGATGGTGGGGCTTGAGATCAAGCGCGAAGTGCTGGCCGGCGAGCTGTCCAGCTGGAGCCAGCGCGCCCTGCCCGGTTTTGCGGCAGCGGGCGGCATGCTGGTTCCGGCGCTGATCTACATCGCCGTGAACTGGGGTGACCCTCAGACCCTCGCCGGCTGGGCGATCCCCGCCGCCACGGATATCGCCTTCGCCCTCGGCGTGCTGTCGCTGCTCGGCAAACGCGTGCCCACGTCGTTGAAGGTATTCCTGGCGGCGCTGGCGATTCTCGACGACCTTGGCGCGGTGACCATCATCGCGCTGTTCTACAGCACCGGGCTAAACATGCCGATGCTGCTGGCCTCCTTCGCAACACTTGCAGTCTTGATCGTGATGAACCGCCTGGGCGTCCGGCGTTTGCTGCCGTACCTGCTGCTGGGGTTGGTGTTGTGGTTTTTCGTCCTGCAATCGGGTGTGCACGCCACGCTCGCCGGCGTTGCACTGGCGCTGTGCATTCCGCTGGGCAAACCGGAAGAAGAGGCACATTCGCCGCTGCTGTTTCTCGAAGGAAAAATGCATTACTGGGTCGCGTTTGCGGTGGTGCCCATTTTCGGCTTCGCCAACGCCGGGGTTTCCCTGTCGGGCATCACGCTGGGCAATCTGGTGGACCCGGTGCCACTGGGTGTGGCGCTGGGGCTGTTTGTCGGCAAGCAGATCGGTGTGTTTCTCGCGGCGGTGCTGGCGATTCGCACGGGTGTGGCGGTACTTCCCGAAGGCAGTAACTGGGCGCAGCTGTATGGCGTGGCGTTGCTGTGCGGGATTGGCTTCACCATGAGCCTGTTCATCGGCAACCTCGCCTTCCCCGGCATCCCGCACCTGATCGATGAGGTGAAAGTCGGCGTGCTGATGGGCTCGATACTCGCGGCGATAGCAGGTGTGATTTTGCTGCGCAGCCGGTTGAGTCAGCACTGAAAACACCACTTGCTGTAGGAGCGCGCTTGCCCGCGAATGCATTCTGTCTAAAACAATGTATTTGCTGACACCCCCCAATCGCGGGCAAGCGCGCTCCTACAATGTGGTCATCCTCCTGATTCAAAAATTAATTTCAAATCCCCTGCATCCAAATCGCGTCCTGAGCAGTAGTACAGACAGCAGCCCCTTGCTGCCCAATGGATTACCCTCAGGAGAACCACCCATGAACGCCAAAAAACGCTTCTGCCTGACTGCCAGCGCGATGGCCTTGAGCTGCGCGACTTCGGTTTTCGCTCAGGCGGATCTGCCTGACACGATCAAAGTCCCGGCCGGACACAAAGTCAGCATGGAAACCACCGGTGTCGGCGAAATCACCTACGAGTGCCGCGTCAAAGCCGCCAACCCGAATGAAATGGAATGGGCATTCGTGGGCCCCAAAGCGGTGCTCAACGACCGCAGTGGCAAGCAAGTGGGGACTTACTTCGGCCCACCCGCCACCTGGGAAGCCAAAGACGGCTCCAAAGTGACCGGCACCCAGTTGGCGGTGGCACCGTCGAGCGCGGGCAACCTGCCGTATCAACTGGTCAAAGCCAACCCCGCCGAAGGCAAAGGCGCCATGAGCGGTGTTGCGTACATCCAGCGCGTCGCACTCAAAGGCGGCGTAGCCCCGGCCACCGCGTGTGCTGCGGCCAACAAGGGCGCCAGGGAAGTGGTCAAGTATCAAGCGGACTACATCTTCTGGGCCGCTAACTGACACACCGAACACTCTGTCCTGACGCAGGAACTGGTCTATGCTCCTGCGCGGGAATCCCCGATCCTGCATCGGGGACAGAGTTTTCTTTGACGGCTGATCGATTTGTCCGCGCACCAGCATCCTTTTGATTACGAAGCTGCCCTGCATGCCTGCGCCCGTGGCGAACGGCAGGCATTGCACCGTCTTTATGAACAGGAAAGTCCGCGGCTGCTGGGTGTTGTGTTGCGCATCGTGCGTGACACGGCATTGGCCGAGGACATCGTGCATGACGCTTTCATCAAAATCTGGACCCGCGCCAGCAGCTTCGACCCAAGCCGAGGCTCGGGGCGGGGCTGGATGTTCACGATTGCCCGGCACCTGGCGCTCGACACAATGCGTACCCACGCGCGTGAAGTGTCGATGAACGAGGACGATGCCGACGACCATCAGGCCCAGGCCACGCTGGACGGTTGGCAGGACACCCGGGACGCTTTCGATTGGCGGGTCAATCCCGGACGCATCGAGGCGTGCCTGGAGCAACTGGAACCGGTCCGCCGTAATTGTGTGTTCCATGCTTACGTCGACGGCTATTCCCATCAGGAAATCGCCAGCAAAATCGGCGCACCACTGGGCACCGTCAAGGCCTGGATCAAACGTAGCCTCGCCGCGCTGCGGGAGTGCATTGGATGAATGAAACCCCAGGCAACGCCCGCGACCCTGACCTGCATACCCTGGCCGGCGAATACGTGCTGGGTACCTTGTCGGCGCAGCAACGCAAGGACGTGCAGCAGCGCCTGCCCAACGAGCCCGCGCTGCAAGCGGCGGTTGATGCATGGGAGGAGCGTCTGGTGAGCCTCACCCATCTGGCCGCACCGCAAACCCCTTCGCCCCGCCTGTGGCAACGGATCGAACGCAGTGTTGACGCCCTCGAATCCTGGTCACCGAAACCCCGGCAACCCGTGACGACGCGCTGGTGGGACCGTCTTGGCGTCTGGCGTGGCCTGGCCGGCACGGGGCTCGCCGCCTCGTTGGTATTGGGTATTTCGCTGGCGATGCACATCGCTTCGCCGCCGGCGCCGTCCTTTCTGGTGGTGCTGGTGGCGCCCCAGGACAAAGCGCCGGGTTGGGTCATCCAGGCCAATGATCCGCGTGAGATTCAGCTGATCCCGCTGGGCGTTGCCGAAGTGCCGCAGGACAAGGCGCTGCAGTTCTGGACCAAGGCTGATGACTGGAAAGGCCCGGTGTCTTTGGGCCTGGTCAAGCCAGGTCAGGCGTTGAAGGTGCCTCTGGACAAGCTGCCCAAACTGCAACCCAACCAGCTGTTCGAGCTGACGCTGGAAATGCCTGACGGCTCGCCGACCGGGAAGCCGACCGGGCCTATTCAGTACATCGGGCGCGCGGTCAAAGTGATCTGAGTCGCACCGGTTCCCAAGGCACGGCAACCGTAACCAGCTGTTACCGAGCGCACCGCGTTGGGGCGCCGCGCCCTGAAAAGTAACATTCAACCAGTCTTGAATGCCGTCGCACGTCCATCCTGTTGAACCATGAAATCCTCTGAAACGCCTCAAGACAGCGGTTGCCAATGCCTTTTCAAACCGACCTGCTCAAGTTGGTCCCTCGCTTGCATATGCTTGTATGTACAAGTAAAGATGGGTTCGATCTTCGAGGATTTCTACATGACGACTGACAACAACACCCCGCAATGGACTAAACGCCGCGACGTAGAAATCCGCGCCGCGCGTGGCAACACACTGACCGCCAAAAGCTGGATGACCGAAGCGCCGTTACGGATGTTGATGAACAACCTCGACCCGGACGTCGCCGAAAACCCCAACGAACTGGTGGTGTACGGCGGCATCGGCCGCGCGGCCCGCAACTGGGAGTGCTACGACAAGATCGTAGAAAGCCTGACGAATCTGAATGACGACGAGACCCTGCTGGTGCAATCCGGCAAGCCGGTCGGCGTCTTCAAGACCCACACCAACGCCCCGCGCGTACTCATCGCCAACTCCAACCTCGTGCCGCAATGGGCGAGCTGGGAGCACTTCAACGAACTCGACGCCAAAGGCCTGGCCATGTACGGCCAGATGACGGCGGGCAGCTGGATCTACATCGGCAGCCAGGGCATCGTGCAAGGCACCTACGAAACCTTCGTCGAAGCCGGGCGCCAGCATTACAACGGCAGCCTGAAGGGCAAATGGGTCCTGACCGCAGGCCTGGGCGGCATGGGCGGCGCACAGCCACTGGCCGCCGGCATGGCGGGCGCGTGCTCGCTGAACATCGAGTGCCAGCAGAGCCGCATCGATTTCCGCCTCAAGACCCGCTACGTCGACGAACAGGCCACTGACCTGGACGACGCGCTGGCCCGTATCGCCAAATACACGTCCGAAGGCAAGGCGATCTCCATCGCCCTGTGCGGCAACGCGGCAGAGATCCTGCCGGAAATGGTCCGCCGTGGCGTACGCCCGGACATGGTCACCGACCAGACCAGCGCCCACGACCCCCTCAACGGCTACCTGCCAAAAGGCTGGACCTGGGAGCAGTACCGCGACCGTGCGGCCACTGAACCCGCCGCTGTCGTGAAAGCCGCCAAGCAGTCCATGGCCGAGCACGTCGAGGCGATGCTGGCCTTCCAGAAGATGGGCATCCCGACCTTCGACTACGGCAACAACATCCGCCAGATGGCCAAGGACGAAGGCGTCAGTAACGCGTTCGACTTCCCGGGCTTCGTGCCTGCCTACATTCGTCCGCTGTTCTGCCGTGGCGTAGGGCCGTTCCGCTGGGCCGCGCTGTCCGGCAACCCGGAGGACATTTACAAAACCGACGCCAAGGTCAAGGAGCTGATCCCGGACGACGCGCACCTGCACAACTGGCTGGACATGGCCCGCGAGCGCATTGCGTTTCAGGGGCTGCCGGCGCGGATCTGCTGGGTCGGCCTGGGCCAGCGCGCCAAGCTCGGTCTGGCGTTCAACGAAATGGTGCGCAGCGGCGAGCTGTCAGCCCCCGTGGTGATCGGCCGCGACCACCTGGACTCCGGCTCTGTGGCCAGCCCGAACCGGGAAACCGAATCGATGCAGGACGGCTCCGACGCGGTGTCCGACTGGCCTTTGCTTAACGCCCTGCTTAACACCGCCAGCGGCGCGACCTGGGTGTCGCTGCACCACGGCGGTGGCGTCGGCATGGGTTTCTCGCAGCACTCGGGGATGGTCATCGTGTGTGACGGCACCGACGAAGCCGCTGAGCGTATCGCTCGCGTCCTGCACAATGATCCGGCCACCGGCGTCATGCGCCACGCCGACGCGGGTTATCAGATCGCCATCGACTGCGCGAAAGAGCAGGGTTTGAATTTGCCGATGATCACTGGCTGAGAAACGTTGTCTGTAAGAGACCACTTGTTGGCGAGCGTTTAACGCGGTGTGCCAGACAGACCGCTTCGCGAACAAGTTCGCTCCTACAGAAAGGGGCAGCCATTAATTTCAAGACCAGGAGCGTCACACCATGAAAACGAAAAAGGCCCTGCTATCCACACTGCTCTGCGCGGGTTTGCTGACAGCGGCCGGCGCAAGTCAGGCTGCAGGCTGGTGTGAGTCCGGCAAGCCGGTGAAATTCGCCGGCCTGAACTGGGAAAGCGCCATGTTGCTGACCGACGTGCTGCAGGACATCCTGAAAGCCGGCTACGGCTGTGAAGTCGACAGCTTGCCGGGCAACTCCATCACCATGGAAAACGCCCTGGGCACCAACGATATTCAAGTCTTCGCAGAGGAGTGGGTAGGCCGCAGCGAAGTCTGGAACAAGGCAGAAAAGGCCGGGAAAGTGGTCGGTGTCGGCGCGCCGGTCAAGGGCGCCATCGAAGGCTGGTACGTGCCGCGTTACGTCATCGAAGGCGACGCCAAGCGCAAGCTGGAAGCTAAGGCCCCGGACCTGAAATCCATCAGCGACCTGGCCAAATACGCCTCCTTGTTCAAGGACGCCGAAGAGCCCGGCAAGGGCCGTTTCTATAACTGCCCGGCCGGCTGGACCTGCGAGTTGGAAAACAGCGAGATGCTGAAAAGCTACGGCCTGGAAGACAAGTACACCAACTTCCGCCCAGGCACCGGACCTGCACTGGACGCGGCGATTCTGTCGAGCTACAAGCGCGGCGAGCCGATCCTGACCTATTACTGGTCGCCGACGCCGCTGATGGGCCAGGTGGACATGGTTCGTCTGGAAGAAAAAGCCGGCGTGAACAAGACCATCGACATCAAGGTCGGCTTGTCCAAGGCCTTCCATGAACAGGCGCCTGAATTGGTGGCCGTGATGGAAAAGGTCAACATCCCGATCGACCTGCTGAACCAGAACCTGGCGCGCATGACCAAGGACCGCATCGAATCGCCGAAGCTGGCGAAGATCTTCCTCAAGGAACACCCTGAAATCTGGCACCAGTGGGTGAGTGAAGACGCGGCCAAGAAGGTGGATGCGTCGTTGTAAGCGCAAGCCACCAATTGTAGGAGCGCGCTTGCCCGCGATTGCGGTGTGTCATCCGACATATCCGTTGCAGGCATACCATAATCGCGGGCAAGCGCGCTCCTACAGGGCTTTTCGATTTACTGAAAACGCTCCACCCATTTGATCGAGAGCATCTTATGTTCCCCGAAAGCTTCACGTTCTCCATCGCCGACTGGGTCAATGACTGGGTCGACAAGCTCGTCACCAACTACGGTGATGTGTTCCGCCATATCTCCGACACCCTGCTGTGGGCCATCGTCAAACTTGAAGGCCTGCTGCGCATCGCGCCGTGGTGGGTATTGCTGGCCATCGTCGGTGGTATCGCCTGGCACGCCACCCGCAAACTCACCACAACCGCCGTGATCGTCGGCCTGCTGTTCCTGGTCGGCGCGGTCGGCCTGTGGGACAAGCTGATGCAAACCCTCGCCCTGATGCTGGTGGCGACCTTCATTTCGGTGCTGATCGGCATTCCGCTGGGCATCCTTTCCGCACGCAGCAACCGCCTGCGCTCGGTGCTGATGCCGCTGCTGGACATCATGCAGACCATGCCCAGCTTCGTGTACCTGATTCCGGTGCTGATGCTGTTCGGCCTGGGCAAGGTCCCGGCCATTTTCGCCACCGTGATCTACGCCGCGCCGCCTTTGATTCGCCTGACCGATCTGGGCATTCGCCAAGTGGACGGCGAAGTCATGGAAGCGATCAACGCGTTCGGCGCCAACCGCTGGCAGCAACTGTTCGGCGTGCAATTGCCGCTGGCCCTGCCGAGCATCATGGCCGGGATCAACCAGACCACGATGATGGCCCTGTCGATGGTGGTGATCGCGTCGATGATCGGTGCGCGTGGCCTGGGCGAAGACGTGCTGATCGGCATTCAGACGCTGAACGTCGGACGCGGCCTCGAAGCCGGTCTGGCGATCGTGATTCTCGCGGTGGTGATCGACCGCATCACGCAGGCCTATGGCCGTCCACGGCATGAGGCGAACAAATGATGAATGCACAATCCCCTGCGCAGCCTCCGGTTGACGCAGCGCCGAACAAGATCGTCGTGAAGAACGTGTTCAAGATCTTCGGCAACCGCTCCAAAGAAGCGCTGAGCATGATCCAGCAGGACAAATCCAAGGATCAAGTGCTGGCCGAAACCGGCTGCGTGGTCGGCGTGAACGACCTGTCGCTGGCCATTGGCAGCGGCGAAATCTTCGTCATCATGGGCCTGTCGGGCTCCGGCAAATCGACCCTGGTGCGCCACTTCAACCGGCTGATCGACCCCACCAGCGGCGAAATCCTGGTGGACGGCGAAAACATCCTGACCTACGACATGGAAGCGCTGCGCAACTTCCGTCGGCACAAGATCAGCATGGTGTTCCAGAGCTTCGGCCTGCTGCCCCACAAGACCGTGGCGGACAACGTGTCCTACGGCCTGAAAGTGCGCGGCGAAACCAAAGCCATGTGCGACGAGCGCGCCCAGCACTGGATTACCACGGTGGGCCTCAAGGGCTACGAAAACAAATACCCGCATCAGCTCTCGGGCGGCATGCGTCAGCGGGTCGGCCTGGCCCGCGCGTTGGCGGCGGACACCGACATCATTTTGATGGACGAAGCCTTCAGCGCCCTCGATCCGTTGATCCGCGCCGAAATGCAGGACCAGTTGATGGAACTGCAATCGGCGCTGAAGAAGACCATCGTCTTCATCACCCACGATCTGGATGAAGCCGTGCGCATCGGCAACCGCATCGCCATCCTCAAGGACGGCAAGCTGATCCAGGTCGGCACGCCCAAAGAAATCCTCTATTCGCCCGCTGATGAATACGTTGATCGTTTCGTGCAGCGCCGAGTGGCCACCCTCTAAGGACCGACGCAGTCATGTCGCGAGCTGAGCAGATCATCATCGGTGACGGGCCCCTGAGTTGGCGGGACGTCGTTGCCGTCGCGCGCCATGGTGCACGGCTGGAACTCTCGGCCAGCGCCTGGGCGCGGATCGACAACGCGCAGGGCATCGTTCAGCGCATTGTCGCCAATGGTGAGCGCGCCTACGGGGTCAACACCGGGCTGGGCGCGCTGTGCAACGTGTCGCTGGAAGGCGAGCAACTGAGCCGGCTGTCGCGCAATACCCTGCTCAGCCATGCGTGCGGTGTCGGCTTGCCGCTGCCGGACGAACAGACCCGCGCCATCACCTGCGCGGCGATCATCAATTACAGCCAGGGCAAATCCGGCATCCATCGCCAGGTGGTCGAGGCGCTGCTCAATCTGCTGAACCTGCGCCTCACGCCCCAGGTGCCGTCCCAAGGCTCGGTGGGTTACCTGACCCACATGGCGCACATCGGCGTCGCGCTGCTGGGGGTCGGTCTGGTCAGCTATCGCGGCCAGGTCATGTCGGCGTTGCATGCGCTGAGCGAAGAAGGACTGTCCCCGGTTGAACTGGGCGCCAAGGACGGGTTGTGCCTGGTCAACGGCACGCCGTGCATGACCGGCCTCAGTTGCCTGGCGATTGCCGACGTGCAACGCCTGACCCAATGGGCCGACATCACCGGCGCCATGAGCTTCGAGGCGCTGCGGGGCCAACTGGACGCGTTCGACGAAACCATCATCGCCCTCAAGCCGCACCCGGGCATGCAGCAAGTGGGGCGCAACCTGCGCGGGCTGCTGGCCGGCAGTGAAGTGCTGGCGCTGAGCAAAGGCATTCGCACCCAAGACGCGTTGAGCCTGCGCTCCATTCCGCAAGTCCACGGCGCCAGCCGCGACCAGTTGGCCCATGCCACCACGCAGATCGAAATCGAGCTGAATTCGGCCACCGACAACCCCTTGCTGCTGGGTACGCCCGACGCCTACCGCGTGGTCTCGCAGGCCAACCCCCACGGCCAGTCCGTGGCCATGGCCGCCGACCTGCTGGCCATTGCGATGGCTGAGCTGGGCTCGATTGCCGAACGTCGTCTGGACCGCCTGATCAATCCGTCGGTCAGCGGTTTGCCAGCGTTTCTGGTCAGTCAGCCGGGGGTCAACTCGGGAATGATGATCGTCCAGTATGTGGCCGCCTCGCTGTGCGCGGAAAACCGTCAGTTGGCGCAACCGGCGGTCATCGACAACTACGTCACCTCCGGCATGCAGGAGGATCATCTGAGCATGGGCACCAGCGCCGCGTTGAAGCTGCACAAGGTGCTGGATAACGTCACGCAGATCCTCGCCATCGAGTACCTGCTCGCCGCCCAGGCGTTCGAATTTTTCAAGGCGCCGCGTTTTGGCATCGGGACCGAGGTCGCTTGGCAATTGCTGCGCGAGCGGGTGCCGGCCTACGACGAGGACCGCTGGCTGGCGCCGGATATCGCCAGTAGCGTGACCCTGCTCAAGAACGAAGAATCGCTGCACACGATTTTCCGCGCCTGCGACGGACAATCGTCAACCCTTAACCGTCGGGGCCCGAGCACCACGCGTGCGGAACAGGCAGGAGCCAGTTCAGGGCACCCGGCCGATATAAACGAAGGAGTAGCATCGTGACTGATTCAACACTGGCGACCTCGCTGAACCTGATCCCCGGCCAACTGACCCTGGCGCAGTTGCGTGCCATCTATCAGCAGCCGGTGCGCCTGAGCCTGGACAGCAGCGCCGACCGGCAGATCGAAGACAGCGTGGCCTGCGTCGAGCAGATTCTGGCCGAGAACCGCACCGCGTACGGCATCAACACCGGGTTCGGCTTGCTGGCTTCGACACGCATTGCCAGCGCCGACCTGGAAAACCTGCAGCGCTCGCTGGTGCTGTCCCATGCCGCCGGCGTCGGTCAGCCAATCAGTGACGAGCTGGTACGCCTGATCATGGTGCTCAAGGTCAACAGCCTCAGCCGGGGTTTCTCCGGTATCCGTCGCAAGGTCATCGACGCGCTGATCGCCCTCATCAACGCCGAGGTCTACCCGCACATCCCGCTCAAAGGCTCGGTCGGCGCATCCGGTGATCTGGCCCCGCTGGCGCACATGTCGCTGGTGCTGCTCGGCGAAGGCAAGGCCCGTCATAACGGCCAATGGCTGAACGCGGTTGAAGCGCTGGCCATTGCCGGACTGCAACCGCTGACCCTGGCGGCCAAGGAAGGTCTGGCACTGCTCAACGGCACTCAGGTGTCCACCGCTTACGCCCTGCGCGGGCTGTTCGAAGGCGAAGATCTGTTCGCCGGGGCCTTGGCCTGTGGCGCGCTGACCGTTGAAGCGGTGCTGGGCTCGCGCTCGCCGTTCGATGCCCGGATTCACGCCGCTCGCGGCCAACGCGGGCAGATCGATGCAGCGGCCGCGTATCGCGATCTGCTGGGCGACGGCAGCGAAGTCTCCGAATCCCATCGCGACTGCGACAAGGTTCAGGACCCCTACTCCCTGCGTTGCCAGCCGCAAGTCATGGGCGCCTGCCTGACTCAACTGCGTCAGGCCGCCGAAGTGCTGGGCGTCGAAGCCAACGCGGTGTCGGACAACCCGCTGGTGTTCGCCGCAGAAGGCGAAGTGATCTCGGGCGGCAACTTCCACGCCGAGCCGGTGGCCATGGCCGCCGACAATCTGGCGTTGGCGCTGGCGGAAATCGGTTCGCTCAGCGAGCGCCGCATCTCCCTGATGATGGACAAGCACATGTCGCAGCTGCCGCCGTTTCTGGTGGCCAACGGCGGCGTGAACTCAGGCTTCATGATCGCGCAGGTCACCGCAGCGGCGCTGGCCAGTGAGAACAAGGCATTGGCGCATCCGCACAGCGTGGACAGCATTCCGACCTCGGCCAACCAGGAAGACCATGTGTCCATGGCGCCGGCGGCCGGCAAGCGTCTGTGGGAAATGGCGGAAAACACCCGCGGCGTTCTTGCCGTAGAATGGCTCGCCGCTTGCCAGGGCCTGGACCTGCGCAACGGCCTCAAAACCTCGATCAAGCTGGAAAAAGCCCGTGCTGCCTTGCGCAGCCAGGTGCCGTTCTATGAGAAGGACCGCTTCTTCGCGCCGGACATCGACGCGGCCATCCAATTGCTCGCTTCACAATGCCTGAATGCTCTGGCACCTGCGGACCTGCTACCCAGCCTTTGATGCTCGGACAGATCCCGGGAGGGGTCTGTCGGTGGAATGAGGATGGAATGGATCTCACACCTGTAGGAGCGCGCTTGCCCGCGATGGCGTCAGCACATCCAATACCGATGTTGCCTGACACACCGCAAATCGCGGGCAAGTGCGCTCCTACAGGTTGGCGCTCCAAATCCACACCATTTCGCCACAAAAGAACACCAAGGATCGCGAAATGAATACGCAACACGCTTCTCTGAAACGCGGCCTCTCCGCGCGTCACATACGGTTCATGGCGCTGGGATCGGCCATCGGCACCGGGCTGTTCTACGGTTCGGCCGAAGCCATCAAAATGGCTGGCCCCGCCGTGCTGCTGGTCTATCTGATCGGCGGCGCGGCGGTGTACATGGTGATGCGTGCGCTCGGGGAAATGGCGGTACACAACCCGGTGTCGGGGTCGTTCGGCGAATACGCCACCACCTACCTCGGCCCGCTGGCCGGCTTTGTCACGGGTTGGACCTACGCGTTCGAGATGATCATCGTCTGCCTGGCCGACGTCACAGCGTTCGGGATCTACATGGGCTTCTGGTTCCCGGACGTGCCGCGCTGGATCTGGGTGCTGAGCATCATCTTCTTCATCGGCGCGCTGAACCTGTGCAGCGTCAAAGTCTTCGGTGAAACCGAGTTCTGGCTGTCGCTGCTGAAAGTCGGGGCCATCATCGCCATGATCCTCGCCGGTTTCGGGATTCTGGTGTTCGGCGTGGGCTCGACCTCCGGCGCCAGCGTTAGCAATCTCTGGGCCCATGGCGGCTTCATGCCCAACGGCGTCGGCGGCATGGTCGCGTCGCTGGCGGTGGTGATGTTTGCCTTCGGCGGCATCGAAATCATCGGCATCACGGCCGGTGAAGCCAAGGACCCGCAGCGGGTGATCCCTCGCGCGATCAACGCGGTGCCGCTGCGGATCCTGTTGTTCTACGTGCTGACCCTGTTCGTGCTGATGTCGCTCTACCCGTGGCAGCAGATCGGCAACGAGGGCAGCCCGTTCGTCCAGATATTCGATCATCTGGGGATCACCTCGGCGGCCACCGTGCTCAATATCGTCGTGATCTCGGCCGCCATCTCCGCCATCAACAGTGACATCTTCGGCGCAGGCCGCATGATGTACGGGCTGGCTACCCAGGGGCAGGCGCCCAAGGGTTTCGCAAAGCTCTCGACCCACGGCGTACCGTGGATGACTGTTGTGGTGATGGGCTTCGCGCTGTTGTGCGGTGTGGTGCTGAATTACCTGATTCCGGAAAATGTTTTTCTGCTGATCGCGTCCATCGCCACGTTTGCCACCGTCTGGGTGTGGCTGATGATTCTGCTGACGCAGATCGCGATGCGCCGGGCAATGACGGCTGAGCAAGCTGCCGAACTGAAATTCCCGGTACCGTTCTGGCCGGTCGCGCCGGTGGTGGCGACCGTGTTCATGCTGTTCGTGTTTGCCGTGCTGGGCTGGTTCCCGGACACCCAGGCCGCGCTGATCGTCGGTGCGATCTGGATTGCACTGTTGGTGATCGCTTACTACCTGTGGGTCAGGCCGAAGCAGAGCTCGACTCAACTTGAATCACGCCGCTCATGAGTAACCTGTAGGAGTGAGCTTGCTCGCGAGGCGTTGTATCAGAAACGAATCTGTTGGCTGACACTCTGCTATCGCGAGCAAGCTCACTCCTACAGATGCATCGCTAATTCTCTGGAGGCAACCGATGAAAACGCTCTGGCAACACTGTCACGTCGCGAGCATGGCGCACGGCCAATACTCGATCATCGAGGACGCCGCCATCGTGACCGACGGCGCGCACATCGCCTGGATCGGGGCGCGCAGCGACGTGCCGGATGAAGGCGACATGCAACGCGTCGACCTCAACGGCATGTGGGTCACGCCAGGGCTGGTCGATTGCCACACGCACACGGTGTTCGGTGGCAATCGCAGCGGTGAGTTCGAGCAGCGTCTGCAAGGGGTGAGTTACGCCGAGATCGCCGCTGCCGGTGGCGGCATTGCCAGCACGGTCCGGGCCACGCGGGCCGCCAGCGAAGACGCGTTGTACGCCAGTGCCGAGCGTCGATTGAAGCACCTGATCAAAGACGGCGTAACCACCGTGGAGATCAAGTCCGGCTACGGCCTGGACCTGGAAAACGAGCGCAAGATGCTGCGCGTCGCCCGGCGTCTGGGTGAGCAATTGCCCGTCACCGTGCGCGCCACCTGCCTCGCCGCTCATGCCCTCCCGCCCGAATACAAAGACCGCGCCGACGACTACATCAACCACATCTGCAGCGACATGCTGCCCGCCCTGGCCGCCGAGGACCTGGTGGACGCGGTGGATGCGTTTTGCGAGTACCTGGCGTTCTCTCTCGCTCAGGTCGAGCAGGTCTTCATCACCGCCGGGCAACTGGGTTTGCCGGTGAAACTGCACGCCGAACAGCTGTCGTCGCTGCACGGTTCAAGCCTCGCCGCGCGTTATCAGGCGCTGTCGGCTGACCATCTTGAATTCATGACCGAGGAAGACGCCATCGCCATGGCGGCGGCCGGCACCGTCGCGGTGTTGTTGCCGGGAGCCTTTTACTTCCTGCGGGAAACCCAGTTGCCGCCGATGGAAGCGCTGCGCAAACACGGCGTCAACATCGCCATCGCCACGGACTTGAACCCAGGCACTTCGCCGGGCCTGTCCCTGCGACTGATGCTGAACATGGCCTGCACACTGTTTCGCATGACGCCGGAAGAAGCCCTGGCCGGCGCCACGATTCATGCCGCCAAGGCGCTGGGCATGGCGGACACACACGGTTCACTGGAGGTCGGCAAGGTCGCGGACTTCGTTGCATGGAACATCGAAAGGCCAGCGGATCTGGCGTACTGGCTGGGCGGCGATCTGGAAAAGCGGGTCGTGCGTCACGGCGTCGAAAGCACCTTCTAACTGACTTCTCGGGAGCACACTGTGGATAAGGTTCTGAGTTTTACTCGCGGTCGCGTACCGCTGCTGATCAGCATGCCGCACCCTGGCCTGAAGCTGACCGACACGGTCAAGGCCGGGCTGGTCACCGATGCACTGAGCCTTCCGGACACGGACTGGCATATCCCGCGTCTGTACGACTTCGCCCATGAGATGGGCGCCAGCGTATTGGCCGCCGAGTATTCGCGGTTCGTCATCGACCTGAATCGCCCCTCCGACGACACGCCGCTTTACGCAGGCGCGACCACCGGTCTGTTCCCGAATACGTTGTTTGAAGGCGATCCGCTGTTTCAAGAAGGCCTGGCCCCGAGCAAAGGGGAACGCGCGACGTATCTGGAGGAGATATGGAAGCCGTACCACGACACGCTTCAACAGGAACTGGCACGACTGCGTGACGAATTCGGTTACGCCCTGTTGTTCGATGCGCATTCGATCCGTGGGCACATCCCGCACCTGTTCGACGGCCGCCTGCCGGACTTCAACCTCGGCACCTTCAACGGCGCCAGCTGCGACGACGCGTTGGCGAAGAAAGCCGAAGCGATCTGCGCCGAAGCGGGTGAAAACTACAGCCACGTGCTGAACGGTCGCTTCAAGGGCGGCCACATCACCCGCCACTACGGCGACCCCGCCAACCACATCCACGCCCTACAGCTGGAACTGACGCAAAGCACCTACATGGACGAGTTCGTGCCGTTTCACTACCGCCAGGACCTGGCCGATCCGACACGGGTGGTGTTGAAGGCGTTGCTGCAGGGGATGATTGATTGGGGGCGTGAGACGTACGGGAAGTAGTTGATCCGGATCGCTCCCACGCTCCGCGTGGGAGCGGTCCTCGATCAACCCTTCTCTACCATGTAAAAAACCACCGCGAGCACAAAAACCAAACAGCTGCTCATCGTGGGAATCACGATCCAGAGCCTTAGCTTGGCAGGAACACTTCCAACTTCACGCAGATCTACCAAGCCCTTGCCATGAAGCATATCGGTCAGGGTGAAAGCTAATGCGATCATTGCCAGGCGATTAAACTTCGCAACGGGCCCGCCCCCTTTCCACGTATGTCGCACGTCAGAGATGAGCTGACTGTTTGCAAAATACTGCTCCACCTCCCCTAACTTCCAGTAGGCGGAAATGAGGAGTGCAAAGAAGTTAAGCAGGATCAGGCTTGATAGGCCTACGGCTAGCCACCCTGAAATATCAGTGCTCACGGCGCGACATGCTCATATAAGGTCAGAGCACTTTTTTCACCTATGTAGGAACCAGCCTGACCACCTAGATATCCTCCAGCTGCAGACCCTATAACAGCACAAGCCAGGGCACCAACGCCTCCCGTTGGAATGCCTACTGCAACGCATACAGCGCCAGCGGCGTACACACCAGCCAGCCCACCCATGCCAGCCGACGCCACACCTAAAACGGATTTGCTCCCTTCTACATACTTAGCCTTCGTGCATCGCTCTTCCCGCCCAACAGAACAGGCTTCCTGAATCTCCAAAGCCCCGGCCCCAACATCCAGCGCTACACCGACATAAGTCCCTTTACTCAAAACATTCGCCATCTTTGAAACACCTCTGACAGTGCTGGCATATCCGACAATCTCGCCCGAATGGATAACGTTTGCTGGAAATGCCGAGCATGTTCTTGATCCCTCGGTCGTTATTCAACCCCGTACCCAAACGTCCGACTCCTTTTAACTGCGTGTCCAGCGTTGAAAAGAGGGACTGCCGATGGGCGATGAATGCGTCTTTCGTCAGCGCGCCGGACTTCAGGCGCTAATGCAGCGACTCAATATCGTTGAGCGTGTCCTTGATGCCATCCAGGTGTTGGCTCCATGCGCCCGTTACACTTCCGACGCCAATCGAGCCATAACTCATGATGCTTTGCAGCAGATCGAAGTTTTGCGCCATGACGTCGTTAGCGGCGTGGCCGTACGACAGAACGGAATGGCGGACATCGCCCGCGTAGGTCATCAGGTGCCGCTCCTCCCAGGTTCGGGAGGGGGTCGAGGTGTCTCCGATGACGAGCAATTGGCCCGGTAAAACCAGTTGCCTGCGCAGGTGCCCGTTGAGCAGGTCGAATTTCACCCGCGCGTGGGCATCGGACACCAGGCTGTCCCGAAGCGAGTCATAGCCTTGCAGTTTGGGATTGATAAACGTGTAGGGTTTGGGCATGCGCGCAACGCCCCTGATCGTGTCGATGGGGCGAACGATAGGGCTGCGTTTCGATGGGCGTCATTAAACAAAGCGTTGAAAGGGGGTTGAACGCGGTGTTTTCGGAGGTGGTTTACAGGGCCCTTCGCACGAGTCTTACAAGGGCAGACCGGACTGTAGGAGCGAATTCATTCGCGACTACTAATCGCGCCTACGCTCCGCGTGGGAGCGCCTTGAATGACGCTCCGCGTCAAGGGAAGCGGAGCTTCCAGAACTGCATGCCCACGCAGAGCGTGGGCACGATCAATCCGCGTCTGTCGCACGTTTTTGTAGGAGCTGACGAGCCCGTGCGAGGCTGCGATGCGGTACATCTGACACACCGCAATCGCAGCCTCCCTCCGGGTCGTCAGCTCCTACAGAGAAATGATGAAATGCGGAGCGTTCAGGACTGCATGCCCACCCGGAGCGTGACCATGCACTATTACGTCCCTTTCGGAAAAACGACACAGCCCAGCAATACCAAGACACTTGCAGCGCCTGGAGCCAACACCCAGAGCGTCATAGGCCTCGGAAGCTCTTTGATTTCTTTCAAGTCAACCAATCCACGCCTGCTCCAATACTTTGAAAACATCAATGATATAAACACCATACTCAAACGAAACATACGTGCCTTGATGTTATCGCTGCCCCAGTTACGCTTCGCATCTGCAACTATCTTCGTTCCAGGAAGCCTCGCTTCCAACTCGTCCAGTTTGAATTTGGCGACGTAAAGCAGTGTCAGCGCATTAGCGATTGCTGCAGCACTCAGGGTTAACAAGCCCAGCCCATACGCAATATTGGTCATTTGCCGACCTCATAAATAAACGTCCCGGTTTGCCCGCCCACTTCACTCCCGAACGTGCCTGCGCCCCAAGCGCCAGCGGCACCTCCAATGATTGCGCAAACGAGTGTCCCCAGCCCTCCGGTCGGGACCCCTGCAGCGACACAAATGCCTGCTGCACCTGATCCTCCGATCCAGCCACCGAGCATGGAAACCGGAATCCCCACCGCCATCTTCCCACCCTCCACATACTTAGCCTTTGTACACTGCTCCTCCCGCCCAACCGAACATGCTTCCTGAATCTCCAAAGCCCCCGCCCCTACATCCAGCCCGATGCCAACATAAGTTCCTTTGCTCAGCACATTAGCCATCTTCGAAACATTTCTAACGGTGTTGGCATAACCCGCTATCTGGCCCGAGTGCAGATAACGTTTGCTGGAAATGCCGAGCATGTTTTTGACCCCACGATCGTTGTTGAGGCCCGAACCAAGACGACCGAAGCCCTGCAGTTGGGTGTCCAGTTTCAAAAAATACGAACGCCGTTGCGCAATGAACTGATCTTTCGTCAACGCGCCGGAGCGCCAGCTTTTATGCAGTAACTCAATGTGCTTGAGCGTGTCCTTGATGCCATCCAGGTGTTTGCTCCATGCGCCCGTTACACTTCCGGCGCCAATCGAGCCATAGCTCATGATGCTTTGCAGGACGTCAAAGTTCTGCGCCATGACACGGTTGGCGCTGTGCCCGCTCGACACAATGGAATGGCGGACATCGCCCGCGTACGTCATCAGGTGTCGCTCCTCCCCAGTCCGGGAGCGGATAGACGCGTCGCCGATGACGACCAATTGACCCGGTAAAACCAGTTGCCTGCGCAGGTGCCCGTTGAGCAGGTCGAATTTCACCCGCGCGTGGGCATCGGACACCAGGCTGTCCCGAAGCAAGTCGTAGGCTTGCAGTTTGGGATTGATGAATGTGTAGGGTTTGGCCATGCACGCGACTTCCCTGATCGTATCGATGGGGCGAACGATAGGTCTGCGTTTCGGTGGCCGTCATTAAACAAAACGTTGAAAGGGGGTTGAACGCGGTGTTTCCGGAGGTGGCTTACAGGGCCCTTCGCACAGGTCTTACAACGGCAGGCAGCATTGTAGGAGCGCGCTTGCCCGCGATTGCGTTGGACATGATGCGAAGGTATTGACTGACACAACGCTATCGCGGGCAAGCGCGCTCCTACAATTGCCCCGGTCGTATGCGAGAGCGTCTGCGCTGACGCCCTCGCATAGGGTATTACTTCCTCAACAACCGCAACCCGTTGAACACCACCAGCAGGCTCACGCCCATGTCGGCGAACACGGCCATCCACATGGTGGCCATGCCGGCGAAGGTCACGACCAGAAAGATCAGCTTGATCACTAGCGCCAGCCCGATGTTTTGCTTGAGGATCGCCGAGGTCTGGCGCGACAGGCGGATGAACGCCGGAATCTTGCGCAGATCGTCGTCCATCAGTGCTACGTCAGCGGTTTCGATGGCGGTGTCGGTGCCAGCCGCCGCCATGGCAAAACCGATCTCCGAGCGGGCCAGCGCCGGTGCATCGTTAATGCCGTCGCCGACCATGCCGACCCGGTGGTGTTTGGCGTACAGCCCTTCGATGGCCTGCAGCTTGTCCGCCGGCAGCAGATTGCCCTGCGCCTGATCGATACCCACCTGATCAGCAATCGCCTTGGCCGTGTGCGGGTTGTCGCCGGTCAGCATGATGGTTTTGATGCCCATCTCGTGTAACTGACTGATGGCCTCGCGGCTGCTGTCCTTGACGGTGTCTGCCACGGCGAACAGCGCCAGCGGGCCGGATTCATCAAACAGCAACACCACGGTTTTGCCCTGCACTTCCAGGGCTTCCAGCCTGGCTTCAAGCTCGGTCGAACACAGACCAGCCTCATGCACCAACCGATGATTGCCCAAGTGGTACACGCGACCGTCGACTTCGCCTTTGACGCCGCGCCCGCCAAGCGCTTCAAAATTGCTGACTTCAAGCGTCGCGTCCTGCCCGGCAGCCTTGGCAATCGCCAGCGACACCGGGTGATCCGAACGTCCCGCCAGACTGGCGGACACAGCCACCGCTCTGTCGCCGAACGCCTCATTCAACAGCACGAAATCGGTCTGCACCGGCTTGCCGTGGGTGATGGTGCCGGTCTTGTCCAGGGCGATGACATGGAGCTTGTGACCCATTTCCAGGTACACGCCGCCCTTGATCAAAATGCCTTTGCGCGCCGCAGCCGCCAGGCCACTGACAATCGTTACCGGCGTCGAAATGACCAGCGCACACGGGCACGCCACCACCAGCAACACCAGCGCGCGATAGATCCAGTCGAACCACGCGGCGCCCATGAACAGCGGCGGAATCACCGCAATCGCCAGCGCCAGGGCAAACACTGCCGGGGTATAGATTTTCGAGAAAGTGTCGACGAAGCGCTGGGTCGGTGCCCGCGCGCCCTGGGCCGCTTCGACCGCGTGAATGATCCGCGCCAGGGTCGAGTTGTTCGCCGCAGCGGTCACTTTGAATTCCAGCGCACCGGCCTGATTGATGGTGCCGGCGAACACTTTATCGCCGACGGTTTTCTCGACGGGCAGGCTCTCACCCGTGATCGGCGCCTGATCCACCGTGGAGTTACCGGCCACGATTTCACCGTCCAGCCCGATACGCTCGCCCGGCTTGACCCGCACCACCGCCCCCAGCTCAATGTTTTTGGCGTCTACCTCGACCCACTGGCCATCCTGCTGCACGGTCGCCATGTCGGGCGTCAGTTGCATCAGCCCGCCAATGGCATTGCGAGCGCGGTCCAGGGATTTGGCCTCGATCAACTCCGCCACGGTGAACAGGAACATCACCATCGCCGCTTCCGGCCATTGCCCGATCAGCACAGCACCCGTCACCGCGATGCTCATCAGCGCGTTGATGTTCAGGTTGAGGTTCTTCAGGGCGATCCAGCCCTTTTTGTAGGTGGTCAGGCCGCCGCTGAAAATGGCGACCAGCGCGATCAGCGCCACCACCCAGGTGGGCGCCGCGTCAGTGAAATGAATAACCTCGGAGGTCAACGCGGCCACGCCGGACAATGCCAATGGCCACCACGGCTTCTTCGCCGGGGGCAACGAGGCCGTCTCTTGGTCGACGCCCTCTCCCATCAGGTCGGCCTGCATGCCCAGCGAAGCGATGGCGTCACGAATCGGGTCGGTTGACGGCAGCTCATGCCACACGCCCAGTACGCGATTGATCAGATTGAATTCAAGCTTCTGAATCCCGTCCATTTTGCCCAGCTTGTTCTGGATCAGGGTCTGCTCGGTAGGGCAGTCCATCGCCTCGATGCGGAAGCTGCTCAGCTGTCCGCCATCACCGGTGGCGGCGAAGGTCACCACCGCAGGCGCGCTGTCGTGGGAGCAGCAGGCGTGCGCCGCGTGATCGTGGGCGGGAGAGGCCTTGGCCGGCGAATGATCATGGCCGTCATGCGCTGCATGGTCGTGGGCCGAATGGTCGTGACCGCTGTGGTCATGGCCGGCGTGATCGTGTGGTGCGGGTTTGTGTGCAGAGTCACTCATCGTGGAGTCCCATAGGTGCTTGTTGCCAAGTGAACACCCTGTAGCCACTATAGGGTCAAGCATCCTTATGAGGTCGGTGACGATGAACGTGTTCTTCAAGATCGGCGAATTGGCAAGACTCACCGTGTGTCCCGTGGAAACCATTCGCTATTACGAGCGCGAAGGCCTGCTCAGCGAGCCCGCCCGTAGCGAAGGCAATTACCGGCTGTACACACAGGAGCACGTTGAACGGCTGACGTTCATCCGCAACTGCCGCAGCCTGGACATGACGCTGGACGAGATCCGCAGCCTGCTGACCTTGCGCGACAGCCCGCAGGATCAGTGCGAGAGCGTCAACGCATTGATTGAAGAACACATCCAGCACGTCGACGCCCGCATCGCCAGCCTGCAATCGCTACAGACGCAGCTCACCGACCTGCGCCAACGCTGCAGCGAAGGCGCTCCGGATCATTGCGGGATTCTGGATCGGCTGGAGGTCAGTGGCGGCGTGGTGGCCCCGGACGTGGAGCATTCCCACGTGGGCCGCAGTCACGGGCATTGAGCTGGCCCGTGACTGACACTCAGTGGTTATGGGCGGGACGTAATCAGCTGCCAGCGCCCCACACGCCAGCCAGACTTTGCAGCGCGGTGCCGCCGGCGCCTTGCTGACCGAGGTATTGAAGGATGACCGGCACAAACTGGGAGACCTTGCTGCTGTCCATGCCCAGCGCCTTGAACGCGGTGTTCACGTCACCCATGCTTTGCACATTGCCCAGCGCGCTATTCACCGCCGAGTTGCCGCCGCTCGAACCGCCCAACACACTGCCCAGGCCACCCAAGCTGCTCAACGCTGACGTGCCGGAGAGTTGATCCAGGCCAGGCACTGATTTGCTCAGCTGCGAATAATCGTTACCCGCCAGCTTGTTCTTCGCCAGACCAAGCAAGGCGCCCGTGCCGCCAACGGCCTGTTCCGGCGTGACCTTGAGTTGCGTGCCCAGGGTGTTCAGCAATCCGGCGGCTTCAGGCGCTGCCGTTGCCTTCTGATTACCACCCGTGGCGTTGGAAACGGCATTCGCTGCGTCATTCAGGTTAAAGGCAAACGCGGGGCTGGAGGCCAACGCCATAAGTGTCACCAACGCAACACCGCGTGCTTTATTCACAGAACCCTTCATAGAAACCTTCATCGAAACAACCTCATTGGCAGGAGATCCGGCAAAGCCGGCCAAACAGGCGTTGGACCGTCGCGTCGAAAGAAGTTCAGGCCCGCCGTCGCCTACGCGCAATGCTTGCGCTGGAAATACTCAACCTCCACTGCATCCAACGCGTCGTGCGCCGCGTATATCAAGGGTGGACCGAATGCGCGTCCATATCCAGCCTTCAAGAGCGATGCACCTGTGAATGGAACTGCGGGCCAACCTGGACTAATCTGCCACCATCGTCGCCACCTGCGACGGCATGCCCTGTCCCTTGGCTGGAGAACTGCTATTTCCTCCGTTGACTCCGCTCCTGATCTCAGCCAGTTGCTGGCCCAATGCTCGCTGGGTAACCGCCGTGCTTTCGAAACCCTGTACCGCAACGTCTCCGGGCGACTGTTCGCCGTGGCGCTGCGTTGCATGGGCCAACGCGATCTGGCCGAAGACGTGTTGCAGGAGGCGTTCGTGCGGATCTGGAACAGCGCCTCCCAATACGATGCCACTCTCTCGACGCCGATGACCTGGATGATCAGCATCACCCGCAACAAAGCCATCGACCAGTTACGCAAGCGCCACGAGGCGCCGTTGACCGACGAGCAGGCCCACGCGCTGGTCGATGAGTCTCCATCGGCTCAGGAGCATCTGGAAAGCCACCGCGACAACCATGCGCTGCAACGCTGCCTCGACACCCTCGACAGCATGCAGCGGCAGTCGATCATCACGGCGTATTTCCACGGCGCCTCCCATGCCGAGCTGACCCGGCAACTGGTCGCGCCGCTTGGCACCGTCAAATCGTGGATCCGCCGTGGTATGGAACGCGTGCGCAGGTGCCTGGAATCATGAATTATCAACTGCCCGAATTGCGCCGCGCCCTCGCGGCCGATTACGCCATCGGCCTGATGCCGCTGACCGCCCGCAGGCGCTTTGAAAGCCTGTTACTGGATGATCCTTCCCTGCGTCGCGAACTGGCGCAATGGCAGGAATCGCTGGTCGGGCTGACCGCGTCCCTGGAAGCGCAACCCGTGCCGGAGCGGGTCTGGCAGGCGATCATTGCCCGCATCGAACCGCAGGAACTGCATCTCCCGGCCAAACGTCCGTTCTGGAACTGGCTGCGCATGACGGCCTTTGCCTGCCTGCTGGTCGTGGCCGGGATCATCGGTGTGGTCTACAACCGCGACACCGCCAGCTACAACGCGACGCTGCTGGCGACCAATCAGCAGCCTGCGTTGAATGTGCAGGCGTACGACCGTTACCTGACCGTCGAGCCGCTGACGCTGGCCTCGGTCGAACCGGGACGCAGTCTTGAACTGTGGGCCATTCCAGCCGATGGCGTGCCGGTTTCACTGGGCGTGATTCCGAGCGACGGCAGAGGACGGGTTGAGCTGAGTGAGCGTCAACGCGGCTTGATCGGCACACCGACCACCCTCGCCATTTCGCTGGAGCCGCAAGGGGGTTCGCCAAGCGGGCAACCGACCGGGCCGATCCTGTATCAGGGGAAACTGGCGTCGTTATAGAGCGCGGTTGAACGTGTGGCGCGGAACCTGCGCCGTTCGGGCTCAGGGCGCAACGGCTTCATACAGCCGCTGCGCCTCGAAGGTGCGTGCCAGGCGTCGATCACTCAGGGCCGAGCCCGGCAGGATGTCGGGATGACGGCTGATCGCATGCTCGAAGTGCTGCCCGGCACGCAACATGTCCCGTAGCGTCGTCAAGTGCGAGCCACCCTGCCCGTCGCGTTCCCAGTACAGCGGTTCGCTGTAGTAAAGCGTCGTCACAGGCTCCAACGCCTCGGCGGCGTTGGGCGCAAGCGACGACCGTCGAATCAGTGAAAAGCCCGACAACCACGGACTCCAGCGCAAAGGCTCTGCGCTGGAGGCGCATTCACCGGGGTAAAAGTCGTTCTCGCAATCTTTCACTTGCCGATACATCGGCGCCACCCGGAGATGCTGGCGAAACGCCGAGCGATAACCGGCGCGGCAGATATCGGCCGGCACCCCGGCCCACATGCAGGCGTTGGCGTTTTCGTAATACACGATGGAGTAGGTCCAGCGCGGCGCCGCGTCTCTCCCCTGAGCGGTGGCCAACGTGTTGGGGAAACCCGCTATCAACCAGAGACAGGAGAGCGTCTGTACCACTATTTTTTCCGCGCACACAAACATGTATTACCCACAGCCTGAAAAAATCGGGCCGGACAGATAACACAGCAAAAATGCGCTTGAAACGGGATGAAACAGAAGTCAAAGATTCCGCTGAGGTTTACGGAAACGCCCTACAACGACTGATCCAGAGCCGTACACGAATTGAAAAAGGGCGACCTCAGTCACCCTTTTTTGTGCCTGCTTGATGCGTCATGCCGCGCTGAACAACTTGTGCGGGTCGATCACGAATTTCTTCGGCACGCCGGCATCGAATTCGCCGTAGCCACGCGGCGCGTCGTCAAGGGTGATGACTTCGACACCCACGACGTCGGCGATGTTGATGCGGTCCCACATGATGGCCTGCATCAGTTGGCGGTTGTATTTCATGACCGGGGTCTGGCCGGTGTGGAAGCTGTGGGATTTGGCCCAGCCCAGACCAAAGCGAATGCTCAGGCTGCCCATTTTCGCGGCGGCGTCCACCGCACCCGGATCTTCAGTGACGTACAGGCCGGGAATGCCGATTTTGCCGGCCACCCGCACCACACCCATCAGCGAGTTGAGCACCGTTGCAGGCGCTTCGGCCTTCACACCGTCATGACCGTGACCCCGGGCTTCGAAGCCCACGGCGTCTACCGCGCAATCCACTTCCGGTTCGCCCAGCAGGGTCACGATCTGCTCGTGCAGCGGGGTGTCCTTGGACAGGTCGGCGATTTCAAAACCCTGCGCCTTGGCGTGAGCCAGACGCACGGGATTGACGTCCCCGACGATGACCACCGCAGCGCCCAACAGGCGAGCCGACGCAGCGGCGGCCAAACCGACCGGGCCAGCGCCCGCGATGTAGACACTGCTGCCCGGACCAACACCGGCCGTCACTGCGCCGTGATAACCGGTCGGCAGAATGTCGGAGAGGCAGGTGAGGTCGCGGATTTTTTCCATCGCTTTGTCGCGATCAGGCAGCTTGAGCAGGTTGAAGTCGGCGTAGGGCACCAGCACGTATTCGGCCTGACCGCCGACCCAGTCGCCCATGTCGACGTAACCGTAGGCGCCACCGGGGCGGGCCGGGTTGACGGTCAGGCACACGCCGGTGTGCTGCTCTTTGCAGGAGCGGCACAGACCGCACGCCACGTTGAAGGGCACGGACACCAGATCGCCGATCTTCAGATTTTCGACGCCGGTGCCCATTTCGATCACTTCGCCCGTGATCTCATGGCCAAGGACCAGACCCACCTGGGCCGTGGTACGACCGCGCACCATGTGTTGGTCCGAGCCGCAGATGTTGGTGGAAACTACACGCAGGATGACCCCGTGCTCGATCTTCTTGCCGCGCGGGTCCTGCATTTTGGGATAGTCGATTTTCTGTACTTCGACCTTGCCAGCGCCGAGATACACCACACCACGATTACCAGACATGCATGTCACCTCTTTAGTTGTTGTTGTAGAAGAGCGTGAATCAATCAAATCCTGTAGGAGCGCGCTTGCCCGCGATAGGCATCACGCGGTGTTGCAGGCAGACCTCGTCATCGTTCATCGCGGGCAAGCGCGCTCCTACAGGACATCGCAGACTGCTGGAGCGAGGCTTGCCCGCGAAGGTTTTCGTTAAAGCACTACCGTACGATTGGCATTCAAAAACACACGCCGCTCGATGTGATACCCCACCGCCCGGGCCAGGGTCTGGCCTTCGATGTCGCGACCTTTGGCGATCAGGTCTTCGGGGTAGTGGCTGTGATCCACCGCCTCCACGCCCTGGGCAATGATCGGGCCTTCGTCCAGGTCGTTGTTGATGTAATGCGCGGTGGCACCCACCAGTTTTACGCCCTTGTTGTAGGCCTGGTGATACGGCTTGGCCCCCTTGAACCCCGGCAGCAGCGAGTGATGAATGTTGATCGCCTTGCCATCGAGCTTGCGGCACAGGTCAGGGGACAGCACCTGCATGTAGCGCGCAAGGATCACCAATTCAGCGCCGGATTCCTCAATCACCTGCCAGACCTTGGCCTCTTGCGACGGCTTGTCGTTGGGATCCAGAGGGAAATGGTAGTAGGGAATCTCGTGCCAGCGCGCCAAAGGTTCGAGATCGGGGTGGTTGGACACCACCGCCACCACGTCCATGGACAGCTGGTTGATCCGCTGGCGATACAGCAGGTCATTGAGGCAGTGATCGGCCTTGGAGACCATGATCACCACTTTTGGCCGGTAGTTCGGCGCCGTCAGCTCGAAGATCATGCCAAAGGCCTGCCCACGTTCAACCAGCCCGGCGCGGAAGGCCTGCTCGTCGAAGCCCTCGGGCTGGCGAAACTCGACGCGGATGAAGAAACGGCTGGAGAGCCGGTCATCGAACGAATGGTGCTCGGTGACGTAGCAACCCTGCTCGAACAGGTAGCGCGTCACCGCGTCCACCGTGCCCAGTACGCTGGGGCAGTCGGCGGTCAGAATCCATGTGTCGGGGGCGCGGCTCATTGGGTAGCTCCTGGAAAATGAAGATCCCTGTATGAGCCAACTTGTTGGCGAAGGTGACGACGCGGTGTCTCAGGGACGGCGTCTCGCGAACAAGTTCGCTCCTACAGGGTCGGCGTCAAGCCTGGATACTGAGGCCATACTCCGCACTCGCATCCTGCAGCCACAGCCACCAGTAATCGGCGAAGCTGCGGCGGATCAGCAGTTCCCAGGTCTCTTCCCCGGTACGACGGATCACCAGCTGCGATTTGGCGAACACGGTGCCGATGGCTTTGCCCACCGGGAAGCTGTCGGGATGCACGTCGTAGCTGGTGGACTTCATCAGCACGTTGCGCACCTTCGGCCCGGTCAGCTCCAGCAGCGATTGACCGCCGCTCACATTGACGATGGCGATGTGCAACCCGGTCAGGGCTTCGCGCAGCTTCATTTCGGCAGCGAACTCTTCGCCGCTGGGCACTATCAGCAGCCACTCATCCGGGCCGAGCCACTGAAGCGAGCTGTCACCGCTGACCACCAGTGCCAGCGGACCAGGCAATGCCATGCCCAGCGCTTGCTGAACACCGGCGGCGAAGGCTGCATCGTGACCATCGCCCCGAATGGTGAGGTGGCCCAGCAGTTTCTTCTCGCGCAGGGTCACGCCAGCGTTGGCGCGGCCATGGCCGACCAGGCTGTTGAGGTCGGCGTGAAACAACGGTGACTCGGCTTTCGCGCCGGTCGTTGGCCGTTGTTGGTAAACGTTGGCTGTGGTCATAGAGCACCTGTCTGAATTCTGTACGCAGCGCTGGCTGTGCTCCCGTGGGAGCGGACCTGTCCGCGAATGCAATGTGTCTGTCACCAAAGATGCGCCGAATGTACCGACGTCTTCGCGGACAGGTCCGCTCCCACAGTTATCCGATCAGTCCGATAAGCGTGGGAACGCCGGTTACTCCACGTTCTGCTGCTCACCCTTCGGATCGAAAAACACCGAGGACACGATTTCGGCTTCGATCACGCTGCCATCGACTTGCGGTGAGAACACCCGTTCGCCCATGCGCTTGAGCCCGCCCTTGACCACGCCCATGGCGAACGAATAACCCAGCGAGTTCGCCGCATAGCTTGAAGTGACGTGGCCGACCATGGTCATCGGGATCGACTGTTTCGGGTCGAACACCAGTTGCGCGCCTTCCGGCAGCCACTTGGTCGGATCAATCGGCTTGAGGCCCACCAGTTGCTTGCGGTCATCACGCACACAGTCTTCGCGGTTCATGCCGCGCTGGCCGATCCAAGAGAACGGCTTGGTGCGACCGACACACCAGCCCATGTTCAGGTCGTCCGGGGTCATCGAGCCATCGGTGTCCTGACCGACGATGATGAAACCCTTCTCGGCCCGCAGCACGTGCATGGTCTCGGTGCCGTACGGCGTCAGGTTGTATTGCTTGCCGGCTTCGATGATCTTTTCCAGCACGCCCATGGCGTAGTCAGCCTGAACGTTCACTTCGTAGGAAAGCTCACCGGTAAACGAAATCCGGAAGACCCGCGCCGGTACGCCCCCCACCAGACCTTCCTTCCAGGTCATGAACGGGAAGGCTTCGCGGCCCAGGTCCATGTCGGTCACTTCGGCCAGCAGCTTGCGGCTGTTGGGGCCGGACAAGGTCATGGTCGCGTAATGGTCGGTCACGGAGGTGAAGTACACCTTCAGGTCCGGCCATTCGGTCTGTTGGTAGATTTCCAGCCACTGCAGCACGCGGGCCGCGCCGCCAGTGGTGGTGGTCATGATGAAATGGTTGTCGGCAACGCACGCCGTCACACCGTCGTCGAAGACCATGCCGTCTTCTTTGCACATCAGGCCGTAACGCGCTTTGCCCACGTCGAGCTTGGTCCAGGCGTTGGTGTAGATGCGGTTCAGAAATTCACGCGCATCCGGGCCTTGAATGTCGATCTTGCCCAGGGTCGAGGCGTCCAGCAGGCCGACGCTTGCGCGCACGGCTTTGCATTCGCGGGCGACGGCGGCGTGGATGTCTTCACCGGCCTTCGGGAAGTACCACGGACGTTTCCACTGACCGACGTCTTCGAATTCGGCGCCGTTGCGTACATGCCATGCATGCAGCGCAGTGAAGCGCACCGGCTCGAAGATGTGCCCGCAGTGACGGCCGGCCACAGCGCCGAAGGTCACCGGCGTGTAGTTAGGGCGGAACATGGTGGTGCCCATTTCCGGGATGGTCACGTTCAGCGAGCGGGCCGCGATGGCCAGGCCGTTAACGTTACCCAGCTTGCCCTGATCGGTACCGAAACCCAGCGCGGTGTAGCGTTTGACGTGCTCGACCGACTCGAAACCTTCCCGGGTCGCCAGCTCGATGCCGGCGGCGGTGACGTCGTTTTGCAGGTCGACGAATTGCTTCGGCGCGCGGGTGGTGGATTTGTCGTGGGGCACCTGGAACAGCGCCAGCGTCGGCTCTTCAGCACGGCTCAGGGCTTTGGGCAGCACGCCCTCGACCATCTTGAAACCCGCTTCGCTGGCGGCGCGCACGCCCCCTTCGAACCCGTCGGCCAGCGCGTCGCCCAAGGCGTAAACCCCGTTCACACCGCCGACACACACGCGTTTCTGCGGCGCTTCACCCGGCACGAAACCGAGGATGTCCTCACGCCAGACCGGTTTGCCGCCCAAGTGGGAGGCCAGGTGAACAATCGGGCTGTAGCCGCCGGAGCTGGCGATCAGGTCGCAGTCGAGCCATTCGCCGGGGCTGGTGACCTTGTGGGCCTTGACGTCGATGGCGCAGACACGGGCTGCGGTCACGCGCTTGGTGCCACGGGCTTCGGTGACAGCGCTGCCGGTAAGGATGCGAATCCCCTTGGCCCGCGCTTCTTCGACCAGCGCGCCGCGTGGATTGTGGCGGGCATCGGCGATCGCCACCACCTGCAGGCTGGCGTCGAGCCAATCCAGGGCAACGCGGTAGGCGTGGTCGTTGTTCGTGCTCAGTACCAGCTTCTTGCCCGGTGCGACGCCATAACGACGCACGTAGGTCGAAACCGCACCGGCCAGCATGTTGCCCGGCACGTCGTTGTTGCCGTAGACCAGTGGACGCTCGTGGGTCCCGCTCGCGAGCACCACACGCTTGGCGCGAACGCGGTGCATGCGCTGACGCACCTGGCCAATCGGGGCGCGGTCGCCGAGGTGATCGGTCAGGCGCTCGTGAATGGTCAGGAAGTTGTGGTCGTGGTAGCCGTTGACCGTGGCGCGAGGCAGCAACACCACGTTGGGCAAGCCTTGCAACTCAGCAACGACGGTGGCGACCCATTCAGCGGCCGGTTTGCCGTCCAGGCTTTCGCGAGAATCCAGCAGGCTGCCGCCGAATTCTTCCTGCTCGTCGGCGATGATCACACGCGCGCCGCTGCGAGCCGAAGCCAGCGCAGCGGCCAGACCGGCAGGGCCTGCGCCGACGATCAGCACGTCGCAGTGCTGGTTGAAGTTGTCGTAGGTGTCCGGGTCGTTTTCAGTCGGCGAACGACCGAGACCAGCCGCCTTGCGGATGTACTTCTCGTAAGTCATCCAGAACGACTGCGGGTACATGAAGGTTTTGTAGTAGAAGCCCGGCGGCATCAGCTTGCCGCCGACCTTGCCGAGGATCCCCATCATGTCGGTGTTGACGCTCGGCCAGCCGTTGGTGCTGGTGGCAACGAGGCCCGAATACAGCGCTTGCTGCGTGGCGCGCACGTTCGGAATCTGCGTGGCTTCGGTGGCGCCGATCTGCAGCACTGCGTTCGGCTCTTCAGAACCGGCGGCGAAGATGCCCCGGGGACGCGAATACTTGAAGCTGCGACCGATGATATCGACGCCGTTGGCCAGCAAGGCTGCGGCCAGGGTGTCGCCTTCAAAGCCTTGATACACCTGACCGTTGAAGGTGAAGTTCAGCACCTTGCTGCGGTCGATACGGCCGCCATGGGGCAGTCGATTGTTCTGGCTCATACCTTGTCTCCGCGACCGACAGCCGGCGCCTGGTTGACGAACTGCGGCTTGGTGCCAATCAGATAGGTTTCGAGAATTTCGTAGGTCACGGTGTCACGCGTGACGTTGAAGTACTGGCGGCAACCGGCGCCGTGAATCCACAGCTCGTGGTGCAGGCCACGCGGGTTGTCGCGGAAGAACATGTAGTCGCCCCACTCGGCGTCGGTGCAGGCTGCCGGGTCCAGCGGACGCGGAATGTGTGCCTGGCCTGACGGGTGGAATTCCTCTTCGGAGCGCAGCTCGCCACAGTGAGGACAGAAGATGTGCAACATAGGAAAACTCTCCTGTTAGTGGTTAGTGAGCGACGGCAGCAGCGCCGTGCTCATCAATGAGCGCGCCGTTGTGGAAGCGATCGATGGAGAAGGGTTTGGCCAGCGGGTGCATTTCGCCCTTGGCCAGACTCGCCGCAAACACGTTGCCCGAACCCGGCGTGGCCTTGAAGCCACCGGTGCCCCAACCGCAGTTGAAGAACATGTTCGGCACAGGCGTCTTGGAAATGATCGGGCAGGCGTCCGGCGTAGTGTCGACGATGCCGCCCCACTGGCGGTTCATGCGCACGCGGGACAACACCGGGAACATCTCGACGATGGCTTGAATGGTGTGTTCGATCACCGGGTACGAACCGCGCTGACCGTAGCCGACCCAGCTGTCGATACCGGCGCCGATCACCAGGTCGCCCTTGTCGGACTGGCTGATGTAGCCGTGCACGGCGTTGGACATGATCACGCTGTCGATAATCGGCTTGATCGGCTCGGACACCAGCGCCTGCAGCGGGTGGGATTCAATCGGCAGGCGAAAGCCCGCAAGCTTGGCCATGTGCCCGGAGTTACCGGCCGTCACCACACCGACGCGCTTGGCGCCGATAAAGCCTTTGCTGGTTTCCACGCCGATGCACACGCCGTTTTCCTTGCGAAAACCGGTGACTTCGGTCTGCTGGATCAAATCCACGCCCAACGCATCGGCGGCACGGGCAAAGCCCCAGGCCACAGCGTCGTGACGCGCAACACCGCCGCGCCGTTGCACGGTGGCGCCGATGATCGGGTAACGGGTGTTTTTCGAGCAATCCAGGTACGGGATCTCGTCCGCCACTTGCTTGCCATTGAGCAGTTCGCCATCGACGCCATTGAGGCGGTTGGCGCTGACACGGCGTTCGGAATCACGCATGTCCTGCAGGGTGTGGCACAGGTTGTAGACGCCGCGCTGAGAGAACATAACGTTGTAGTTCAGGTCCTGGGACAGGCCTTCCCACAGTTTCATCGCGTGTTCGTACAGGTGCGCGGATTCATCCCAGAGGTAGTTGGACCGCACGATAGTGGTGTTGCGCGCCGTGTTGCCGCCGCCCAGCCAGCCCTTCTCGACCACGGCCACGTTGGTGATGCCGTGCTCTTTGGCCAGATAGTACGCGGTGGCCAGCCCGTGACCGCCGCCGCCGACGATGACCACGTCGTAGACTTTTTTCGGGGTCGGCGTGCGCCACATGCGCTGCCAGTTTTCGTGATGGCTGAGGGAGTGTTTCAAGAGGCCGAAGCCTGAGTAATGCTGCATGGTGCTACTCCTGACTCAGCGGTAAACCGGGAAATCGGCGCACAGGGCGGACACCTGGCTGGCGACATTGGCCTCGACATCGGCGTCGCCGAGGTTGTCGAGGATGTCGCAGATCCAGCCCGCCAGCGTGATGCACTGGGTCACCTTGAAGCCGCGGGTGGTGACGGCCGGGGTGCCGATGCGCAGACCCGAGGTCACGAACGGCGATTGAGGATCGTTGGGGACCGAGTTCTTGTTGACGGTGATGTGCGCACGACCCAGTGCGGCGTCGGCGTCTTTGCCAGTCAGGCCCTGACGGATCAGGCTGACCAGGAACAGGTGGTTGTCAGTGCCGCCGGACACCACGTCAAAACCCCGGTCGATAAACACCTGCGCCATGGCCTGGGCGTTATCGATCACTTGCTGCTGATAGGCCTTGAACGTCGGCTCCATGGCCTCTTTGAAGCACACAGCCTTGGCGGCGATGACATGCATCAGCGGACCGCCCTGCCCGCCCGGGAACACGGCGGAGTTGAATTTCTTCTCCAGTGCTTCGTTGGCCTTGGCCAGGATCAAGCCGCCACGGGGGCCGCGCAGGGTCTTGTGGGTGGTGGTGGTCACCACGTCGGCGTACGGCAGCGGGTTCGGGTACAGACCCGCCGCCACCAGCCCGGCCACGTGGGCCATGTCGACGAACAGATAAGCGCCCACTTTGTCGGCGATTTCACGGAAGCGCGGGAAATCCAGGGTTTTGGAGTAGGCCGAGAACCCGGCGATGATCATCTTGGGTTGGGACTCAACGGCGATGCGCTCGAGTTCGTCGTAATCGATCAGGCCGGTGGTGGTGTCGATGCCGTATTGCACCGCGTTGTAGAGCTTGCCGGAAAAGCTGACTTTGGCGCCGTGGGTCAAGTGACCGCCGTGGGCCAGGCTCATACCCAGCACGGTGTCGCCTGCGTTCAGCAACGCCAGATAGACAGCGGCGTTGGCCTGGCTGCCGGAGTGTGGCTGGACGTTGGCGTAATCGGCGCCGAACAGCAGCTTGGCGCGGTCGATGGCCAGTTGCTCGACTTTGTCGACGTGCTCGCAGCCGCCGTAGTAGCGCTTGCCCGGATAGCCTTCGGCGTACTTATTGGTCAGGCCGCTGCCTTGGGCTTCCATCACGCGCTGGCTGGTGTAATTCTCCGAGGCGATCAGCTCGATGTGATCTTCCTGACGCTGCTCCTCGGCATTCATCGCCGCCAGCAGTGCATCGTCGTAACCCTGGATCTGGTCTTGCTTGCTGAACATCGCGGTTCTCCCAGCGGCGGCGCGGCGCCTGACTTTTCGGTAGGGCGTGTGGAATGCCCCTTGGCAGCGATGGTATGGCTGACGCCGAGTGGCTAGATGCCTACGGGCGCCACGCAAAGGTTCGTTTACGACATGGGTTGGCGGGGAGGGATAAATGAGGTGCTGGCACAGCCATCTGTAGGAGCGCGCTTGCCCGCGATTACGGCGTGACAGGCACCAGTGCGGTGTCTGGACAAATGCTATCGCGGGCAAGCGCGCTCCTACAGGGCGCGCGTTACATACAAAAATCCCCGGTCAAGGCCGGGGATTTCTGTTCAGCGAATGTCGCAATCAGACCGATTTGGAAGGCACCTGGCCGTCGCGCCCAAGCCTGCCGCAAAGCATCAGCACCCACGACACTTCAGACCAGCGGGCATGAATACTGTCAACAATGACAGTATTCAAATAGCGAGGGCGGCTTTACTTTCAAGCCTAACGGAACGACTGGCAGCCACTCACTCAAGGGAATGATCATGGGCACAATCGCAAGGTCGCATACGCTAACGCCTCAGTTATGGAAGGCGCTGAGGGCGAAAACCGTCAGTCCACAGGCACCCGCCACGGAGCCGCTGCTCTTTCTGACCCAGGGCGTGTTTCATACGGTGGATATAGAAGGCTCGGTCAAGCTGAGGATTATCCAAGAAGTGAGCACGCTTGAGGCACTGCTTACTGTATACGTCGAGGACTCGGAGCAAGTGCTTTCGACCGTAGTTTCAGTGGGCGATGCCAGGCTGTATGCCACCCCCCAAGACATCGTTCATCAGGACGGCAGTTTCTATTCGGTCATTCTCAAGATCATTTCTTATCCGGACGCAGAAGTGGTCGCCGATATCTATCTATGGGAAATACCACCCATCACGGCACCGCAGTCCGTTGAATCCGACCTTGCGCTGTCTCTTCCCAAAGGCTCGACTTTTTACGTAAGTCCGTCTGAAGAAGACATCGTGATGGACAGAATTTTCAGAGTGTCTGAGGACCGCCAAGTGTCGGTCAACATCCGCACAGTTGAAGGGCGCAGCTACTCAACAACAGTCACGGAAGCCGAAGCAATTCGATGCGCCGCGCCCGGTGATTACTATGTGGCGAGCGGTTCCAATGAGCTGTCGGTCGTCTACGGAATAACCACTCATCCCGAATTACCGTCATCACCGATCCTCAAACATATGCCGCTGCCGGATGTGCCGAGGTCCCGTCAAGACCTCGGCAAAAAGTGACGACATTCAGTTTTTCTGCGTAATCAACCCGTCAGCCCGGAACATGGTGCGGATACCGCGCACGGCCTGACGAATCCGGTCCTGGTTCTCGATCAGGGCGAAGCGCACGTGATCGTCGCCGTACTCACCAAAACCGACACCGGGCGACACGCAGACTTTCGCCTCCAGCAGCAGCTTCTTGGCGAACTCCAGCGAGCCCATGGCCGCGTACGCCTCGGGAATCTTGGCCCAGACGTACATCGACGCCTTGGGGTTTTCGACCATCCAGCCCAGTTCGTGCAGACCTTTGACCAACACGTTGCGGCGCTGACGGTATTGCTCGGCGATGTCGAGCACGCACTGTTGGTCGCCTTCCAGCGCGGCAATGGCGGCCACTTGCAGCGGCGTGAACGTGCCGTAGTCGTGGTAGCTCTTGATCCGCGCCAGGGCGTTGACCAGTTCCGGGTTGCCGACCATGAAGCCGATCCGCCAGCCGGCCATGTTGTAGCTCTTGGACAGCGTGAAGAATTCCACCGCGATGTCCTTGGCGCCGGGCACCTGCATGATGGACGGCGCTTTCCAGCCGTCGTAGACGATGTCGGCGTAGGCCAGGTCGTGCACCACCAGCACGTCGTACTGTTTGGCCAGCGCCACCACCCGTTCAAAGAAATCCAGTTCCACACATTGCGCAGTGGGGTTGGACGGGAAGCCCAGGATCATCATCTTCGGCTTCGGGATCGAGCCGCGAATGGCTTTTTCCAGTTCGGCGAAGAAATCCACACCCGGGATCAGCGGCACCGAACGCACCTGGGCACCCGCGATCACCGCGCCGTAGATGTGAATCGGGTAACTGGGGTTCGGCACCAGCACCGTGTCGCCCTGATCCAAAGTGGCCAGCATCAAGTGCGCCAGGCCCTCTTTGGAGCCGATGGTGACGATGGCTTCGGTTTCAGGATCGATATCGATCTCGTAGCGTTTCTTGTACCAGCTGGAAATCGCCCGACGCAGACGCGGGATGCCACGCGAAGTCGAGTAGCCGTGCGTGTCCTCACGTTGGGCGACGGTGATCAGTTTTTCGACGATGTGCGGTGGGGTTGGCCCGTCGGGGTTGCCCATGCTCAGGTCGATGATGTCTTCCCCACGACGACGCGCGGCCATTTTCAGCTCGGCGGTGATGTTGAAGACGTAAGGGGGGAGTCGATCGATGCGCGCGAAACGGCGCGGCGAGACAGGATCTGCCATGTGAACCTCTGAAACGTAAGCGCCCGGAACCGTCCGAGCGACGCTGGCCACTGCGGTGGCCTGGGGCGGAAGATAAGGGGCGTGATGGCGGTTTGTCCATATCGATTTTCAGCGGCAACCACACCTGTAGGGGCGCGCTTGCCCGCGATGCGTTTATCCAGACGCCGCATCGTTGGCTGCCACACCGCAATCGCGGGCAAGGGCGCGCCTACAACGCCAGCAGTTCGCGCACTCCCAACAACACCAAAAAATGCAGCGGATAGATCGCATACGCCCAGCGCCGCATCGGCAATACCGCAAACGGCGGCTGCCCCCGCAACAGCGCAATGCCCAACGCTGGCCCCAGCAGGCAGGCAATCAGCGCCCCCACCGAGACCGGATCGCCCCACTGCGTACCCTCAAGAATCTGCCGCCACGCATTGCTGAACAGACACACCACGCCGGGCACGATCGCCAGCCAGAGTGGGCGACGCAGCACCAGCAGGCACGCCAGCGGCAGCAAGACGCCGAAAGCGCTGAACATCAGGTGATCGCTGAACACCAGGGCCACGACCAACGCGGCGCCCCCCAATAGCCGCACCCCCATCGCCCGGCTGGCGCAGCCCTGCGCCACCAGCAACCCCAGCGCGAGGGTCGGCAGGACATTCAGCGTGTAGGCCTCTTCAGCCATGTACAGCCGATAAGGCAACTCGGCAATGCAGGAAAACACCAACAACCAGGCCAGGTATTTCCACTGGACGGAACGAGGCGGCGTCATTGTCGGGAGGGTCGGCGTACTGCGTGCTACGTTCATGGCGATGGCCAGGCAAAACCACGGAAACGCCAGCCGCCCCGGCACGTACAGCCAGTCCGCGTGCCAGCCCACGTAGCGCAGGTGGTCCATGACCATGCTCACCATCGCCAGCCACTTGAGCAGATCCAGCGCCTTGTCACGCACGCCCGCGTTCGGGAATTGAGAGTGAGTCATGTCGCTCCGTTACCCGGTCTGAGGGGTTGCATTGAATGCGCTCGATAACAGGGCATGACCGACACCCCCGTTGTTGGTTAAAGTCGCACCCTATTCGTTTACAGGGAACCGGCCATGACAGACCAAAGCCAGCAGTTTGCCAGCGATAACTATTCGGGCATCTGCCCGGAAGCCTGGGCGGCGATGGAGCAAGCCAACCACGGTCACCAACGCGCCTACGGCGACGACCAATGGACCGCCCGCGCGGCCGATCAATTCCGTCAATTGTTCGAAACCGACTGCGAAGTATTTTTCGCCTTCAACGGCACAGCGGCCAACTCGCTGGCGTTGTCCTCGCTGTGCCAGAGTTATCACAGCGTCATCTGTTCTGAAACCGCCCACGTCGAAACCGACGAATGCGGCGCGCCGGAATTCTTCTCCAACGGCTCCAAACTGCTGACCGCCCGCAGCGAGAACGGCAAGCTGACGCCGGAATCGATTCGTGAGGTCGCACTCAAGCGTCAGGACATTCACTACCCCAAGCCCCGCGTCGTCACCCTCACTCAAGCGACCGAAGTGGGCAGCGTGTACCAGCCCGAAGAACTCAAGGCGATCAGCGCGACCTGCAAGGAGCTGGGCCTGAACCTGCACATGGACGGCGCGCGCTTCGCCAATGCCTGCGCGTACCTGGACTGCTCACCTGCTGAGCTGACCTGGAAATCCTGCATCGACGTGTTGTGCTTTGGCGGGACCAAGAACGGCATGGCAGTCGGCGAAGCGATTCTGTTCTTCAACCACAAACTGGCCGAAGACTTCGACTATCGCTGCAAACAGGCGGGGCAACTGGCGTCGAAGATGCGCTTCCTGTCCGCGCCATGGGTCGGCCTGTTGGAAAACGATGCGTGGCTCAAACATGCTCGGCACGCCAACAGCTGCGCGCAATTGCTGGCTGAATTGGTCAAGGACATTCCCGGCGTGGAATTGATGTTTCCGGTGCAGGCCAACGGCGTGTTCCTGCAACTGTCGGAAGCCGCCATCGCCGCGCTGACCGCCAGGGGCTGGCGCTTCTACACCTTCATTGGTAACGGCGGCGCGCGATTCATGTGCTCGTGGGACACCGAAGAGGCCCGCGTGCGGGAGTTGGCAGCGGATATTCGGTTGGTGATGGGAGGTTGATGGAGAGTCCTGTTGGAGCGAGGCTTGCCCGCGAAGGCGTTGAGTCAGACGACATCAATGTCGACGGATGGACCGATTCGCGGGCAAGCCTCGCTCCAACAAAGATCATTTACGCCTCGCCAATCACCCTGGAAATCACATCAACCGTCGCGCTCACCTGCTGCTGGCAGCGCTCCAGTTCGGCGGTGTGCTGCTGTTTCAACTCGACCTGCCTGGAACACAGATTCAGCGCCGCCAGTACCAGCAGCCGGTCGCCTATCAGGGTCGGGTAATTGCGTTTGGTTTCAGCCAGGGCAGTCTTGAGCATGACCACGGCATCAGCCAGCGCCCTTTCCTGCCCTTCCGGGGCCTTGATCGAGTAGTCGTTGCCCAGAATGGAAACGACGTTCACCCCTTCTTCATTGATGATCATGCGCTGACGGCGCTGGCACTGGCCGCGCGGTCAACCAGCGCCTGAATCCTGCTGGCCGTGGCGCCGTGCTTCTCTTCCTGCTCCATCAGATTCAACTGCAGGGTGTCGTTGTCATCCTTGGCTTTTGCCAACTCGGTGGCGAGTTGTGCGTTTGTGTTTTGCAGGACCTGGTTCTGCTGTACCAGGTCACCGACAAGCTGTTCCAACTGGCTAAGGGATGCTTCCAACATTTTGAATTCTCAAGCAAATTTCAACGGGCGCGTACGATAAAGAAAAGACGCTGCACACGCCATGACCATCGGGGTAGTCCCAAGGCTGCGGCCATTCAACGCCACTTCATCCTTTAGTCACGAAAACGCATAAGGGCCCTGTTGACTGTCTTTTTCGCAGCTTGTTCCTGCTGTTCGTCAGACAGGCGGTCGAGCATCACCCAAACGGACCCGTGACAAAAGCGCACACGTGGTCGATACACCCGAAAGGGGGCTCAAGAGTTTCGCGGCATGTCCGATAGGGAGGGTAATTCTCGAACTTCAATTGCTCTGCCGCACAGAATATGTGCGTCCTTCAGGTACTTACATGTCGCTTCGTAATATCAACATCGCGCCTCGCGCGTTTCTCGGGTTTTCCATCATCGGCTTGCTGATGCTGGTCCTCGGCGTCTTCGCGCTCATGCAAATGAGCAAAATCAACGACGCCACCGATCGCATCGCCCACAACACTGTGCCCAGCATTAAAAGCCTGGACAAGATGACCGAGGCCAGCATCCGCTTGCGTGTGTTGTCGTATCGCCTGCTGCTCAATCGTGAAGAAAGCACCGTACAGAAAACGGTGGACCTGCTGGCCATGCGCAACAAGCAGATCGACGACGCGCAGACCATTTATGTCAAGCTGATCGACGGAGCGACCGAGAAGGCGGCATACGACCAGTACGTCGTGCTGCTGGGCGAATACCGCCAGCTCGAAAGCCAGATGAAGTCCCTGAGCCAGGCCAACAAGCTTGATGAACTGGCGGCCTTGCTCAACGTTGGCCTGCAGAACAACTCGGAACAGATGAACACCGTGCTGGCCAAACTGGTGGAGCTCAACACTCAACAGATGAACGACGCGAATAAAGCCGCAGCCGATGATTACTCCAGCGCCTTCACCATGGTGGTGTCATTGCTAATCATCGCGACCATCCTGACCATGCTGTTTGCCTGGTTGCTGACCAACAGCATCACCCGGCCTATCTCCGCCGCGCTCGACGCCGCCGAGGGTATTGCCGAAGGCGATCTGACGCACACCATCAAGGTCGACGGCACCGATGAAGCCGGCCGCCTGCTGGGCGCGATGCTCAAGATGCAGTCCAAACTGCGTGACACCCTGCAACGTATTTCCGGCTCCGCGACCCAACTGGCGTCGGCCGCCGAAGAGCTGAACGCCGTAACCGACGAAAGCGCGCGCGGTCTGTCGCAACAGAACAACGAGATCGAGCAGGCGGCCACGGCTGTCAACGAAATGACCAGCGCCGTGGAAGAAGTTGCGCGCAACGCGGTCAGCACCTCCGAAGCGTCGAAAAACGCCACCTCGTCCGCCAGCGATGGCCGTGACCTGGTGCAAGAAACCGTCAGTGCCATCGAACGCATGACGGGCGATGTGCAGAGCACCGCGACCCTGATCGGCAATCTGGCTGACGAGTCCCGTGACATCGGCAAGGTGCTGGACGTGATTCGCGGCCTGGCCGACCAGACCAACCTGCTGGCGCTCAACGCGGCCATTGAAGCGGCGCGTGCCGGTGAAGCGGGTCGTGGTTTTGCGGTGGTGGCTGATGAGGTCCGGGCCCTGGCCCATCGCACTCAGCAGTCGACCAGCGAAATCGAACGCATGATCGGCAGCATTCAGGGCGGCACCGAACAGGCCGTCAACTCAATGCGCAGCAGCACTGAGCGCGCCGAGTCGACGCTGAACATCGCCAAAGGCGCTGGCCTGGCGCTGGACACCATTAACGTGGCAGTGGTGGAAATCAACGAGCGCAACCTGGTGATCGCCAGTGCTGCCGAAGAGCAGGCTCAGGTCGCTCGGGAAGTGGATCGCAACCTGGTGAACATCCGTGACCTGTCCGCGCAATCGGCGACCGGCGCCAATCAGACAACCGCCGCGAGCAACGAACTGTCGCGCCTGGCGGTAGATTTGACCGGTATGGTGGCGCGCTTCCGCTTGTAAGATCTGAAGCAACAGGAGGCCGCCTTGTGCGGCCTCTTTGCGTTTGAGTCCGGTGCCGCGATGGACCGGGGGGCGGTGTTACTTCACGGTCACGGTGATCTTCTGTGATTCCACCGGCGGGTTCAGCGGTATGTGGTTCTTGTCGCCAACCAGCAACTGCAGCGTGTGGCGCCCCGGCGCGAGGGTCAGTTCCGTTTCGGTCTGGCCTTTGCCGAAGTGGCGGATGTTGTCCGTGGTCGGCAGCGGCGCATCCATGGACGGCTGGTCTTTCACGTCAATCAGCAGGTGGTGATGACCGGTGTCCGGCATGTCGACACCGGCTGGCGCTATGCCCATGCCCTTGAGGCCGAATTGCACTTTGAAGGTGCCGTTGAGGGTCGCGCCATCCTTGGGCGAGATGATGTAGACCTCTGCACCCGCAGGAGACGCCGTGAGCGGCACGTCGGCTGCCTGAGTCGTGAACGCAGCGCCGAGCAAAGCGGAACCAAGTAGCAGGCCGGCAATGGCAGGTCTTGCGAGTAAGGTTTTCATGGGTTCTCCAGGTGGGGTTGTGTGCGTGGGGGCACCTTCACCTTAGCCGGTCCTGCAGACGTGTTTCTGAAAAAGGTTTCATGTTTGGGGGATGACAGCTTGTTCGTCGCCCTGATGCCAACGTCGGCCAACACCCCTGGTCCCTGTAGGAGCGAACTTGTTCGCAAAGCGCCGTATCAGCCGATACATCGTTTCGCCAACAAGTTGGCTCCTACAGACGCGGCGCCTGGGTGATCACAGCTCGAACGGCTCACTGCTCCGTCGCCGAAACCACCCGGTCAACGACAATCGGTCACGAGTCGAGGGGAGTACTTCGTGGGGAATGTCACCGGAAAGGAACACCACCAGACAGCCGGCGACAGGCTCAACCTCGTGCTCCACGCCGCCCTCAAGGTACATCCGCAGATGCCCGCCATGCTCGGGCTGCCAAGCGTCGTTCAAATACAGCACCGCCGACAGCATGCGTTTATCGTCGTCCCGAAAACGATCGACATGCTTGCGGTAAAACGCGCCGGGCGGGTACAACGCAAAATGGCTTTCGTAGTCTTCCAGCCCCAGGAAGAGCCCACGATTGAGCGCTTGGCGCAGGCTGTCCATGATGCCCAGATACTGATCGCAAGGTTCGGCCTGCCCCGGTTCCAGCCACTGGATGCGATCGCCGCGAATGCCCTCGCGCACCTCTTGCAACACGCCCCGCCCCACCGACGCCGGCGCAAGCTCACCTTCAGCGGCGCGCTGGCGGCATTCGAGCGCCAGTTTCCGGGTCAGGGGTTCGGGCAGGAAGATGTTTTGCCGCGACCAGCCGCGTTCGGCCACGTCATCGACAATTCGCAACAGCAGCGGGTGATCCGGGGGTATGTGCATGGGCGGCATAGTATCCATACGCCGGTCAATGCGACAGGGTGGCGCACGGTGCCTGGATGAAATAAGTCACGGTCAGGAATCGGCCACGGCGTTTTCGACGAAGGAACGTCGAACACATGGGTTTTCATGGGGTCTGGGCAACTGTTAACTCGACAAATCCCCGCCGTGCCACTGAGAATAGCGGCCTGTCGACAGGAGTCTCTATGCGCCGTTTGTTTTTCTTGCTGCTGATGTTCTGCACCCTGCCCGCGTGGGCAGATAGCCATGACCAGTTGTACAAGGTTGCGGGCTGGCCAGAACAACGCGCGCATTTTAACGACGCCCTTAAAGCCGCCCAGTTGCGCTACAAAAACAGCCTCCCCCCTGCGGTGTTCGAGGCGTTGCTCAGCAACAGCAACCAGCGGTTCGGTCCGCAAGCGATGGATCAACGGGCCGAGCAGACATTGCGTCAGACCCTGCAGGATCCCAACCCCGCGCTGCAGTTTTTCCAGTCGCCTCTGGGCCGCAAGATCGTCAACGCCGAACTGACCGCCACCCGCGCCGATCAGCTGGCGAAAAATGCCCAGGGCCTGCCGAAGATGCAGGTCAGCGACAGCCGCCAGTTGCTCATCGGCCACCTGTCCCAAGCCCTGCCAGCCAAAGAGGCGGGCGCCGAAGTCAGCCTGGCCATCGCCGGTGTCGCCGCCGACAGCCTGAGCTCGATGATTCCGGGGTTGATGGGCATAGGCGGCGGTCAGGCCCAAGGTATGCTCGACAGCCAACGCGAGCGGCTGATGGCGCAGATCGCCAACGACATGAACAACACGCTGCTGTACGTCTACCGCGACCTCACCGACCTGGAACTGGACGAATTCGCCACCTTCGCCGAGTCCCCCCAGGGCAAGGCCTATTACCAGGCAGCCCTGGCCTCGATCCGCGCAGGATTGGCGGTGGGTCAGAACGGGAATTGAGCGGCACGTATGCCACGCCGCATGCGCCATACACAACGGTCAATCACGATGGCTGGCTACTGCCGAAGGGGTAGGCGCGTGGCTGTCCCGCGATCTGCCGGGCACCGGCAGCAAAACCTGCAGATTCGGTAGAGCAGATACACCCCGCACGCACGGTTTCATGACTGCTGCGCAGCCAATCGTCAGCAAGCTAACTCCCACGGCCTGCGGCCAGAATCAAAAGCTCGCGGCGCCTGATTATCAGCCTTCGCGGACAGACGAAGCGCCGCCCGGTCCGCTTCCACGGGGTCGGCGCCCGATCCGTAGGAAGAGCCCAGCCGACAATCCGGAAAACGCCTACCGTCACGAACAAGACGATCCGGCATTTATCCTCCGTGACTAAGGCATCGTTACCGGCCTGCCAGTTACGCTGCGGAGCGTCCGGATGCCGTCTTTTTATGATGAGCTCTCATGAAAGACTCATTACTGCTCCTACTTGCCGCACTCTTCATGGCGCTCGCATCCTGGGCGTTCTGGCACTACCTCGACGAAGACGCCTGGCTGGTCTTCGTATCAGGGATGCTGTTTCTTACGGCACTGGACAATTACCGCTTGCGTCGAACGATCAAGCAGGGGAAAGACCGCTGCACGCTTTGACTCACCCCATCCGCTGCGTCAAGAACTCAAAATACCGGGCGCGGATTTCAGGGGATTCGTTGGCCAGGTGATGCCGGGCTTCGGCGATCATCAATGCCTGGGGCTGGGTGAATTTGTCGTTGAGGACGGCGAGGTTGTGCATCCAGTCGACGGTCATGTCGGCCTCGCCCTGAATGATCAACGGGCTGCGTTCACTGCGCGGGGCGGTCTCTATGCGGGCGATCCACTTGGCCAGCGCGCCGACCCATGCGGTGGGCAATCGGCGCGGCTGCAACGGGTCTGCCAGCAGGAACGGCAGAAAATCCGGGGCGTTGGAGTTTTCGGTGAAGCGCCGCTCGATGCCTTTGACGAAGGGTCGCAGCAGGTGATAACTGAGTTTGGACCAGCGCCAGGCCCTCGGGCGCACCAGCGGTGCCAGCAGGATCGCCTGCCCTTGCGCCGGGCTGGCGGCGCCGGCGTGGAGCAGGTGATCGATCACAATCGCCCCGCCGGTGCTTTGCCCGCAGAGGTGCCAGGGTTTGGGCAGCTGCAGGGTATCGGCTTCGATGAACAGCCGGTCAAGCACAGACTGGTATTCGGCGAAATCCCGAATACTGGCCCGGGCGCCGCTGGACAAACCATGCCCCGGCAGGTCGCAGGCGATGACCGCAAAACCCTGTTCCAGCGCCCACTCGATCACACAGGAATAAAGCCCCATGTGGTCGTAGAAACCGTGCATCAGGACGAGCGTTGCCACTGGCTGATCGGGGGTCCACCGCTGGGTGACGATCTCGTAGCCGCCAACATCAAAGCGCCCGAGCCTGCTGTCCACCGCGCCGTCACGCGTGAGCCGCTCCAGACCGTAGAAACGCTGATACGCCTGGCCCTCTTCAGACAATGGCGGCATCGCGCCTGACGGTTGAAGGCTGGCGCGCAGGCGGTCAGGGTCGAACGAAACGGGCATGGGCATTCCAGATCAATGAGGTTTTTTGTAGTCGAGCACGTAGGGCAGTTTTTCGCTAGCGGTTCGGGTCAGCGTGTTGCGCCGGACCTTGGTAAACGCCCCCAACGCCTTGGCGCTCATGTCGCCACTGATTATTTTACTGGCCGGTCTGGCCACGATCAGGTCGCTCGCCGCCTGCAGTGCCTGGTGATAACCGCTGCGCTGGCTGAGATTGAAATGCTCAAGATGGAGCTGACCGCGCAGCCAATCTGCCCAATAGAACTCAAGAAACTCAGGCGACACTTCTCCCGCTTTCGGTTTGGCGTACGCGGCGTCGCGCACGAAATAGACGATGCTGCGAAAGAGATCGTTCTGCATGGCGCCCAGGCCCAGATGTTCCGGCAGCTGCGTCGTGGCGATGGATTGACCGTTGCCATCCTTCAGCCAGACCTTGTGGCCCTCCTCCATGCGCTGCCAGAAGTCAGCAAGGTCCTTGCTGTCGCTGAAGTTATCGGTGATGCGCACTTTCATTTTCATCTGCGGCCCGACGCCGGGTTGCTCCCACAACGCAGTGAAGGTGTGGTGGCCGTCGGTCAGGTAGAACTTGCCCTCGGGGCCGACCACGACCGTGTTCATGTCTTTGGGATGGGCGTTGGGCCGATCTTCGCAGGTATAGGTGTCAGGCCTGAGCGGGTCGGCGTCGGGTTTGATCTTTTTGGCTTCGTGCTGGCCGTTGGTTTCGCAGATTTCGTCGAACAGCTTCTGGCGGACTTTGGCGTATCGCCCGAGTTTGTAGTAGATCTGGTCGAACCCCACCACCGCCTGGGTCGGGTGCAGTTGATCAAGCGACACCTGAATCACATCGCCCGGCTTGGGGGCTGTGAAGTCCGCCTGAGCCTGCGTTGCCGAAACGCCCAACAGCAGCGCTGCACACCATGATTGAATTCGCATCGTCAGGCCTCGGGGCGGGGATGAGGGGGAGCTTAATCGAAATCACAACGTATGTTCTGGCGAGCGTTGTCCCTTGTAGGAGCGCGCTTGCCCGCGATAGCGGTGTGTCAGTCAACGAATCCGTTGTTGGGCAAAAGCAATCGCGGGCAAGCGCGCTCCTACAAACCAAGCGTTCACTACCTACCCAGCAACCGCCCAAATCTGTAGCCTGCAAATCCTCCTCATCATCTCGAGCTTACGGATGAAACGCAGCCTGATTGTCATTGCCGTGCTGATCGTTTTCATTGCGGGCGGCGGCGCCTGGTATGTCCACAGCAAACAGCCGGTGCGCGCGGGCGACATGCCGCTGGCGCATTTGCAGGCGCCGGTCACTGTGCGCTATGACGAGCGCGGCGTCCCGCATATCAAGGCCGGCAACGAGCCAGACATGTACCGCGCGCTGGGTTACGTGCATGCCCAGGACCGCTTGTTCCAGATGGAAATGCTCCGCCGTCTGGCCCGGGGCGAACTGGCTGAAGTGCTCGGCCCCAAGCTGGTGAGCACCGACCGATTGTTCCGCAGCCTGCGCATTCGCGAACACGCCGACGCCTACGTCGCAAAACAGGACAAAACCACGCCCCAGTGGACAGCGCTGCAAGCGTATCTGGATGGCGTGAATCAGTACCAGAGCACCCACGCCAGCCCCATCGAGTTCGACGTGCTGGGGATCAAGGCGCGACCGTTTACCGCCGAAGACACCCTGAGCATCGGTGGTTATCTGGCCTACAGCTTTGCCGCTGCGTTTCGCACTGAGCCGTTGCTGACCTACGTGCGCGATCAGCTGGGCCCGGACTACCTGAAAATCTTTGATCTGGACTGGCAGCCCAATGGCGCGCTGGGTCAGGCGCCAACCCTGGGCGACCGGGACTGGAAAGGCCTCAACGACCTTGCCCTGCTCAGCGAACAGGCGCTGGAAAAAGCCGGCCTGCCGCAGTTCGAGGGCAGCAACGCCTGGGCGGTCTCGGGCAGCCGCACCAAAAGCGGCAAACCGCTGCTGGCCGGGGATCCGCACATTCGCTTTTCGGTGCCATCGGTCTGGTACGAGGCGCAATTGTCGGCGCCGGGCTTCGAGCTGTATGGCCACTTTCAGGCGCTCAACCCCTTCGCCCTGCTCGGCCACAACATGGATTTCGGCTGGAGCCTGACCATGTTCCAGAACGACGACATCGACCTGATCGCTGAAAAGGTCAACCCGGACAACCCCAATCAGGTCTGGTACCACGGCGCCTGGGTCGACATGACCTCGCGGGACGAGCACATCAGCGTCAAGGACGGCAGCTCCGTGACACTGTCCCTGCGTCAGTCGCCCCACGGCCCCATCATCAACGATGCGCTGGGCAGCAACGCCGGCACTGCGCCGATTGCCATGTGGTGGTCATTCCTGGCGTCGGAGAATCCCATTCTGCAGGGCTTCTACGAGGCAAACCGCGCCGACACGCTGGACAAGATGCGCAGCGCCGCCGAGAAGATCCAGTCACCCGGGTTGAACGTTGTCTGGGCCAACGCCAAAGGCGATATCGGCTGGTGGGCTGCGGCGCAGCTGCCCAAACGCCCCGCCGGCGTGAATCCGGCGTTCATTCTCGATGGCAGCACGGCTCAAGCTGACAAGGACGGCTTCTACCCCTTCAGCGCCAACCCGCAGGAAGAGAACCCGGCGCGGGGCTACATCGTCTCGGCCAACTTCCAGCCGGTCTCACCCACGGGCATGGAGATTCCCGGTTACTACAACCTGGCCGAACGCGGGCAGCAGCTGGACAGGCAGCTGGCCGACAGCGCCGTGAAGTGGGACCTGGAGAACAGCAAGGCGCTGCAACTGGGCACCCGGACCGATTACGCGCAAAAGATTCTCAAACCCCTGCTGCCGGTGCTGCGCCACGTCATCAGCGACCCTGCCGAACACGACCTGATTGAGCGCCTGGCCCAGTGGAACGGCGAATACCCGGTGGATTCGGTCGGCGCCACGCTGTTCAACCAGTTTGTGTATGACCTGACTGAAAAGGTGTTTCACGATCAGCTCGGCGATGGCCTGTTCGAGACCCTGCTGTCGACCCGGGTGATCGACAGCGCGTTGCCCCGCCTGGCCGCAGACGAGCATTCACCCTGGTGGAACAACGTCAACTCGCCCGCCGAGGAGAGCCGCGGTAACACGGTGAAAATGGCGTGGCACGCGACGGTGTCGCACCTGACCTCACTGTACGGCGTAAACCCGGACGAATGGCAGTGGGGCAAGGCGCACACCCTGACCCATGAACACCTGCTGGGCCGCCAACCGCCGCTGGACTGGTTGTTCAACGTCGGACCGTTCGCCGCGCCGGGCACCCATGAAGTGCCGAACAACTTGTCCGCCCGCCTGACCGCTGCGCCATGGCCGGTGACCTACGGGCCATCAACCCGTCGCCTGATCGACTTCGCCGACCCTGCTCATGCGCTGGGGATCAATCCGGTAGGGCAAAGCGGGGTGTTGTTCGACGAGCATTATTCGGATCAGGCGCAGGCGTACGTCAACGGCCAATACATGCCGGAGCTGTTCAGCGAAGGGGATGTGACGGCGCACACCCAATCGACGTTGCGGTTGATGCCCGGAACGCAATGATCGTTCCCACGCTCCGCGTGGGAATGAAGCCTGTGACGCTCGCGTCACCCTGGACGCGGAGCGTCCTGAACGGCATGCCCACGCAGAGCGTGGGCACGATCAACATTCAGACTGCGCTCAAACCGGCGCAGCCGCCCGACGAGGATCGGGCTGGAATGATCGTTCCCACGCTCCGCGTGGGAATGAATCCTGTGACGCTCTGCGTCACCCTGGACGCGGAGCGTCCTGAACGGCGTGCCCACGCAGAGCGTGGGCACGATCAACATTCAGACCGCGCTTAAACCTGCGCAGCCGCCCGACGTGGGTCGGGCTGTTGATAGGTGTTGGCCGCCGCCTCTTCGATCGCCAGTTGGACGGCCTTCTTCCGGGCATTTTCGGCGCGGCGGGTGAAGAACCAGACCATGAACGTCGCAATCGATACCGCCAGCAGAATCAGGCTCGCCACGGCGTTGATCTCAGGCTTCACGCCCAGACGCACCGCCGAGAACACTTCCATCGGCAAGGTGGTCGAACCGGGCCCCGACACGAAGCTCGCCAGCACCAGGTCATCCAGCGACAGCGCAAACGACATCATCGCCCCCGCCGCCAGCGACGGCGCGATCATAGGAATGGTGATCAGGAAGAACACCTTCCACGGCCGCGCGCCCAGGTCCATCGCCGCCTCTTCAATGGACATGTCCAGCTCGCGCAAGCGCGCCGACACCACCACCGCCACGTACGCCGCACAGAACGTCGTGTGCGCAATCCAGATGGTGACCACGCCGCGCTCCTGCGGCCAGCCGATCAACTGCGCCATGGCCACGAACAGCAGCAACAGCGACAGACCGGTGATCACTTCGGGCATCACCAACGGTGCTGTCACCAGCCCGCCAAAAAACGTGCGCCCTTTGAAGCGGGTGATCCGCGTCAGCACGAACGCCGCCATGGTCCCCAGTGCCACGGCCGCGATAGCGGTGTAGCAGGCGATTTCCAGCGAACGCATGACGGCGCTCATCAGTTGGGTGTTGTCCAGCAGGCCGACGTACCACTTCACCGACCAGCCGCCCCAGACTGTCACCAGCTTGGAGGCGTTGAACGAGTAGATCACCAGAATGACCATCGGGGCGTAGATGAAGATCAGGCCCAGTACCAACATCAGGTTGGAGAATCGGAAGCCTCTCATGCCTTGCCCTCCAGCTCTTTGGCCTGACTGCGGTTGAACAGAATGATCGGCACGATGAGGATCGCCAGCATGACCACCGCCAGGGCAGAGGCCACCGGCCAGTCGCGGTTGTTGAAGAATTCCTGCCACAGCACCTTGCCGATCATCAGCGTCTCGGGGCCGCCCAGCAATTCAGGGATCACGAACTCGCCCACCACCGGAATGAACACCAGCATGCAGCCGGCGATGATGCCGTTCTTGGACAGCGGCACGGTGATCTTCCAGAAACTGTTGAACGTGCTGGAGCCCAGGTCGGACGCGGCCTCCAGCAGGCTTTGATCATGTTTCACCAGATTGGCGTACAGCGGCAGGATCATGAACGGCAGGTACGAATAGACCACGCCGATGTAAACCGCCAGGTTGGTGTTGAGAATCTGCAACGGTTCGTTGATCAGCCCCAGCCACATCAGAAAGGCGTTGAGCAGCCCGTTATTACTGAGAATGCCCATCCAGGCGTACACGCGGATCAGGATCGCAGTCCAGGTCGGCATCATGATCAGCAGCAACAGCACGGTCTGCATGTCCTTGCGGGCAATGGAGATGCCGTACGCCATCGGGTAGCCGATCAGCAGGCACAGCAATGTGCTGATGAACGCCATCTTCAACGAGCCCAGGTACGCCGAGATGTACAAATCGTCGCCGGTCAGCAACGCGTAGTTGGCGAAGTTGAGCACCACGTCGAGCTTCTGCTCGGCGTAAGTGAAGATCTCGGTGTACGGCGGAATCGCCACGTCGGCTTCGGCGAAGCTGATCTTGATGACGATCAGAAACGGCAGCGCAAAGAACAGGAACAGCCACAGGAAGGGCACGCCAATGACCATCTGCCGGCCATTGGGTTTTAGGCGGTTGAACGCGCGTTTGACCTTCCGTAATTTCATGAGCGCAGCACCACGCCGGAGTCGTCTTCCCACCAGACGAACACTTCGTCGTCCCAGGTCGGCCGTGCGCCACGGCGTTCGGCGTTGGCCACGAACGACTGCACCAGTTTGCCGCAGGCCAGTTGCACGTAGAACACCGAGTGCCCGCCCAGATAGGCGATGTCATGCACCTTGCCCCGCGACCAGTTGTATTCAACCGCAGGCTGCTCGGTGGTGATGAGGAGTTTTTCCGGGCGGATGGCGTAGGTGATGTGCTTGTCTTCCACCGAGGTGCTGACGCCGTGGCCGACGTAGATGTCGCGCTCAAGCTCCGGGCTGCGGATCAGTGCATGGCCTTCCATGTCCTCGATCACTTCGCCGTCGAACAGGTTGACGTTGCCGATGAACTCACACACCAGCCGGCTGGTGGGGGTTTCGTAGATGTCTACCGGGCTGCCGATCTGGGCGATCCAGCCCAGGTGCATGATCGCAATGCGCTGGGCCATGGTCATGGCCTCTTCCTGGTCGTGGGTCACCATCACGCAGGTCACACCGACCCGCTCGATGATTTCCACCAGTTCCAGTTGCATTTGCGAACGCAGTTTTTTGTCCAGCGCACCCATGGGCTCGTCGAGCAGCAGCAGTTTCGGCTTCTTGGCCAGCGAGCGCGCCAGTGCCACCCGCTGACGTTGACCCCCGGACAGCTGATGCGGCTTGCGCTTGGCGTACTGGGTCATTTGCACCAGCTTGAGCATCTCGTTGACGCGGGTTTCCACTTCGGCCTTGGGCAGCTTGTCCTGCTGCAGGCCGAACGCGATGTTCTGCGCCACGGTCATGTGCGGGAACAGCGCGTAGGACTGGAACATCATGTTGATCGGACGCTCGTACGGCGGCATGTCAGTGATGTCGACACCGTCGAGGTAAATGCGGCCTTCGGTAGGCCGTTCGAAACCGGCAAGCATGCGCAGCAGCGTGGACTTTCCTGAACCGGAGCCGCCGAGCAAGGCGAAAATCTCGCCCTTGTTGATCTGCAGCGACACGTCGTCTACCGCAATCGTCTCGTCGAACTTCTTCGTGACCCGGTCGATCTTGACCAACACCTGTTTAGGTTGCTGATCGCCTTCGAGGGCTTTTTTGTAGGCGCCGGAGGCAACTGCCATGGGTGAAACTCCCAACTGGTGTGCTGCCCGGCCTGCATGGCCGGGCGCGAGGTCTTTATTTACCGGATTTGATCTTGGTCCAGCTTCGCGTCATCAAGCGCTGAATCTTCGGCGGCAATTCGGCGTTCACAAACAGTCGATCCTGTACGTCCTTGGGCGGGTAGACCGCTTCGTCGGTGCGGATGTCCTGATCCATCAACTCGCCCGAGGCCGGGTTCGGGTTGGCATAACCGACCTCGTCACTGACTTTGGCGATTACCTCTGGCTTAAGAATGTAGTTGATGAACGCGTGTGCAGCCTTCACGTCCGGCGCGTCGGCGGGAATTGCCAGCATGTCGAACCACAGGTTGCCGCCTTCTTTGGGAATGGCGTAGGCGATGTTCACGCCCTTGCCGGCTTCTTCGGCGCGGGATTTTGCCTGGAACACATCGCCCGAGAAACCCGCCGCGACGCAGATTTCGCCGTTGGCCAGGTCCGAGATGTACTTGGAGGAGTTGAAGTAGGTCACGTATGGCCGGACTTTCAGCAGCTTGGCCTCAGCGTCCTTGTAATCTTTTTCATCAGTGCTGTTGGGGTTGCGGCCCATGTAATTGAGCACGGCGGGCATCATTTCATCGGCCGAGTCGAGGAACGCGACGCCGCACTTCTGCAGTTTCTTGATGTTCTCCGGTTCGAACAGCACGGCCCAGGAATCGATGGTATCGACGCCCAGCGCCGCTTTTACTTTCTCGACGTTGTAACCGATGCCGTTGGTGCCCCACAGGTACGGCACGGCGTACTGGTTGCCCGGATCGTTTTTCTCCAGGCGTTTGAGCAGTTCGGGATCGAGATTTTTGTAGTTGGGGAGCTGCGACTTGTCCAGCTTCTGAAACGCACCGGCCTTGATCTGTTTGCCAAGGAAGTGGTTGGACGGCACCACCACGTCATAACCGGTGTGACCGGCGAGCAGCTTGCCTTCCAGGGTTTCGTTGGAGTCGAAGACGTCGTACTTGGTCTTGATCCCGGTGGTGGATTCAAACTCCGCCAGGGTGTCAGTGCCGATGTAATCGGACCAGTTATAAATGCGTACGGTGGACTCGGCCAGCGCGCTGACGGCGAACGTCAGGCCTGCGCCGAGGAGCACGCTTTTTGAAAATAAAGAAATAGACACGTTGCAGTCCTTTTCAATGGCGGCAAGACCTGTAGGAGCGCGCTTGCCCGCGATGCGTTCTTCCAGCAATACATCCATTGCCTGACACACCGCAATCGCGGGCAAGCGCGCTCCTACCGGTAAGCGCGCGTCGTCTGGGACGACGCGTGGGGTTTTATTTACCGGACTTAATGTTGGTCCAGGCGCGGGTCATGATCCGCTGCGTTGCCGAAGGCAGGTCAGCGATGGCGTACAGCTTGGCCAGCACGTCCGCAGGCGGGTAAACGCCAGGATCGGAGGTGATGTCCTTGTCGACGAACTCGGTCGCCGCCGCGTTACCGTTCGGGAAGTGCACGGCGTTGGTGATCTCGGCCATGACTTTAGGCTGCAGAATGAAGTTCATGAACTTGTAGGCGCCTTCGACGTTTTCGGCGTCTTTCGGGATCGCGATCATGTCGTAGAAGCTGCCGGCGCCTTCTTTGGGAATGTTGTAGCTGACGTTAACCTTGCCGCCCGCTTCTGCTGCGCGCGCCTTGGCCTGATACACGTCACCCGAGTAACCGACCGCTACGCAGATATTGCCGTTGGCCAGGTCCGAGATGTACTTGGAGGAGTGGAAGTAGGTGACCGAAGGGCGAATCTTCTTGAACAGTGCTTCGGCTTTCTCGATGTCTTCTTTCTTCTGAGAGTCCGTCGGCAGGCCCAGGTAATGCAGCGCGACCGGCAGCATTTCGGTGGGCGAATCGAGGAAGCTGATACCGCATTTCTTCAACTTGGCTGCGTTTTCCGGCTTGAAAAGCAGGTCCCAGGAGTCCACGGGCGCATCAGCACCCAATGCGGCCTTGACCTTGTCCGGGTTGAAGCCGATGCCGATCGAGCCCCACATGTACGGGAAGGCGTGCTTGTTGTCCGGGTCGCTGACCGACACCGCTTTGAGCAAGGCAGGGTTCAGGTTCTTGTAGTTCGAGAGCTTGGTCTTATCGAGCTCCTGATACACGCCCGCCTTGATCTGCTTGGCCAGGAAGTTGTTCGACGGCACAACGATGTCGTAGCCGGACTTGCCCGCGAGCAGCTTGGCTTCCAGGGTTTCGTTGCTGTCGAAAACGTCGTACACGACCTTGATGCCCGACTCTTTTTCGAAGTCGGCGATGGTGTTCGGTGCGATGTAATCGGACCAGTTGTAAACGTGGAGAACTTTGTCGTCGGCCTGAGCAGCTGCGGCCACTGCGCCCATGAGGGAAAGCGCGAGGAGGGTCTTGCCAAATATCTTCATGCGTACAGCTCCATTATTAATCACGACCGTTAGGGTAGCGGCTTCTAGCCAGTAGTCTGGCAATATCCAAAGTGATCTTTCAAGCCGGCGTTCATGAAACTGCACATGACTGTCTGATCGGTACCGCCTGTAGGAGCGCGCTTGCCCGCGATTGTGTCGGGTCAGTCGACATTGTCGTATCTGACCCAACGATTTCGCGGGCAAGCGCGCTCCTACAGTTAATCGTCGTTCAAGCCTGCAGCGCCTCAAACGTCAGATCCAGGCACATCCGCGCTTTCTCGATCAATTCGTCAATTTCCGCAAAGCTGATCACCAGCGGCGGCGAGATAATCATCGTGTCGCCCACTGCCCGCATGATCAGGCCGTTATTGAAGCAGAACGTTCGGCAAATCATGCCGGCGCCTTTGCCCTCGTAACGTTTGCGAGTGGTTTTGTCCTGCACCAGTTCGATGGCGCCCAACAGCCCCACACCGCGCACTTCGCCCACCAGCGGGTGATCGTTCAGCTCGCGCAAACGCTTTTGCAAATAGGGTGCCGTGTCCGCTTTCACGCGTTCGACGATTTTTTCGTCGCGCAGGATGCGGATGTTCTCCAGCCCCACCGCGGCCGACACCGGATGACCGGAGTAGGTGAAGCCGTGGTTGAAGTCCCCGCCCTCGTTGAGCACCGCGACGAATTCATCGCGTACGATCACGCCGCCCATGGGGATGTACCCCGAGGTCAGTCCCTTGGCGATGGTCATCAGGTCCGGTTTGAGGTCGTAGAAATCACTGCCGAACCACTCACCGGTGCGGCCGAAACCACAGATCACTTCGTCGGCCACGAACAGGATGTCGTAGCGGGCAAGGATCTCCTTGATCTTCGGCCAATAAGTCTCAGGCGGCACGATCACACCGCCCGCGCCCTGGATCGGCTCGGCGATGAATGCGCCCACGTTGTCGACGCCCAGCTCCAGAATCTTGTGCTCCAGCTGCTCGGCGGCCCAGGTTCCGAACGCGTCCGGCGTCATGTCGCCGCCTTCGCCAAACCAGTACGGCTGCGGGATGTGCACGATGCCCGGGATCGGCAAATCGCCCTGCTCGTGCATATAGCTCATGCCGCCCAGGCTAGCGCCGGCAACGGTCGACCCGTGATAACCGTTGACACGGCTAATGATGACTTTCTTGCTCGGCTTGCCCTTGATGGCCCAGTAATGACGCACCATGCGCAGCACGGTGTCGTTGCCTTCGGACCCGGAGCCGGTGAAGAACACGTGGTTCATGCCTTGGGGGGCCACGTCGGAAATAGCTTTGGCCAGTTGCAGCGCAGGCGGGTGAGCGGTCTGAAAGAAAAGGTTGTAGTACGGCAGTTCGCGCATTTGCCTGGCGGCGGCCTCGGCCAGTTCATCGCGGCCATAACCGATGGCCACGCACCACAAGCCGGCCATGCCGTCGAGAATCTTGTTGCCTTCGCTGTCCCACAAGTACACGCCCTTGGCGCGGGTGATGATGCGCGGGCCCTTCTCTCTGAGTTGCTTGAAGTCGCTGAACGGTGCCAGGTGATGGTCGTTGCTGAGGGCTTGCCATTCGAGGGTTTGCGGGTTGTTCGAACTCATGTAGCGCTCCATATCCGGGGTATCGCGTGCCGGGCGCCACCGCTCTTGCCTGCTGCAGGAACGGTCCGGCGCCCGTGATCGTCAGACGGCGAAGAGCAGGAATTCCCGCTCCCACGAACTGATCACACGTTTGAAGTTTTCGTGCTCGGCGCGTTTGACCGCCACGTAGCCTTTGATGAACTTCTCGCCGAGGTACTTCTCGACGGTCTTGCTGTTTTCCATGCGCTCAAGCGCGTCTTCGATGGTCAACGGCAAGCGCAGGTTGCGGCGCTCGTAGCCACGCCCTACCACCGGCGCGCTGGGGTTCATGTGCTCGACCATGCCGATGAAGCCACACAGCAGGCTGGCGGCAATCGCCAGGTACGGGTTGGCGTCGGCGCCGGGCAGACGGTTCTCGACACGACGGTTTTGCGGACCGGCATCCGGAACACGCAGACCGACCGTGCGGTTCTCCTCGCCCCACTCCACGTTGACCGGGGCCGAGGTGTCCGGCAGAAAGCGGCGGAACGAGTTGACGTTGGGCGCAAACAGCGGCAACAGCTCGGGGATCAGTTTCTGCAGGCCACCGATGTGGTGCAGGAACAGCTGGCTCATGGTCCCGTCTTCGTTAGAGAAGATGTTCTTGCCGGTTTCGATGTCGATGATGCTCTGGTGCAGGTGCATGGCACTGCCCGGCTCGCCGGTCATGGGTTTAGCCATGAACGTGGCGGCCACATCGTGCTTGAGCGCGGCTTCGCGCATGGTGCGTTTGAACACCAGGATCTGGTCAGCCAGCGACAGCGCATCACCGTGACGGAAGTTGATTTCCATCTGCGCCGTGCCGTCTTCGTGGATCAGCGTGTCCAGGTCGAGGTTCTGCAGTTCACACCAGTCGTAGACGTCCTCGAACAACGGGTCGAATTCGTTGGCGGCCTCGATGGAGAAAGACTGGCGACCGGTTTCGGGACGTCCCGAGCGACCCACCGGCGGCTGCAACGGGTAATCGGGGTCGTCGCTGCGCTTGGTCAGGTAAAACTCCATTTCCGGCGCCACAATGGGCTGCCAGCCTTGGTCGGCATAGAGTTTCAGAACCTTCTTGAGCACGTTGCGCGGCGACAACTCGATGGGGTTGCCCTGCTTGTCGTAGGTGTCGTGGATCACCTGCGCAGTGGGCTCTATGGCCCAGGGCACCACAAACACCGCGTTCTGGTCCGGGCGGCAGAACATGTCGATGTCCGCCGGGTCGAGCAATTCGTAGTAAATGTCGTCTTCGACGTAATCGCCGGTCACCGTCTGCAGCAAGACACTTTCGGGCAAGCGCATGCCTTTTTCAGCGATGAACTTGTTGGTCGGTGAGATTTTGCCGCGAGTGATGCCGGTAAGGTCGGCGATCATGCATTCGACTTCGGTAATCCTGTGTTCTTTCAACCAATCGGTGAGCTGGTCGAGGTTGGTACTCATAAATACCTCAGGGTTTCAGTTCCTGGTCGCCCTTATGGCGGTCAGGCGTTCTTGAAGCGTCGGCGTTGGGTAATGTTGCTCGTTTTTTGACCGGCACCGGCAAAAGCCGGACGAAGTGAACGATAGCCGGGTTTCTGCGTGTGGCGTAGATAAGGGGTGAGGTGGTGCGCATCCATCCGGAACGACGTGCGGGGCCCGGCAGATAGAGCCGGACAGGTAGCGACAAGGCGGGACAGTGCGTCAGCATCGGTGAACGGCAGTCCATCGACAAGGGAGCTTGCTGCAACGGGATCGAACGGCGCCGCCAGCGAAGGCAGAATCAGCGGCAGGCGAGGCATGTGACCCCCGGTATTGTTGCTGTTATGGGTTGCAATCGAGCTTAGCCTTGTTCATTTTTTTACACAACACCCCCGTAAAAAATACAACACACGGCGCTCAAGCCCGCAGTTTCAATGAGGTTGGGCCCATAAAATTTGCCCTAAAGTGCGGCAAAAAAGCCTTTTGGGCGCCCTTTTAGGGCAAATCAGGGCTCTCTTGACTTCATGAAGGCTTTCGGATTGACTGAAACCCGTAATGCTCGATGATTGATATTTTCAACAACAAAGGTGTTGCATCATGTCGGTACCCCCGCGTGCCGTTCAGCTCAACGAAGCGAACGCGTTCCTTAAGGAACATCCTGAGGTTCTATACGTTGACCTTCTGATTGCAGATATGAATGGAGTGGTGCGCGGCAAGCGCATCGAACGCACCAGCCTTCATAAGGTTTACGAAAAAGGCATCAACCTCCCAGCTTCTCTTTTCGCTCTGGATATCAACGGCTCAACGGTGGAAAGCACCGGTCTGGGTCTGGACATCGGTGATGCTGACCGAATCTGTTATCCAATCCCTGACACTCTCTGCAATGAGCCCTGGCAGAAGCGTCCTACCGCCCAACTCCTCATGACCATGCACGAACTGGAAGGCACGCCCTTCTTTGCCGACCCGCGTGAAGTACTGCGTCAGGTTGTCAGCAAGTTCGATGAAATGGGCCTGACTATCTGCGCCGCGTTCGAACTGGAGTTCTACCTGATCGATCAGGAGAACGTGAACGGTCGTCCGCAACCCCCGCGCTCGCCGATTTCCGGCAAACGCCCGCACTCGACACAGGTCTACCTGATCGACGACCTCGACGAATACGTCGATTGCCTCCAGGACATTCTGGAAGGTGCGAAAGAGCAAGGCATCCCTGCCGACGCGATCGTCAAGGAAAGCGCCCCGGCGCAGTTCGAAGTGAACCTGCACCACACCGCCGATGCCCTCAAGGCCTGCGACTACGCGGTACTGCTCAAGCGTCTGATCAAGAACATCGCCTACGACCATGAAATGGACACAACTTTCATGGCCAAGCCGTACCCCGGCCAAGCGGGCAATGGTCTGCACGTTCACATCTCGATCCTGGATCGCGATGGCAAAAACATCTTCACCAGCGAGGATCCCGAGCAGAACGCCGCATTACGTCATGCGATCGGCGGTGTGCTCGAGACCCTACCGGCGCAGATGGCGTTCATGTGCCCGAACGTCAACTCGTATCGCCGGTTCGGTGCTCAGTTCTACGTGCCCAACTCGCCCTGCTGGGGCCTGGATAACCGCACGGTCGCGGTACGCGTGCCCACCGGCACGCCGGATTCAGTGCGTATCGAACACCGGGTTGCCGGCGCCGATGCCAACCCGTACTTGTTGATGGCATCTGTGCTGGCGGGTATCCACCACGGTCTGACCAACCAGATCGAACCGGGCCCGCCCGTGGAAGGCAACTCCTACGAGCAGAACGAACAAAGCCTGCCCAACAACCTGCGCGATGCACTGCGCGAGCTGGACGACAGCGAGGTCATGGCCAAGTACATCGATCCGAAATACATCGATATCTTCGTCGCCTGCAAGGAAAGTGAGCTGGAGGAGTTCGAGCACTCCATCTCCGACCTTGAGTACAACTGGTACCTGCACACCGTTTAACCGCTGTGTGAAGTAAAAACAACGCCGCTGGCCTGTAAGGGTTAGCGGCGTTTTTTTTGCTTGGCGGACGCCATTCCTGTAGGAGCTGACGAGCTGCCGAAGGCTGCGATAGCAATCTGTCTGACACACCGAGATCGCAGCCTCGCACGGGCTCGTCAGCTCCTACAGGGGTTTGGTCGTTCCGGATAGATGTGAGTACCGACATCCCACAAAAAACCCCGAAGGGCTTGCGCGCTTCGGGGTTGGGGTGACGCATCGATCACAGCTTGGCGATCGACACTTCAGTGGATTTCACGAACGCGATCACTTCGCTGCCCACCACCAGTTCCAGCTCCTTCACAGAGCGGGTGGTGATGACCGATGTCACGACGCCGGAGGCGGTTTGTACGTCGATTTCCGACAGCACGTCACCGAACACGATTTCCTTGATGGTGCCTTTGAACTGGTTGCGAACGTTGATGGCTTTGATAGTCATGATGAGGCTTCCTGTGTGGGATCGAGATCTGACGCCTTGGGGCGACTTGGTTAATTGGCCCAGCGCAACTGCGTGGGCAACGGTGAAAAGGGTTCGGGTTCCGGTGGCGATCCGGGAATCGACAGCACGCGATTGAGCACTTTGGTTTCCAGGGCGGCGAGTTGGTACGAACCCCGCACCCGAGGACGCGGCAACTCGACCAACACATCGAGGCCGATCTCCCCTTCTTCGATCAGCAGCACCCGATCGGCAATCGCCACCGCTTCGCTGACGTCATGGGTAACGAGCAGCACCGTGAAGCCATGCTCTTGCCACAACCGCTCGATCAGCTGCCGCATCTCGATACGGGTGAGCGCATCCAGCGCACCCAATGGCTCGTCCAGCAGCAGCAAGCGCGGCCGGTGGATCAGCGCTCGGGCCAGGGCTACTCGCTGCTTCTGCCCACCGGACAACCCTGCCGGCCACTCGTCTGCACGCTCGGCCAGGCCGACAGCTTCCAACGCAGCAAGCGCCTTGGGCCGCCAGTCGCCGCTCAAGCCAAGCCCGACGTTGTCGATGACTTTCTTCCAGGGCAGCAGACGCGCTTCCTGAAACATTAACCGGGTGTCTTCCCGTGCCTCGGACAGCGCGGCCGAGCCCGACAGCAACTGGCCGCTGGTGGGTTTGTCCAGGCCGGCCAGCAGGCGCAGCAAAGTACTTTTGCCGCACCCGCTGCGCCCGACTACGGCCACGAACTGGCCTGCGGGTATGTGCAGGTCGATGTCTTTCAAGACCTGGCGCGATCCGAAGGTCTTCTTCAGGTTACGGACCTTCACTGGAATCCCGCGCAACAGGTTTGCCGGTTGTTGGAGATTACTCATGCCGCACCACCTCTATTCACTTGATACGCCGGGTGCCACCGCAGGCAGACCCGTTCCAGACCACGCGCAGCAAGGTCCGCCAGCTTGCCGAGCACCGCGTACAACACGATGGCCAGCACCACGACGTCAGTCTGCAGAAACTCTCGGGCGTTCATCGCCAGGTAGCCAATGCCGGAACTGGCCGAAATGGTTTCCGCCACGATCAGGGTCAGCCACATGAAGCCCAGCGCGAAGCGCACGCCCACCAGAATCGAAGGCATGGCCCCCGGCAGGATCACGTGCCAGAACAGACGAAAACCGGACAAGCCGTAGCTGCGGGACATCTCCACCAGCGCCGGATCGATGTTGCGGATGCCGTGGTAGGTGTTCAGGTAAATCGGGAACAGCGTGCCAAGGGCGACCAAAAACACTTTCGCGGTTTCATCGATGCCGAACCAGAGAATCACCAGCGGGATCAGCGCCAGATGCGGCACGTTACGAATCATCTGCACGGAGCTATCCAGCAGGCGTTCGCCCCATTTCGACAGGCCGGTGATAAAGCCCAGGGCCAGACCAATACCGCCGCCGATGGCGAACCCGACGCCGGCACGCCAGCCGCTGATGGCCAGGTGGGTCCAGATTTCGCCGCTACGGACCAGGTTCACGCCGGCTTCAATGACAGCGCTGGGCGCCGGGAGAATGCGCGTCGATAACCAGCCGGCACTGACCGCCAGTTGCCAGACTGCCAATAACAAGACCGGTAGCACCCAGGGCGCCAGTCTGTGAGTGAATCTTTCTACGCTCATGGAGTTGTCTCCTCTCAAGGACCGGGCTACTGCGTCTTCGCGACAGCGGCGGGTGGCGTCCAGATCACATCGGCGATGCTGAGCGGTTTGGGAATCAACTTGAGCTGATAGAAGGTGTCCGCGATTTTCTGCTGCGCGGCGACGGTTTCCGGGGTGATGAACAAGGCGCCATAGCCCTGACGCTTGACCGAAATCCGGGTGATGTCTTCAGGCAGGCCCAACAACGGCGCGACCTGTCTGGTGACTTCTTCGGGGTTGGCCTTGGACCACTCGCCCACCGCGCGCACTTCTTCCACCAGGGTCTGAATCACCTTGGGGTGCTGCTGCGCGTAAGGCTTGGTCGCCAGGTAAAACTGGTTGTTGTCGACGATGCCGGTGCCGTCACGCAACGTGCGCGCTTGCAACTGTTGCTCGGCCGCAGCCTGGTAGGGGTCCCAGATGACCCACGCATCGACGCTGCCCCGCTCGAACGCGGCGCGCGCATCGGCCGGCGGCAGGAACACGGTTTGAATATCGGTGTATTTCAGGCCCGCGTCTTCCAGCGCACGGACCAACAGGTAATGCACGTTGGAGCCTTTGTTGAGCACGACTTTCTTGCCCTTGAGGTCTTTCACCGAGGTGATCGGCGAGTCCTTGGGCACCAGGATCGCTTCACTGGTAGGCGCAGGGGGTTCGGAAGCGACATAGAGCAGATCAGCGCCAGCCGCTTGGGCGAAGACCGGCGGGGTTTCGCCCGTCACGCCGAAGTCGATGGCGCCCACGTTCAGGCCTTCCAGCAACTGCGGACCGCCCGGGAATTCAGTCCATTTGACGTCGACGCCCTGATCCGCGAGTTTCTTTTCCAGGGTGCCTTTGGCCATGAGCAGCACCAGCGTGCCGTATTTCTGATAACCAATCCGCAGCGTGTCGGCCTGGGCTTGAGTGACAACGCCGAAGGACACCGCCGCAGCCAACAGAGCAACCAGGCCTTGACGCAAAATGACAGTGCGCATGGCACGCTCCTTTGCTGTAGCTATCGGGTGGCACCTGCTCGGCCGATAGCGGACAAGTAAGGCGTTTATGGGATTCATGCCTGACGTAATCGTCAGAACGAAAAGACCTTAACAGGACTTTTTTATTCCCATAAATCTTATTTATTCATTTGGTTAGCACTAAAAAGAATATACGGACGTACTGTAGGAGCGCGCTTGCCCGCGAATGCGTCCGTTCCAATACATCGCCGCTGGATGACAAACCGCATTCGCGGGCAAGCGCGCTCCTACAGGTCCCAAATGCTTAACTTCCGGACAAAAAAAAGGGCCGACGAATCGGCCCGAAGTGTCGTGGTTGAACCCGGTATCAGCGATTGGGCTGCGGCGTCAGGCGCAGGTAAGGCGTGACGGCCTTGTAGCCTTTGGGGAAGCGTTGCTTGATCTCTTCTTCATCCTTGATCGACGGCACGATCACCACGTCGTCGCCGTCCTGCCAGTTCGCTGGCGTGGCGACCTTGTGGCTGTCGGTCAATTGCAGGGAATCGATCACCCGCAGGATTTCGTTGAAGTTACGCCCGGTGCTCGCCGGGTAGGTGATGGTCAGCCGAACCTTCTTGTTCGGATCGATCACAAACAGCGAGCGCACGGTCAGCGTGTCATTGGCGTTAGGGTGGATCAGGTCGTACAGATCGGACACTTTGCGGTCAGCGTCCGCCAGGATCGGGAAATTCACCGTCGTGTTCTGGGTGCTGTTGATGTCGTCGATCCACTTGATATGGGAATCGACCGGATCCACCGACAGCGCGATGGCCTTGACGCCACGCTTGTCGAACTCGCCCTTGAGCTTGGCGGTAAAGCCAAGCTCAGTGGTGCAGACCGGGGTGAAGTCAGCCGGATGGGAAAACAATACGCCCCAGCTGCTGCCCAGCCACTCATGAAAACGGATACGGCCTTCGCTGGACTCTTGCTCGAAATCCGGGGCGATATCGCCAAGTTTGATACCCATGGTGCGGCTCCTTTGGCTTGAGTGATGAAGACAATGTGCACTGTGACGACTGAGATTAAAAAGAATAAATCGAGCGGGTTGTCTTTCCGAAAGGCATAAAAAAGCCCCGCACGAAGCGGGGCTCTTTTTGAATCAACTCAACCGGCTTATTTGAAAGCGTAGGTGTAGTTGAAGATCAGACGGGTTTGATCCGCGTCGGAGATACGGGTGTTCTGAGCAGCAGTACCGTGGTTGTCGAAGTCCGAACGGTAGTTGGCGCGACGCAGGGTAGCGCCAAAGCCTTTCAGAGGACCGTCCTGGAACACGTAGTCGATACGCATGTCACGTTCCCACTCGGAGCTGTCACCCACACCCGACGCACCGCTGGTGGCCTTGATGTTGGTACCGTGCAGGTAAGCGAATGCCGCTTTCAGGCCCGGGATACCCAGACGCGCGAAGTCATACGAGTACTGACCGAAGTTGGTGTCTTCGCCAGCACGGGCAAATTGACCAATCATACTGTCCGTGAACAGGTAGAAACTCGAACCGCCTTGACCGTCGTTATGACTGCCAGAAGTGCCGTCTTTTGTGATGCCGCCCTGGTTCAACCACACCATGCCGCCGTCATCGCTCACACTTTGGTGGCCGAGCATCAAAGCATGGCCGCCCAAGGTGTACGTGAACATGGCGGACCAGGTTTTGTTGTCAACTTCGCCAGCGTTGTTGGCGTAGCCACCGTTGTTGTTGAAGCGGTAGCCGGTCGCGGCCTGACCGTTTTTGCCGTCAGAGCTGCTGTCGAAGTAACGCAGGTCAGTCTTGAACGACTGGTCATCAGCGATCGGGAAGACGTGAACCAGACCGAGGAACGTCTGCTTGTAGAAGTCTTCGAGTTCAGAGTGGTAAGCCTGCAAGGTCAGGTCTTTGGTGACCTTCCAGTCTGCACCGGCGAACATGAAGTTGTTGGAGTCCTGAGAAGCGCCGTTGACCGACAGACCCGAGTAGTTGCTCGAAGCACGCGACGACTGATGCTCCAGCTTGCCGAAGTTCAGGGTGACGTTGTCGATTTCTTTCGACTGGATCGTGCCACCGGTGAAGTTCTGTGGCAGCAAACGACCATCGTTCGACACCAGGATTGGCAAGTTAGGCTGCAGTGCAGTACCTACTTTCAACTCGGTTTTCGAGAACTTGGCCTTGGCGTTGGCACCCGTACGGTTCCAGCTGTCTACCGACGAACCGTCAGTGTCAGTCGGGAACAAGGAGTTGGAGGTGGTGACTGTGTGGTGATCGATGCCGCCACCCAGGTGCAGACCCAACACGCTCTGTACGTCTACACCGAAACCCACGGTACCTGGGGTGTAACCCGAGATGAAGTTGAACAACAGGCCGGTAGCAGTCTCGCGCTGGTCAGCAGCACGAACGCCGTCACGCAGGTCGTTTTCGAAATACATGGTACGGGAACTGATGGTCGCCTTGCTGTCTTCCAGGAAACCAGCAGCGCCGGCCTGAGTGGCCAATGCACTTACAGAGATGGCCAGGGCCAACGTGGACTTCTTCATTGTTTCGCTCCTCATGAATCTAATTTTTTTTGTTTCCAGGACCTTGGGCGAAAGGCTCAAGACCATAGATGCGCGATTAGCGCTGGACCCGACTCAGAGAGTCAATGGTCTCAAGACTAATTGACTAGACCGCGTGTTACTGGCTGCAAGGTAGAACACATCCGTTTAATCCTAAAAAGACTTAAATGTTCTGTTTTTAGTCAAAACAGACATATGTCACAAGCCGTTTCAGCCGTCCGTTGCGGAGTGTATCGGCCGAATTACCTAATTCCCAAAACTTATTTGCGCGCCACCGGTCAGATCGAATCGTTTTGCCATGCACAAACCCCCGCCCACGACCGTTGCATCCCGAATTAGTTGCGAAACGGGATGAAAAACGACTTTGTAACCTCTTGATTAGTCATGTAATTCACAGGCCCAATTCGCTTTGTGACAGTTGCCACCGCTGCCTCGAGACTTTTTTCAGCCTCTGTAAAAAAAATTTTGGCCAAGCGGCATTTCTGACTGATTTCAGCCAAAAATCCCCCCTCAGCCCGGTCAACTATTTACTTTGTTGCCGCTGCCCCCTCCGGTCTTTAGACTTACGCCTCATTTAACGAGAGCAGGGTCGATGTCCACGGTCTTTCCCGAAGATTCTGTCGGTCTGGTCGCGCCGCAAATGGCGCATTTCAGCGAGCCACTGGCTCTGGCCTGCGGCCGCTCACTGCCTGCTTACGACCTCATTTACGAAACCTACGGCACGCTCAATGCGGTGCACAGCAATGCTGTGTTGATTTGCCACGCGCTGTCCGGCCATCACCATGCTGCGGGCTACCACAGCAGCGAGGACCGCAAGCCCGGCTGGTGGGACAGTTGCATCGGTCCCGGCAAGCCCATCGACACCAACCGTTTCTTTGTCGTCAGCCTGAACAATCTCGGCGGCTGCAACGGTTCCACCGGTCCCAGCAGCATCAACCCGGAAAACGACAAGCCCTTCGGCGCCGACTTCCCGGTGCTCACGGTCGAGGACTGGGTCAACAGTCAGGCGCTGCTGGCCGACCGCCTGGGCATTGCACGATGGGCCGCTGTCGTCGGCGGCAGCCTCGGCGGCATGCAGGCGCTGCAATGGACCATCAGCTACCCGGACCGCGTAAGGCACTGCCTGGCCATCGCTTCGGCCCCCAAGCTGTCCGCGCAGAACATCGCCTTCAATGAAGTCGCACGCCAGGCGATCCTGACCGACCCCGAGTTCCACGGCGGTTCGTTCCAGGAGCACGGCGTGATCCCCAAGCGCGGCCTGATGCTGGCGCGCATGGTCGGCCACATCACGTACCTGTCCGACGACTCGATGGGCGAGAAATTTGGTCGCGGGCTCAAGAGCGAAAAGCTCAACTACGACTTCCACAGCGTCGAGTTTCAGGTGGAAAGCTACCTGCGCTATCAAGGCGAAGAGTTCTCGGGCCGCTTCGATGCCAACACCTATCTGTTGATGACCAAAGCGCTGGATTACTTCGACCCTGCGGCCAATTTCAACGACAACCTGGCGGCGACCTTCGCCAACGCTCAAGCCAGATTCTGCGTGATCTCCTTCACCACCGACTGGCGCTTTTCCCCGGCGCGTTCGCGGGAACTGGTCGACGCGCTGATGGCGGCCAAGAAAGACGTCTGTTACCTGGAAATCGATGCACCACAGGGCCACGACGCATTTCTGATTCCGATTCCGCGTTACTTGCAGGCCTTCTCCAGCTACATGAACCGAATCGAGATCTGAGGACACCATGAGAGCCGACCTGGACATCATCCAAGACTGGATACCTGCCGGCAGCCGGGTGCTCGACCTCGGTTGCGGCGACGGCGAATTGCTCGCCTGGCTGCGGGACAACAAGCAAGTGACCGGCTATGGCCTGGAAAACGACGCCGACAACATCGCGCGCTGCGTGGCCAAGGGCGTCAACGTCATCGAACAGGACCTGGACAAAGGCCTGGGCAACTTCGCCAGCAACAGCTTCGACGTGGTGGTCATGACCCAGGCGCTGCAAGCCGTTCATTACCCGGACCGGATCCTCGACGAAATGCTGCGCGTGGGGCGCCAGTGCATCATCACTTTCCCCAACTTCGGTCATTGGCGCTGTCGCTGGTATCTGGCGAGCAAGGGCCGCATGCCCGTGTCCGACTTTCTGCCGTACACCTGGTACAACACGCCGAACATCCACTTTTGCACGTTTGCCGACTTCGAAGCCCTGTGCCGAGGACGTGAAGCCAAGGTCATTGATCGGCTGGCGGTCGATCAGCAGCATCGGCATGGTTGGGCGAGCAAGCTATGGCCTAACCTGTTGGGAGAGATCGGTATCTACCGGGTCAGCAGCCCGGGCTTGCAGGAACACCAGATCGCGATCTGATCGCCGCCGGCGCCAACACAACAAGGAGAACGATCATGCGTCGTCTGACTGCGCTGCTGTGCACGCTCTGGGTCCTGTTCGTTGCGCTGCCGTCATCGGCGGCCGACAACGCAAGACCGGAGCGGCAGGAGCAATTCGGCGATCTGACCGTTCATTACAACGCCTTTGCGTCGAGTTTTTTGCAACCGTCCATCGCGCAAGAGGTCGGAGTCATTCGCAGCAAGAACCAGGGCGTGCTTAACATTGCAGTGATCAAGGGCGGCAAAACCGTGCCTGCCAGCGTCACCGGTTCAGTAAAAGACCTCACAGGGCGGTCAAAGCCGTTGTCCTTCAGGCAAAGCAACATTGGAGGCTCGGTCAATTACCTCGCCGAGTTCCCGGTAGAGCCCGGCTCTTCAACCTTCTACACCTTTACGATCAATGTGAAAGCAGGCGACGGCGACGCACACGCGTTCAGCTTCAACCAGGAAATCTTTTCGGACGAAGAATGAAACTCACCCAACTCGTATTGGCCAGCCACAACGCCGGCAAACTCAAAGAACTCCAGGCCTTGCTTGGCAACAGCGTGCAACTGCGCTCGATTGGCGAGTTCAGCGAAGTGGAGCCGGAAGAGACCGGTCTGTCCTTCGTTGAAAATGCCATTCTCAAAGCACGCAACGCCGCGCGTATTTCCGGTCTGCCGTCACTGGCGGACGATTCGGGACTGGCGGTGGATTTCCTCGGCGGCGCACCGGGCATTTATTCAGCCCGTTATGCCGACGGTCAGGGCGACGCGGCGAACAACGCCAAGCTGCTGGACGCATTGAAGGACGTGCCCGACGCGCAACGCGGCGCGCAGTTCGTCTGTGTGCTGGCGCTGGTGCGACACGCCGATGACCCGTTGCCCATCCTGTGCGAAGGCTTGTGGCCGGGCCGGATCTTACGCGCCCCGCGCGGCGAACACGGTTTTGGCTATGACCCACTGTTCTGGGTGCCTGAACGCGACTGCTCCAGCGCGGAATTGAGCCCGGCCGGCAAAAACCTGCTGAGCCATCGCGCCCGCGCCATGGCCATTCTGCGGCAGCGACTGGGTTTGCAATGACACAAGATTCCACCGCACGGCCTCTGTTTCTCGGCGAGGCCGGTTTTTCGTCCGAAGCGCCGCGCGACGGACTTGCGCAACTTCCCCCGCTGTCGCTGTACATCCATATCCCGTGGTGCGTGCGCAAATGCCCGTACTGCGACTTCAATTCCCACACCGCCAGCCCCGTGCTGCCTGAAGACGAGTACGTCGACGCGCTGCTGGCGGATCTGGATCAGGACCTGCAGCATGTCCACGGCCGGGCGCTGACCTCGATCTTCTTTGGCGGCGGCACGCCCAGCCTGTTCAGCGCCGATGCCTTGGGCCGTCTGCTCAAGGGCGTTGAGCAGCGAGTACCGTTCGCGGCGGACATCGAAGTCACTCTGGAAGCCAATCCAGGCACGTTCGAGCAGGTCAAGTTCAGTGCCTACCGGTCATTGGGCATCAATCGCCTGTCCATTGGCATTCAGAGTTTCCAGGAAGCCAAGCTCAAGGCGCTGGGCCGCATCCACAACGGTGACGAAGCCGTGCGCGCGGCCGGCATGGCGCGTCAGGCCGGGTTTGATAACTTCAATCTGGACTTGATGCACGGCTTGCCCGATCAGTCGCAGGACGATGCGCTGAGCGATCTGCGACAGGCCATCGCCTTGGCGCCGACTCACCTGTCCTGGTATCAGTTGACGCTGGAGCCGAACACGGTGTTCTGGAATCAGCCGCCTACACTGCCGGAAGACGACACGCTTTGGGATATTCAGGAGGCCGGCCAGGCGCTGCTGGCTGAACACGGTTATGCGCAGTACGAAGTGTCGGCCTACGCACAGCCCGGCAAACCGGCACGGCACAATCTCAATTACTGGAGTTTCGGTGACTTCATCGGTATAGGCGCTGGCGCCCATGGCAAGCTCAGCCACCCCGACGGGCGCATTGTCCGCACGTGGAAAACACGGCTGCCGAAGGATTACCTCAATCCCGCCAAACCTTTTCAGGCCGGGGAAAAAGCCCTGAGTGCAGACGAGATGCCATTCGAGTTCCTGATGAATGCGCTGCGCCTCACCAACGGCGTGGACGCCGCGCTATTTCAGCAGCGCACTGGCCTGAGCCTCGACTCGCTGGCCGACGCGCGTCGACAGGCCGAGCAAAAAGGCTTGCTGGCGCCCGACCCCACGCGCTTGGTCGCCACTGAGCGCGGCCAGCTGTTCCTCAATGATTTGCTGCAATATTTCCTCATTTAAGGCTTCGCTCTAAGGACACTGCATGGACCTGATACTCGACTTGCTCGCCAATATTTCCCGCTGGAGCCGCAGCAATCTTTCCGAAATCGCGCTGGCGTTGGTGGGCTGCCTGCTGGTGCTGTTCGGCGCCGACATCAAAGGCTGGATCGAAGGCCGCATAAGCAGTTTTACCGGCGCTTTGCGCATCCCGGTGATGGCCTTGCTCTGCACCATCGGCAGCGGCGCCGCGCTGATCTACGCCACGCCGTGGGTGATCCGCGGCCTGAGCCAGTTCAACAACTACAGCCTGGCACCGGTGTTGTTGGTGGTGCTGGTGTTGATCGGGGTGGTGGCGGATCGAAAGTAATGGCGATCAGGCCTGGTTTTTGATTCTGGCCGGAGGCCGTGGGAGTCCGGCTTGCCGACGATCTGCCGGGAACCGGCAGCTAATCCTGCGCATGCATTGTGTCAGGTGAAACCGAGGTCGTCGGATTAGGGCCGCTTCGCATCCCATCGCTGCCGTCGTAACCTCCAAGAGCTCCTACGCCCTCCGGGCAGAAGCAGAAATTCGTAGCCTACGACCGCCACAAAAAAGGGGAAGCCGAAGCTTCCCTTTTTCTCTGCCCGGCGCTGATGCACCGGACCCGAATGGCGCACCTGTCAGCGGATGCTCTGGATGCTGCCTTTGTTGCCGGTCACTTTGACGTTCACTTGCTTGAAGATGAAGTAGTCGTTGACGGTGACTTCGTAGCGCGGCGCGACGATCAGGTCTGCGCCCGACGCTTTCACCGCCTTGTAAGCCGCAGCGGCCTTGGCGTTGGACACCGGGTCAGGGAGCGGCAGGCCCATGGCAGAACCACCGGCACCGCCGTAGGACACGCCATCAGCGAACTTATTGTCGCCGCCAATGTTCAACCAACCGAACAACACATTCGCGGAGGACTCGCCGCTGATGGTTTCACCTACTTTCACATCGGCCTTCAGGTCGGTTTTGACGTCACCCGACAGCGGGGCCGCGGGCTGGCTGGCGTTGTAGCTGACGCAGCCGCTGGTCATGGCGATGACGGACGCAATTGCAGCAAGACCCAATAGTTTTTTCATGCTTAAGACTCTCTCGGTAGGAAGAAAATGTGCAACCGCGAGAGGCTAAGTGAATAGCCGGAGAGATGACGTCAGACGCTTCCGTCAGAAATCTGGATCACTCTCGAAAGCTGGTAGGAATATTCAGACAGGAATGTCTCTCAGCGCGCCCGTGCCTTTAAACGGGCGCCACCGAGTGTTCAATCAGGCGAGTTTTTCGAACTTCAAATCCCAGACGCCATGCCCGAGGCGCTCGCCCCGGCGTTCGAATTTGGTGATCGGGCGTTCCGCAGGGCGCGGCACGCACTGGCCGTCTTCAGCAAGGTTGCGATAGCCCGGCGCAACGTTCATGACTTCCAGCATGTACTCGGCATACGGCTCCCAGTCGGTGGCCATGTGCAGCACGCCGCCCGGTTTCAGCTTGCTGCGCACCAGCTCGGCGAACTCGGCCTGAACGATGCGTCGCTTGTGGTGGCGCGACTTGTGCCACGGGTCCGGGAAAAACAGCATCAGGCGATCAAGGCTGCTGTCCGCGATGCAACGGTTGAGCACTTCAATCGCATCGCAGTCGTAGACCCGCAGGTTGGTCAGCCCTTGGGTCAGCACGCCATTGAGCAACGCGCCGACACCGGGGCGGTGCACTTCGACGCCAATGAAATCGTGCTCGGGGGAAGCGGCCGCCATTTCCAGCAGCGAATGCCCCATGCCAAAGCCGATTTCCAGCGTACGCGGCGCAGACCGGCCGAAGACCTGATCGAAGTCCACTGGCGCATCGGCCAGCGGCAGCACGAACAGCGGCGTGCCCTGGTCGAGGCCGCGCTGCTGCCCTTCGGTCATACGCCCGGCGCGCATCACAAAGCTTTTGATGCGACGATGCTCGCGCGTGTCGCTTGGCGCTTTACCGTCTTCTTCGTTCATCACTTCGTCGTCGGGAAGCGGGTCAGGCGTGTGTGAGTCAATCATCAACGAGCTCTTACTTGATCAGGCCATCCAGCGGCGAGGACGCGCTGGCGTATAGTTTTTTCGGCATGCGCCCGGCGAGATACGCCATGCGGCCTGCCAGAATTGCGTGTTTCATGGCTTCAGCCATCAAAATCGGGTGTTGCGCGTGGGCAATGGCCGAGTTCATCAATACCGCTTCGCAGCCCATTTCCATGGCGATGGTGGCATCTGACGCGGTACCGACACCGGCATCCACCAGCACCGGCACGGTCGACTCTTCGAGGATGATCTGCAGGTTGTAAGGGTTGCAAATCCCCAGCCCCGTACCGATCAGACCGGCCAGCGGCATCACGGCGCAGCAGCCGATTTCAACCAGTTGCCGGGCGATGATCGGGTCATCACTGGTGTAGACCATGACGTCAAAACCATCCTTGACCAGCGTTTCCGCGGCTTTGAGCGTCTCGATCACATTCGGAAACAGGGTCTTCTGGTCAGCCAGCACTTCCAGCTTGACCAGGTTGTGGCCGTCCAGCAGCTCACGGGCCAGGCGGCAGGTGCGCACCGCTTCGATGGCGTCGTAACAGCCTGCGGTGTTCGGCAGGATGGTATAGCGATCCGGCGGCAGGATATCGAGCAGGTTCGGCTCGTTGGGGTTCTGCCCCAGATTGGTCCGGCGCACGGCGACCGTGACGATTTCGGCACCCGAGGCTTCGATGGCCAGACGGGTCTGTTCCATGTCCTTGTACTTGCCGGTGCCGACCAGCAGGCGGGACTGGAACGTCCGGCCGGCCACGGTGAACGGCTTGTCGCTACGAACATTGCTCATCGGAAATCCTCTGTGTGGGTGAGGTTTTGGCAGGGGTTGGGATCAGCGTGGCATCGACCGGAAGACCGGACTAGCCACCACCGATCGCATGCACCACTTCAACCTGATCGCCTTCGCGCAAGGCGGTGGTGCCATGCTGGCTGCGCGGAACGATATCCAGATTGAGCTCGACCGCGATTCGCCGCCCCACCAGCTCCAGGCGGGACAGCAAGGCCGAGACGGTCTCGCCGTCCGGCAGTTCGTAGGGTTCACCGTTCAACTGAATGTGCATGCGGGTTGGCAGCCATCATTTTAGGGGGCGAGCATTCTAGCCCGATCAACCGGTATGACCAAGGTAAAGCCACGCCATTCGTCTCACGCGGGACGGCCAGGTCGCCCGCACCCGTTATAGCGTTTCGACGCCCAGTTGCCAGGCGGTCCAGCCGAGAATGCCCCAGCCAATCAGAAAGAAAAGGCCGCCAATCGGGGTGATGATGCCAATTTTGCTGACACCGGTCAGCGTCAGCAGGTACAGGCTGCCGGAGAACAGGATGATGCCCAGCGTGAACGCAACACCCGCGTAGGTCACCAGCCGCCCCTGAATCTGCATCGCCAGCAGCGCAACGCCGAAGATCGCCAGCGCGTGGATCAGTTGATACAGCACCCCGGTGTGAAAGATGGCGAGATAGTCGGCGCTCAGGCGGTTTTTCAAGGCGTGGGCGGCGAATGCACCCAGGGCGACGCCGGTAAATCCAAAGAAAGCGGCCAGCATCAGGAAGGTTCGAAGCATAGGTGACTCCAGTCAAAAATCGTTCATTGGCGCGTGGTCTGTATAATGGCCCGCTCAACGGGTTCGGCCAAGCCATCTCTATGCTGCGTTTCCTACTTCAACGTGTCGTCAAAGGCCTGCTCTGGTTCGCCGCAGCGAGTGTCGTGCTGGTTTTGATCTTTCGCTGGGTGCCGCCTCCGGGCACCGCGCTGATGGTAGAACGCAAGGTCGAATCGTGGTTCAACGGCCAGCCCATCGATCTGCAGCGTGACTGGCAGCCATGGGACAAGATCTCGGACGATCTGAAAATCGCGGTCATTGCGGGCGAAGACCAGAAGTTCGCTGAGCACTGGGGTTTCGACATCGATGCCATTCAGGCGGCCTTCCTTCACAACGAAGCCGGCGGCTCTCTGCGGGGCGCCAGCACCCTGAGCCAGCAAGTCTCGAAGAACCTGTTCCTGTGGTCCGGCCGCAGTTATCTGCGCAAGGGGCTGGAAGCGTGGTTTACCGGGCTGATCGAGATCCTGTGGTCCAAGCAACGCATCCTTGAGGTTTATCTGAACAGCGTCGAGTGGGATGAAGGCGTGTTTGGCGCGCAGGCGGCGGCGCAGCATCACTTCCACGTCAACGCCAGTCAGCTGTCGACGCAACAGGCCAGCTACCTCGCCGCCGTACTGCCCAACCCCCGGGAATGGAGCGCCAGCCGACCAAGCAGCTACGTGTCCCGCCGAGCAGGCTGGATTCGCCAGCAGATGCGGCAGCTGGGCGGGGATGAGTACCTGATTGGGTTGAATCATAGCCGGCAGTGGTGATGAGCCACCGATGCTTGCACCCCTTGTAGGAGCGCGCTTGCCCGCGATTACGGTCTGCCGGAGACGGTAATGTTGAAGCCGCTAACGCCATCGCGGGCAAGCGCGCTCCTACAGGGCCCTTATCAAGCCACCAACAAAAACGCCCCGATCAGATCGGGGCGTTTTCAGTTGGAGCGGTCACCGCTTACGCAGCAATCGACACCTTGAGCTTGTTCATCGCACTCTTTTCAAGCTGACGAATCCGCTCGGCAGAGACGTTGTACTTCTCGGCCAGGTCGTGCAGCGTGGCCTTCTCTTCAGCCAGCCAGCGCTGATACAGAATGTCGCGGCTGCGGTCATCAAGCACATTCAACGCTTCGTGCAGGTTGGCGGTGGAGGTGTCAGTCCAATCGGAATCTTCCAGCTGACGCGCCGGATCGTAGCGATGGTCTTCCAGGTAGTTGGCCGGTGAATGGAATGCGCTGTCATCGTCGGCTTCAGCAGCCGGGTCGAACGCCATGTCATGACCGGTCAGACGGCTTTCCATCTCACGCACTTCACGTGGCTCTACGCCGAGGCTTTCGGCCACGCGATGCACTTCTTCGTTGTTCAGCCAGGCCAGACGCTTCTTCTGACTGCGCAGGTTGAAGAACAGCTTGCGTTGAGCCTTGGTGGTGGCGACTTTCACGATGCGCCAATTGCGCAGGATGAACTCGTGAATCTCAGCCTTGATCCAGTGCACAGCAAAGGAAACCAGGCGCACACCCATTTCCGGGTTGAAGCGCTTGACGGCTTTCATCAAGCCAACGTTACCTTCCTGGATCAGGTCAGCCTGGGCCAGACCGTATCCGGAATAACTGCGTGCGATATGCACAACAAAACGCAGGTGGGCGAGCACCATCTGCCGAGCCGCCCCAAGATCCTGCTCATAATAGAGACTCTCGGCCAGTTCACGCTCCTGTTCAGGGGTCAGCAGCGGAATGCTGTTGACCGTGTGCACATAGGCTTCCAGGTTTGCACCGGGGACCAAGGCATAAACAGGTTGCATAGAAGTGGTCATACGAAAAAACCTCCGACTCACGTATTCGTGCAGTTCAGCACTGCGAAATTGACCGGGAACCGCTAAACAAGTTCCCTGAGCTGAAAAGTCAATAGATGAAACAAAATATACATCAGAAAACTGAACGATGACTTAACGAGGTGCCAGCTCTCTTAAATGGCGCGCCACTGCAATCCACGCACCGATATACCCCAATAATACGGCACCAAGCAATAGCGACAAACCGTCAGAGGCAGGCACACCTGCCAGCGCGAAATTGCTGCCGTACAGCCCGGCCAGACGAACCACTGATTCATTCAGCCAGTTTAGACCAAACGCCAGCACGCCCCAGGACAATACCCCTGCCCCCAGCCCATACAACGCGCCCATATACAGAAAGGGCCTGCGCACGTAGCTGTCGGTACCGCCCACCAGTTTGATGACCTCGATCTCCGTACGACGGTTCTCGATGTGCAGACGAATGGTGTTACCGATCACCAGCAGCAAGGCCGCCACCAGCAATACCGTCAGGCCGAAGACAAAACGGTCGCCAAGCTTAAGGATAGCCGCCAGCCGCTCCACCCACACCAGGTCCAACTGGGCCTGCTGGACCTTGGGCAATTCGGCCAGACGCGTACGTAACGCCTCCAGCGCCGGCTTGTCAACTTCATCCGGTGTCACGACCACAACGCCCGGCAAAGGATTTTCCGGCAACTCTTTCAGCGCCTCGCCCAGCCCCGACTGTTTCTGGAACTCATTGAGCGCTTCATCGCGACTGATGTACTGCGCATCCGCCACGCCCGGCATGCCCTTGATCTGGCCCACCAGCCCATCGCCCTCAGCGGGGGAGGCATCCAGTTGCAGATACAGGGAAATCTGCGCGGCGCGCTGCCAGGATCCGCCCAGACGCTCGACATTATTGAGCAGCAGCGACAAACCCATCGGCAGGCTCAGGGCAATGGCCATGACCAGGCAAGTAAAGAAGCTGCCGATGGGCTGCTTGCCCAGACGGCGAAGGCTATCGAGCAGGCTGGAACGATGGGACTCGATCCAGGCATGCAGCAGCGTCCCGAAATCCGGGCCGTCGTCCTCGTTGCGGGTCTTTTTCTTTTTCGGGTCGGGCTCGCCGGCTTTCGGCGCCACCCGCTCGGATACTTTAGGGCTACGTGTGGCACTCATGCGCCGGCCTCCCCGTCGCCAATCAATCGACCGCGTTGCAACGTCAGCATGCGATGACGCATCCGGGCGATCAGGGCCAGGTCGTGGCTGGCAATCAGCACGCTGGTGCCCAGACGATTGATGTCTTCGAATACGCCCATGATTTCCGCCGCCAACCGTGGATCGAGGTTACCGGTGGGCTCGTCCGCCAGCAGCAAGGCCGGGCGGTGAACGATGGCGCGAGCAATGCCTACGCGCTGTTGCTGGCCTGTGGACAGGTCGCCCGGATACAGCTGGGCCTTGTCCGACAGCGCCACGCGCTCAAGGGAAGAATCCACACGCTTGGTGATTTCCGCCTTGGACAGGCCGAGAATCTGTAATGGCAGGGCAATGTTGTTGAACACGGTGCGATCAAACAACAGCTGGTGATTCTGGAATACCACACCAATCTGGCGGCGCAGGAAGGGGATTTGCGCGTTACTGATCTGACCGAGGTCCTGCCCCGCCAGCAACAGCTTGCCGGAAGTCGGCCGTTCCATCGCCAGCAGCAAGCGCAGCAAGGTGCTCTTGCCTGCGCCCGAATGGCCGGTGACGAACAGAAACTCGCCACGACGCACGCGAAAACTCAGCTCATGCAGGCCGACGTGGCCATTGGGGTAGCGCTTGGCGACTTGCTCGAAACGAATCATGTGCGATCCCGCTCCGCAAACAGGGCCTGAACGAACGGTTCAGCCTCGAACGTGCGCAGGTCGTCGATCCCTTCGCCGACACCGATATATCGAATCGGCAGGCCGAACTGCTTGGCCAGCGCGAAGATCACGCCGCCCTTGGCCGTGCCGTCCAGCTTGGTCAACGCCAGCCCGGTCAGGTTAACGGTCTGGTTGAACTGCTTGGCCTGATTGATGGCGTTCTGGCCAGTGCCGGCGTCCAGCACCAGCAGCACTTCGTGCGGCGCATCCGCGTCCAGCTTGCCGATCACCCGGCGCACCTTCTTCAGCTCTTCCATCAGGTTGTCTTTGGTGTGCAGACGACCGGCGGTGTCCGCGATCAGCACGTCAATGCCACGGGCCTTGGCGGCCTGCACGGCGTCGAAAATGACCGAGGCCGAATCCGCGCCGGTGTGCTGGGCGATGACCGGAATATTGTTGCGCTCACCCCAGACCTGGAGCTGCTCGACGGCTGCGGCGCGGAACGTGTCCCCTGCGGCCAACATGACTTTCTTGCCATCGAGTTGCAGCTTTTTCGCCAGCTTGCCGATGGTGGTGGTTTTGCCAGCGCCGTTGACACCAACGACCAGAATCACGAACGGCTTGTGCTCGCTCTTGATCACCAGTGGCTGCTCGACCGGCTTGAGCATGGCGGTCAGCTCGGCCTGCAACGACGCGTACAGCGCATCGCTGTCGGTCAATTGCTTGCGCGCTACCTTCTGGGTCAGGTTCTTGACGATCAGGGTGGTGGCCTCGACACCGACGTCGGCAGTCAGCAGGCGGGTTTCAAGCTCATCGAGCATCTCGTCGTCGATGGCTTTCTTGCCCAGAAACAGGCTGGCCATGCCTTCGCCGAGGCTGGCACTGGTTTTCGACAGGCCCTGCTTGAGGCGGGCGAAGAAGCCGGGCTGTCTGGATTCGGGTATTGGGGCAACCGGAACCGAGGGCGGCTCGACGAGGGGCGCCGGAATAACGGGGGCCACCACGGGTGCGGGGGTTGGGGGCGTTACGGTTGGAGCCGCCGTGATAGCCGGGGCAATGGGCGCTGGCTGTGGATGCGAGGCCGTATGCGTCGGAATTTCCGGCGTGATGTGCGGTTCATGCTCATCAGTGAATGCAACCGGCTCTTCGGCCACTGGCAATTTCAGCCATGGCTGGGGGGGCGGAGGATTGATCACTGTTGGCTGGGCAACCGGCGCAGGCTCAGTCGGTGCGATGGTTTGCACGACAGGCTCAGGCGCGATTACAGGGGCAATCTGCGGCTCAGCCGCCACCGGCGTTGGTTCGGCAACGGACTCGGGCGCTGCAGGGGATAGGTCTTGAGACTGCTCGGCGACGGTTTCCTGCGGCTTTCTGCGCAGCCATCCGAACAGGCCTTTCTTCTCGCCAGCCGGGGCTGGGGTCTTCTTGTCGTCGTTGGAACCAAACATGGAGGACGGCTATCTCACGGTAGCGACGCGCCAGAGCGGCGCGTCTGAAAAATTCTGTTGATGCGAAACAGACTGCTTTTATGTCCGCTTGTTCATCGGCTGGCTGAGCATAATCAAGCTTAAAAACCGCTTTGCAACCTTCGGCAGCGCCTACAGGATCGCGCGGGCTGGACGATTTTCCGGTAGTCCAATTCCCAAGCTAGTGCCTTAGCCGTAGTCGCCGAGCAAACCGGCCGCTATCCTAACACCCCCGCGCCCGCCAGCGCTAAGTTCGCGCTGGCCGCTTCGAAGGTTCCGATTACGAATGAATGCTTTAGCCCGCTGCGCCGCAGGCCTGCTGCTCAGCACGATTTGTCTGCCCTTGACAGCCTCGGCTGCCGACCCGCAACCCACACATGAATTCACGCTGGATAACGGCCTCAAGGTCGTCGTCCGCGAAGACCATCGTGCGCCGGTGGTGGTGTCGCAGATCTGGTACAAGGTCGGGTCCAGCTACGAGACGCCAGGCCAGACCGGTCTGTCCCACGCCCTGGAACACATGATGTTCAAGGGCAGCGCCAAAGCCGGCCCGGGCGAAGCGTCGCTGATCCTGCGCGACCTGGGCGCTGAGGAGAACGCGTTCACCAGCGATGACTACACCGCGTACTACCAGGTGCTGGCCCGTGACCGCCTGAGCGTGGCCTTCGAACTGGAAGCCGATCGCATGGCCACCCTGCGTCTGCCACCGGATGAATTCAGCCGCGAAATCGAAGTCATCAAGGAAGAACGCCGTCTGCGCACCGATGACAAGCCCAACGCCAAGGCTTACGAACGCTTCAAGGCCCTGGCCTACCCCGCCAGCGGTTATCACACGCCCACCATCGGCTGGATTGCGGACCTGGACCGCATGAACGTCGCCGAGCTGCGTCACTGGTACGAAGCCTGGTACGTGCCCAACAACGCTACGCTGGTCGTCGTGGGCGATGTGAAGCCGGATGAAGTGAAGGCCCTGGCCGAACGCTTCTTCGGGCCCGTGCCCCGTCGCGACGTGCCGCCCGCCAAGAAACCACTGGAGCTGGCCGAACCCGGCGAGCGCCGAATCACCCTTCACGTCGCCACGCAGATGCCGAGCCTGATGTATGGCTTCAATGTGCCGAGCCTGTCGACCGCTGAAGACCCGCGCATGGTCAACGCGCTGCGACTGATTGCTGCCCTGCTGGACGGCGGCTACAGCGCCCGTATCCCGTCGCAGCTGGAACGCGGCGAAGAGCTGGTCAGCGGCGCCTCGTCGGATTACGACGCTTTCAGCCGTGGCGATAGCCTGTTCACCATCAGTGCTACGCCGAACGCACAAAAGAAAAAAACCCTGACCGACACTGAAGCCGGCATCTGGCGCCTGCTCAACGACCTCAAGACCAAGCCGCCGTCAAAGGAAGAGCTGGAGCGCGTTCGCGCCCAGGTCATCGCAGGCGTGGTCTTCGAACGTGACTCCATCACCAGCCAGGCGACCACCATCGGTCAACTGGAAACGGTCGGGCTGTCATGGAAGTTGATGGACGAAGAGCTTCAAGCGCTCAACAGCGTGACCCCGGAAGACATCCAGAAGGCCGCTCGCACGTATTTCACCCGCGAACGCCTTGCCGTTGCGCATGTTTTGCCGGAGGAAAAATCCCATGAATAAGCGCAACGCGGCATACGGCCGACCACGGGGCACTGCACTGCTGATCGCCATGGCCCTCGGGATGTTCGGTTCGACGGCCGTGCTCGCCGAGACTGCACCCGATGCAGCGACGCCAGCAGAAGCCCCTGCGCCCGTCAAACCCGCCAATACCCTGGAATCGCTCAAAGAACTCGACGGCAAGGCCCCGGCACGCCGCGACCTGAACATCCAGACCTGGAAAACCGCCGAAGGCGCCAAGGTGATGTTCGTGGAAGCGCACCAATTGCCCATGTTCGACCTGCGCCTGACGTTCGCGGCCGGCAGCAGTCAGGATCAGAAAATCCCGGGGATCGCGTTGGTTACCAACGCCATGCTCAATGAAGGCGTCAAAGGCAAGGACGTCAGCGCCATCGCCGAAGGGTTTGAGGGCCTGGGCGCTGATTTTGGCAATGGTTCCTACCGCGACATGGCAGTGGCTTCGCTGCGCAGCCTGAGTGCGGCCGACAAAAAAGAGCCGGCGCTGAAGCTGTTTACCGAAGTGGTGGGCAAGCCGACCTTTCCCACCGACTCGCTGGCGCGGATCAAAAACCAGCTATTGGCGAGCTTTGAATACCAGAAGCAGAACCCCGGCAAGCTGGCCGGTGACGAGCTGTTCAAGCGGTTGTACGGCGATCACCCCTACGCCCACTCCAGTGACGGCAATGCCAAGAGCATCACGCCGATCACGGTCGCTCAGCTCAAAGCTTTCCACGCCAGGGCGTACGCGGCGGGCAATACGGTGATTGCACTGGTCGGTGATTTGACCCGCAGCGAAGCAGAAGCGGTGGCTGCACAGGTCTCCGCTTCCCTGCCCAAGGGCCCGGCGCTGCCGAAGATGCCGCAGCCTGCCGAGCCGAAGGCCATCGAAACCCACATTGAGTTTCCGTCCAAACAGACGCATCTAATGCTGGCTGAGCTGGGCATCAACCGCAACGACCCTGACTACGCAGCCCTGTCGCTGGGCAATTCGGTGCTGGGCGGCGGTGGGTTCGGCAGCCGCTTGATGACCGAAGTGCGGGAAAAACGCGGCCTCTCGTATGGCGTATCCTCAGGCTTCACACCGATGCAGACCCAAGGCCCGTTCATGATCGGGCTGCAGACCCGCGCCGAGCTGAGCGAGAACACGCTCAAGCTGGTCAAGGACATCGTCCGCGATTACCTCGCCAACGGCCCGACCCAGAAAGAACTTGACGACGCCAAGCGCGAACTGGCCGGCAGCTTCCCGCTCTCCACCGCGAGCAACTCGGCCATCGTCGGCCAACTGGGGGCCATCGGTTTCTACGACCTCCCGCTGAACTACCTTGAGAACTTCATGCAGCAGTCGCAAGGCCTGACCATCGAGCAAGTCAAAGCGGCGATGAACAAGCACCTCGACGCTGACAAGCTGGTGATCGTGACTGCCGGCCCTACCGTGCCGCAGAAGCCATTGCCCGCGCCCACTGATAAACCGGCCGAGAAACCTCTCGGCGTTCCGGAGCACTGATGCCTACTACCAAGCCGCCCCGCATTCATAAAGGGCACAAAATCCATACCGGCCTGGGCCACTTGCGGATTATCGGCGGCGAATGGCGCAGCCGTCGACTGAGCTTCCCGGACACACCCGGCCTTCGCCCTACGCCAGACCGTGTCCGGGAAACGGTCTTTAACTGGCTGGCGCCCTATATTGCGGGCGCTCGGGTGCTCGACCCCTTCGTGGGCAGCGGCGCCTTGTATCTCGAAGCATTGTCGCGCGGCGCCAGCATGGGTCTGGCGCTGGACAGCAACTCGGCGGTCGTTTCCAACCTGCGCGAGCACCTGGGCACACTGCGCTGCACCGTTGGCAAGGCAGCCAAGGATGACGCGCTGCGTTACCTGGAGACTCAGCCGGGCGAGCCATTCGATGTGGTGTTCCTTGACCCGCCATTCCACCAGAACCTGCTGGTTCCGGCGTGCACGTTGCTTGAAGAGCGCAACTGGCTCGCCGATAACGCCTGGATCTACACTGAAAGCGAAATTGCCCCGTCCACACTGGGCCTGCCCGGCAACTGGCGTTTGCACCGCGAGAAAAAAGCCGGGCAGGTGCATTACGCGTTGTGGGAACGAAGCGTCATCGCCAGCTGACGCAGCCTCTGTAGGAGCGAATTTATTCGCGAGGGGTCCTGTCTGACACGCCGCCTCGCCAACAAGTTGGCTCCTACAGACTCAATGCATCCGTGAACCGCTACCGGAGCTACGCGTGCCAAGCCCTTGCGCCAACCCCTTCAAACCCGCCACCGGGCTGGGCAATCCTCACCTGCAGACCCTGTGGGGCCCGTTGTGGCGCAAGACCGTCCATCTCGAGCGCAGGCGCGAGCGGATGTGGCTGGACGACGGCGACTTCCTCGATATGGACTGGCACGGCCCACACGAAGTCGACATACCGCTGGTGCTGGTGCTGCATGGCCTGACAGGTTCCAGCAATTCCCCGTATGTCGCCGGCCTGCAGCAGGCCATGGCCGCACAGGGCTGGGCCAGCGTCGCGCTCAACTGGCGCGGCTGCTCGGGCGAGCCCAATTTGTTGTCGCGCAGTTATCACTCCGGCGCCAGCGAAGACCTCGCGGCAGTCATCGCCCATTTGCGCGCTGCCCGACCCTTGGCGCCGCTGTATGCCGTGGGCTATTCGCTGGGCGGCAACATCTTGCTCAAGCATCTGGGTGAATCAGGGCTGAACAGCCAGTTGCAGGGCGCAGTGGCCGTTTCCGTACCGTTTCGCCTGGACCAGTGCGCCGATCGAATCGGCATGGGGTTCTCCAGGGTCTATCAACGGCATTTCATGCGCGAGATGGTCAGTTACATCAGGGACAAGCAAACGCGCTTTCAACACGAGGGGCTGAGCGAAGGATTGGCAGAACTGACAGCCCTCGGCTCGCTGGAAAACATGCGCACGTTCTGGGATTTCGATGGCCGGGTGACCGCGCCGCTGAACGGGTTTGTGGACGCCCAGGATTACTACCGGCGCGCATCGAGTCGCTACTTTCTGAGCGAGATTCGTACGCCGACGCTGCTGATTCAGGCGCTGGACGACCCGTTCGTCTTCAAACACAGCCTGCCCGAACTGTCCGAGCTGTCCGCCAGCACGGAGTTCGACCTGCAACGCCAGGGAGGCCACGTCGGTTTCGTCGACGGATCGATCCGCAATCCGACCTATTACCTGGAACGACGCATTCCGGCATGGCTGCTGGACGTGCACGGCGCCGCCGGATTGTAGAAGCGCGCTTGCCGATGGTGGGAGGGAGCTTGCTCGCGATGAGGCCAGTCAGCATCCCCAAGGGGACTAGCCATCGCGAGCAAGCTCCCTCCCACCGTTATCGCGTTGCACGATCATCCAAGACAGCCCGTGATCATCCGCTTAACATTCGGGGCATAAGGAGAAACTCCCATGCCTCGCAATCAACTTTTCGTTCGCGGCCTTCGCGACAGCGTGCCCATGTTGGTCGGTGTTGCGCCGTTCGGCATCATCTTTGGAACCCTGGCGGGCGTGTCAGGACTGTCGTTGTGGCAGGCCGTGGGCATGTCACTGTTCGTCTATGCAGGTTCTGCGCAATTCATCGTCATCAGCCTCATGGGCGCGAGCGCCAGCGCCGTGGTCATCTTGCTCACCACGTTCATCGTCAACCTGCGCCATGTGTTGTACAGCGCGACGTTGCAACCTCAGGTCCAGAGGCTGCCGCAGCGATGGCGGCTGCTGTTGGCGTTTTGGCTCACCGACGAAACGTTCGCCGTGGTTCAGCGTTTTTACATGGTGCATGGCCGAACACCGCTGGCTCACTGGTACTGGCTGGGCGTGACCGCTGCGCTTTACGTCTGCTGGGTCAGCAGTTCGCTGGTGGGCGTGCTGTTCGGGCAGGCGGTGCCGGACATGGCGAGCTGGGGGCTGGAATTCGCGATGCTGGCGACCTTCATCGGCATCGTCGTGCCGCTGCTGCGTAACCAACCGCAGATTGCTGCCGCATTGGCGGCCGGTGCAGTCGCGTTAATAGCGTGGTCGTTACCCTACAAGCTCGGATTGATGGCGGCCGCGTTCAGCGGGATCGCGGTTGGCGTGGTGCTGGAGCGCCGGCGCACACCTGAAAGCGCTTCTGGCAAGGAGCTGCAATCATGAGTTACTGGTGGCTGATTCTGGGCATGGCGGTCATCACGTTCCTGATGCGCTACAGCCTGTTCGCCTGGCCAAACCTGCGTTTCCCGCCCGTGGTGCGCCAAGGCCTGCATTACGTGCCCACGTCGGTGCTGACCGCCATCGTGGTGCCAGGGATGTTGCTCCCGGACGGCGAGCACTGGCAGTTGGGGCTCGATAACGCGTACTTGCTGGCAGGGATCGCGGCAATCGCCATCGCCGCCGTGAGCCGAAACTTGCTGGCGACCATTGGCGGTGGGTTGGTGGTGTTCTTCCTGTTGCGCTGGGGAATGGGTCAGATTTAAGGGCTTCGGACTCAACCCACGTTCTGTAGGCGCGAATTTATTCGCGAAGCAGTCCGCAGCTGCATTGGATGCATCAGCCTTTCGCGAATGAATTCGGTCCTACAGGAAAGCGGCTACTCGCCCGTCGCGACTTCACGCTTGGGATCCGTAATCCATTCGCTCCAGGAGCCGGCATACAGGCCACCCAGCGGGTAGCCTGCCAGGCACAGCGCAAACAGATTGTGGCAGGCCGTCACCCCGGAGCCGCAATACGCCACCAGACTTTCCGGTGAGCGCCCGGCCAGCACCTGCGTAAACCGCTCCTTGAGCTGCTCCACCGGCAAAAACCGGCCATCAGCGCCCAGGTTGTCATTGAACGCTGCACATTGAGCGCCAGGGATATGCCCGGCGACCGGGTCAATCGGTTCAACCTCGCCGCGGAAACGGGCAGGCGCACGCGCATCGATCAAGGTCATTTGCGCATCACCCAGACGCGCCTGCAATTGCTCCACGGTCAGTACGATTGAATCGTCCGGCTGCCCATCGAAGAAACCCTGCTTGTGGGACGGCGCATTCAGACTCAACGGCAAACCCGCGGCATGCCAGGCCTTCAGGCCGCCGTCCAGGATAAAGACACCGTCGCGCTTGCCCAGCCATGCCAGCAACCACCATGCCCGTGCGGCATAAACGCCCGGGCCATCGTCATACAGCACGATGTCGCTGTCGTTGTTCACACCCCAGGTGCGCAAGCGCTCGATCAGGGTTTGCGCATCGGGCAGCGGATGGCGCCCGGTCACGCCTCTTTTGATCGCACCGCTCAAGTCATTGAGCAGGTCGGCGTAGGACGAACCTTCAATGTGCCCTTCCGCGTAGCTGCGTTGGCCGTAGTCCAGGTCTTCGAGGGAGGAACGACAATCCAGTATCACCAGCCCTGATTGTTGCTGGCGTTCAGCCAATTGTTGGGGGCTGATCAGTTGCGCGATGGACATGATGGGCTCCTGAGGCAATGAAAAAGACATCATTCGTTCAATATGAACAGATAGACAAGCGTTCGGCCGCTTTCTCTCATCCGGGCGTTGCACCGTCAGAAAGCGCCGACCAGACAGCCCGACTTTCCCGACAGGGGTTGCTGCGCTAACATCCGAGTCCCCAACGGACTCCGATCAGGACGATGCGATGAACCGAGTGTTGTATCCAGGCACCTTCGACCCGATCACCAAGGGCCACGGCGATCTGATCGAACGCGCCTCGCGCCTGTTCGATCAAGTGGTCATTGCCGTGGCCGCCAGCCCCAAGAAAAGCCCGTTGTTCTCCCTGGAAGAACGCGTGGAGTTGGCCCGCGAAGTCACCAAACACCTGCCCAATGTCGAGGTGATGGGGTTTTCCACACTGCTCGCGCATTTCGCCGAGGAGCAGAACGCCAACGTATTGCTGCGTGGCCTACGTGCCGTGTCCGATTTCGAGTATGAATTCCAGCTGGCCAACATGAACCGACAACTGGCGCCGGACGTGGACAGTCTTTTTCTTACGCCATCGGAACGCTATTCGTTCATCTCATCTACGCTCGTCAGAGAAATCGCAGCATTGGGCGGTGATATCAGCAAATTCGTACATCCGGCGGTCATGCAGGCCCTCAACGAGAAATTCAAACGCTAGGGCATTGCGTCGACGCCGGGGTGCATATGCAGCGCTAATACGGCACAATTCGCGCATTAGTCTTCATATGCCCCGGCGCGGACCGCGGCAGGAGTATCCATGTCCCTGATCATCACCGACGATTGCATCAATTGCGACGTCTGCGAACCCGAGTGCCCGAACGAAGCGATTTCCCAGGGCGAAGAAATTTACGTGATCAACCCGAACCTGTGCACCGAATGCGTCGGTCACTACGACGAGCCACAGTGTCAGCAGGTGTGCCCTGTCGATTGCATTCCACTGGACGAAAACCACGTGGAGAGCAAAGAAGAACTGATGGCCAAGTACGAGATCATTACCACCAAGGCTTAACTGAAGGCTCCCCCGTCGGCATACGCGCTTTCGCCGAAGACTCTGGCATCACTGCCATTTTCGATTTAAGCGAGAGACGCATGACGCTGAACCTCAGGCAGATTCCTCCTTTATTCTTCGGCGCACTGTTGTTCTCGTGCGCGGCTCTGGCCCAGGCCAGGCCCACTCACCCAGACCTTGCCTCCATTGCCACCGCACACCCCCAGGCGACCGCCGCTGGTCGGGAAGTCATGAGTGCGGGCGGTAACGCGTTCGACGCGGCCATTGCCATCAGTGCGGTGCTCGCGGTTGTAGAGCCGTATGCGTCTGGCTTGGGCGGTGGCGGGTTTTTTCTGCTTCGCCAGGCCGGCGAGCCAACGCAGTACCAATTTCTCGACGCACGGGAAAAAGCCCCGCTCAAAGCCACCAATAACCTTTTCCGCCGCAACGGCATCGTGCAGCCGGACCTCTCGCTCAACGGGCCCTTGGCCGCCGCCATTCCGGGGCTGCCAGCTGCGCTGGTCGAACTGGCGGAGCACTACGGCAAACTGCCGCTGACGGTATCCCTCGCCCCCGCCATTCGCATTGCGTACGAGGGCTTTGCCGTGGACGACATTTACCGCGAGCGGGCCAGCTGGCGGCTGTTTGCCCTGCGCGGTAATAAAGAAAGCGCCCGGCTGTTCCTGCGCGGCAATAACGTGCCCGCGTTCGGCGAGATCATCAAGCAACCCGAGCTGGCGGCGACCCTGGACCGTCTGGCTGACAAGGGACGGGACGGTTTTTACGGAGGGTTGACCGCGCAAGCCATGATCAACGGCGTTCGTGGCGCCGGTGGCATCTGGAATTTCCATGATTTCGAGCAATACGAAGTGATCACCCGCCAGCCATTGCGGTTTGCGATGGCCGATCAGCGTGAACTGATCACGGCACCGCCGCCCTCCGCCGGCGGGGTTGCTTTGGCGCAAAGCCTGTTCATGCTGCAGCAATTGCCCTGGCGCGAGTCGGGGAACGTACAGCGGGCCCATTACGTGGTTGAAGTGCTGCGCCGGGCCTACCGCGACCGGGTGCTGTTCGGGGACCCGGACTTCGTGACCAACCCGCTGGCGCAGGTGCTGGACCCTGAGTACTTGATGCAGCGGGTCACCAGCATCGATCCCCACAACGCAACGCCCAACAATACGCTGCCACCCGCGCCCAGGTGGCGCGAAGGCGGCAACACCACGCATTTCGCGGTACTGGACCGGGACGGTAATGCCGTGGCCGCTACCTTGTCGGTCAACATGCCGTTCGGTTCAACCTTTACCGTGCCCGGCACAGGCGTACTGCTCAACGATGAGATGGATCAATTTACCCCTGAGCCAGACCCCGGTAACGCGACAGCTGCGCTCGCAGGCACAGCCAATTCCATCGTGCCGGGTAAACGGCCGCTGTCGAGCATGAGCCCAAGCTTCATCGAAAGCCCCCGCACGTTCGCCGCGTTCGGTACGCCAGGAGGCAGCCGGATTCCCAGCACGGTGTTGCTGTCGATGCTGCAATTTCTGGACGATCAGCCAATAGCAAACTGGGCAGCGACCGCTCGCTACCACCATCAGTACATGCCGGACGTTCTGGACTATGAGCCTGCAGCCTTTACGGCTCAGGAGCTGCTTGATCTGCAGGAGCGCGGCTATCGACTCAAGGAAACCCCGCGTCCGTACGGCAATCAGCAGGTGCTGTTCTGGAACAAGCGCAACGCCAGAACCGAGGCGGCGAGCGATCCGCGGGGAATGGGGGTGTCAGTGGTGTTTCGGCCGGACGCTCCGCTGAGTGTGAGCAAGCGGTGTGCAGATCACTCCTGCTCGCCGTAGCTGTCGCCGGTACAACCCAGGCAGCGCACGAAGGCCGCCCTGGCGGGGTCGACGACCAACGCCTTGCCGGTTCGGCCAATGCCGCCGCCGGTCGCGGTAAACGGCAGCGCGATCACGAACAGGCCAGCACCGACGACGGTCGCGACAATCAACAGCGGCCGGGCGATGACCAGATCGGCCATCATCGCGAACGCCGGCGGCGTCTGTACCTGATACACCGGATCACCGCTGCCTGAACCCTCCGATTGCGCGAACGCAGGCGTCGCCTGCAGGCCGAGAAACAACGCCAGACTGGCAGCAAGAATACGAAACGGGCTCATGGCGTGATCCTTCAGGCGCAGTGGTAGGGGATGTTGCTCACTATAAACAGGGATTGGGGTTGTGCAAGGGGATATCCGCACTCGGGTTGCGCCTTGCAGGAGCGCGCTTGCCCGCGAAGACGCCCCTTCAACCGATAAAGATTTATTGGCTGAAATAAAGCAATCGCGGGTAAGCGCGCTCCTACAGTTCAGAACGGCCTACTTCTGACATTTCGGGCAATAAACACTCGCCCGCTGCCCCAGTTTGACCTCCCGCAGCTCTGTGCCGCAGACCTTGCACGGTTGCCCGCCTCGGCCGTAAGCGAACAACTCCTGCTGGAAATAGCCCGGCTGCCCATCACCGCCAATGAAATCACGCAGCGTCGTGCCGCCACGCTCGATGGCGGCGGCCAGAATGCGTTTGATTTCACCCGCAAGCTTTATGTAACGCGCCTTGGACACACTCTGGGCTTCGCGCCTGGGGTCAATGCCGGCCGCGAACAGCGCCTCGGTGGCGTAGATGTTACCCACGCCGACCACGACTGCGTTGTCCATGATGAACGGCTTGACCGCCATCGACCGCCCCCGTGAACGCTCGAACAGGCGAAGCCCGTCGAACAGATCAGTCAGCGGCTCCGGGCCCAGTCGCAACAGCAACTCATGGTTATGCGGATCAAGGCTCCACAGCATTGCGCCGAAACGCCGGGGGTCGGTGTACCTCAGGGCCAGGCCAGACTCCAACTCGATGTCCACATGCTCATGTTTGAGCGCCGGCAGACCGGCTTCCACCAGCCGCAGGTTGCCCGACATGCCCAAATGGCTGATCAAAGTACCCACCTCGGCCTGAATCAGCAGGTACTTGGCGCGGCGCTCCACTACCACGATCTTCTGCCCGGACAGCCGCACGTCCAGGTCTTCGGGGATCGGCCAACGCAAACGGCGATCGCGCACGATCACTCGGCTCACGCGCTGGCCTTCCAGATGCGGCGCAATGCCGCGGCGGGTGGTTTCGACTTCAGGGAGTTCAGGCATGAGCAGCTCGTTGAGGACGTGAGGCAGGGCGAAACATCAAATCGCGCCCAGTTCGCGAATACTTTCTTTCAGGTTTTCGAAGTCGTAGTCAGACAGCCCCATGTAATCGAGCACCAGATGGCCGATGCTGTTCCATTCATGATCGATGGTCTGGTTGCCCAATACGCGGTGTGAAGCGCAGATATGCTCGGCCATCTTCAGCACCGCCAGCAGGTTTTTCAGTGGCGCATTACGGCCCGAGTCATCCTGGAAGATCGCCAGCGCGTTGTGATGATTGGCGATGGCGTTGGTGACATGTTCCGGTAATCGCCACGACTTGGCGGTGAAATAGCCGACAACGGCATGGTTGGTGTTCAGCGCCCGGTTTTCAGTGTCAACCACGCGGGTGTCTGGACTGGCGTTGGCGTACGCTTCTTCGAGCACGTCCATGTACTGAGGAAAGCGCTTGAGCATCAGCGGAATGCCGCAGTCGTGAAACAGACCCAATGCGTAGGACTCGTCCACCGTTTGCGAGCCAACGCGCTTGGCCAGCGTCAGACTGGTCATTGCCACGTCCTGGGCGCTGTCCCAGAAACGACTCAAGACGACAATGGTTTCGTCGCTCATTTCACTTTTGATCGACTGGGCGTTGATCAGGTTGATCACGGACCGGCTGCCCAGCAGATTCACCGCGCGCTGGATCGAGGCAATCTTGTTGGAGAGCCCGTAATGCGATGAATTGACAATCTTCAGCAGCGCCCCGGACAGCCCTGGATCCTGCGCGATCAACCGGGCGATGGCGCCCAGATCAGGGTCGGGCATGTACTGCTCCATCTGCAGATCCACCATGATTTGCGGCTGCGGAGGAACACTGATGCCTTGCAGTACTTGCTGGATCTGCTCGGACGTTAACTCTTGGGACATAGGTAAACACTCTGGCTCAGGGATCGATTCTAACCCCTACCGCCCCCGCCTCGACAACCGGTGAAATGCTGCACTGCGGCTCAAGCCCGGCCCGCTGCGTCGCGGGCATCCGACCGCTAGCCGTTTAATTCGAGCAATCGCGGCCTCACGCCGGGATCACACGTTATAATCCCGCTCTTTTTTCCGGAGCGACGTCATGTCCCTGCCCAGCTTGCGCCTCAAAGCCAACGCCGACCGACGCCTACGCGCCGGTCACCTGTGGATCTACAGCAACGAAATCGACGTTGCCGTCACCCCCCTCAATGCCTTCGCTCCGGGGGCACAAGCCATTCTGGAAACCGCCGGCGGGAAGCCGTTGGGCATCGTCGCCCTGAGCCCCAACAACCTCATTTGCGCCCGGCTGCTGTCCCGTGACATCAAGCTGCCGCTGGACAAGTCGCTGCTGGTTCATCGCCTGAATGTCGCCCTGTCCCTGCGTGATCGCCTGTTCGACAAGCCGTTCTACCGTCTCGTCTTTGGCGATTCCGACCTGCTGCCGGGTCTGGTGGTGGATCGTTTCGGCGACATTCTCGTCGTGCAACTCGCTTCCGCCACCATGGAAGCGCACAAGGATGACGTGCTGGCGGCCCTGATTCAGGTGGTCAAGCCAAGCGGCATCCTGCTCAAGAACGACTCCGCAGCCCGTGATGCCGAAGGCCTGACTCGCTACGTCGAAACCGCGTTCGGCCTGGTACCGGAGTGGGTGGCGCTGGAAGAGAACGGTGTGAAATTCGAAGCGCCGGTCATGGAAGGCCAGAAGACCGGCTGGTTCTACGACCACCGCATGAACCGCGCCCGTCTGGCGCCGTACGTCAAAGGCAAGCGCGTGCTGGACCTGTTCAGCTACATCGGTGGCTGGGGCGTGCAGGCAGCGGCGTTCGGTGCCGCTGACGTCACGTGCGTCGACGCGTCGACCTTTGCGCTGGACGGCGTGGAGCGTAACGCTGCGCTGAACGGCTTCACCGACAAGGTCGCGTGCATCGAAGGCGACGTGTTCGAAGCACTGAAAGAACTGAAAGCGGGCGAAGAGCGATTCGACGTGATCATTGCCGATCCACCGGCGTTCATCAAAAAGAAGAAGGACCTGAAAAACGGCGAAGGCGCCTACCGCCGCCTGAACGAACAGGCCATGCGCCTGCTGAGCAAGGACGGCATCCTGGTCAGCGCATCGTGCTCCATGCACCTGCCCGAGGACGACCTGCAAAACATCCTCCTCACCAGCGCCCGCCACCTGGACCGCAACATCCAGCTCCTGGAACGCGGCGGCCAAGGCCCCGACCACCCCGTCCACCCGGCGATCGCCGAAACGCGGTACATCAAAAGCATCACCTGCCGGCTGTTGCCCAATAGTTGAGATGTGCGGCGGTTGGGCTTACCCCATCGCGGGCAAGCGCGCTCCTACAGTTGATCGCATTTCCTTGATGCAACGCGCTCCATTGTAGGAGCGCGCTTGCCCGCGAAAAATCTTAAAGCCATACAGCATCCCAAAGCGGGTAATCGCCTACGCGTCGCACCAAACCCGCTCTCAGCGGATTGGCAACGATGTACCTCGCAACGCTCTGCAAATCCTCTTCCCTGCATATTGCCCTGTCGTGGTAGCCCTTCTGCCAAACACGAAACGGTGTTTGTCCGGTCCTCATCACCGCGAGAGCACTGCCTGCCTTGATTCGACGCATCAACATTCCCAGGCTTCCCTTCTTCAACTCTACAAGCCAGTGGAAATGATCGGGCATCACCACCCACGCGAGGGAATTTGCCAGGCCCTCTTGCTCAGCATTTCGAAATTGATCGACTACCAGACGCCCAATGCGCCAGTCGTTGAAAAGCGGCTGGCGCCCATAAGTGACGGATGTCAGCAGGTAAATTCGGCCAGTCTCAGAGTATCGACCGTTACGTAAATCTTTACCGCGTTGAGACGGAGGCATTCCATTGCCCTGATATGTATTCAGTAGTCAGCCTAGTAGTGAGAAGGACTATGGTTGTGCAAGAAGGTATTCCTGATGTGTCCCAACCACCGAATCGCGGGCAAGCGCGCTCCTACAGTTGATTGTATTTCATGGTGCAATGCGTTCGCCTGTAGGAGCGCGCTTGCCCGCGATGGCTTCACGCATAAATCCCCCTGCCCGGCTCAATTGCCCAGCCATCATGTCCGCCATTCCCTCCCCCGCTCACAGGTGTAGAATCACCGCTATTCATCGCCATCATCCCCCGGCGGGTTTATGAGCTCAGGCCGAGCGCGCGGCGATCCTGCGACGCTATCGGTTTCTTCGCTGCATCCGGTCACTGCCATTTGCACACGACGTCACTAGAAGCTCACTCCCTTCCTTGATTAGCCGATTAGCCGGAGTGTTCCAATGCCTGATTACCGTTCGAAAACGTCCACCCACGGCCGCAATATGGCCGGCGCACGTGCCTTGTGGCGCGCCACGGGCATGAAGGACGAAGATTTCAAGAAACCCATCATCGCCATCGCCAACTCGTTCACCCAGTTCGTCCCGGGCCATGTACACCTCAAGGACCTGGGCCAGCTGGTTGCCCGCGAGATCGAACGCGCCGGCGGCGTGGCGAAGGAATTCAACACCATCGCCGTGGACGACGGCATCGCTATGGGCCATGACGGCATGCTGTATTCGCTGCCGAGCCGCGAGATCATCGCCGACTCCGTCGAGTACATGGTCAACGCCCACTGCGCCGATGCCATCGTGTGCATTTCCAACTGCGACAAAATCACCCCCGGCATGTTGATGGCCGCCTTGCGCCTGAACATCCCGGTGATCTTCGTTTCCGGCGGCCCGATGGAAGCTGGCAAGACCAAGCTCGCCAGCCACGGCCTGGACCTGGTGGACGCCATGGTCATCGCCGCAGACTCCGAAGCCAGCGACGAGAAAGTCGCGGAATACGAGCGCAGCGCCTGCCCGACGTGCGGTTCGTGCTCCGGCATGTTCACCGCCAACTCGATGAACTGCCTGACCGAAGCGCTTGGCCTGGCCCTGCCGGGCAACGGTTCGACGCTGGCGACCCACAGCGACCGCGAAGAACTGTTCCTGCAGGCCGGTCGCACCATCGTCGACCTGTGCAAAACCTACTACCGCGACAACGATGACTCGGTGCTGCCGCGCAACATCGCCAACTTCAAAGCGTTCGAGAATGCGATGACGCTGGACATCGCCATGGGCGGCTCGACCAACACCATCCTGCATTTGCTGGCCGCCGCGCAAGAAGCCGAGATCGACTTCGACCTGCGCGACATCGACCGCCTGTCACGCAAAGTGCCGCAGCTGTGCAAAGTGGCGCCAAACATCCAGAAGTACCACATGGAAGACGTGCACCGCGCCGGCGGCATCTTCAGCATCCTTGGCTCCCTGGCCCGTGGCGGCTTGCTGCACACCGAGCTGCCGACCGTGCACAGCAAAACCATGGCCGAAGGCATCGCCAAGTGGGACATCACCCAGACCACCGACGAAGCGGTTCATCACTTCTTTAAGGCGGGCCCGGGCGGCATCCCGACGCAAACCGCGTTCAGCCAGTCCACCCGCTGGGAAACCCTGGATGACGACCGCGAGAACGGCTGTATCCGCAGCGTCGAGCACGCCTATTCCCAAGAAGGCGGCCTGGCCGTGCTGTACGGCAACATCGCGGTGGACGGTTGCGTGGTAAAAACCGCCGGCGTGGACGAGTCGATCCACGTGTTTGAAGGCAATGCCAAGATCTTCGAAAGCCAGGACAGTGCTGTGCGCGGCATCCTTGCGGACGAAGTAAAAGCCGGCGACATCGTGATCATCCGCTACGAAGGTCCGAAAGGCGGCCCGGGCATGCAGGAAATGCTCTACCCGACCTCGTACCTGAAGTCCAAGGGGCTGGGCAAAGCCTGTGCGCTGCTGACCGACGGGCGTTTTTCAGGCGGTACGTCTGGCCTGTCCATCGGCCACGCCTCACCGGAAGCCGCAGCGGGCGGCGCGATTGGTCTGGTGCGCGACGGTGACAAAGTGCTGATCGACATTCCGAACCGTGGGATCAACCTGTTGATCAGCGACGAAGAAATGGCTGACCGCCGCGCCGAGCAGGACAAGAAAGGCTGGAAGCCGGTCGAGTCGCGGCCACGCAAAGTGACCACCGCGTTGAAGGCCTACGCATTGCTCGCCACCAGCGCCGATAAGGGCGCGGTGCGGGACAAGGCATTGCTGGATAAGCTGGTGCCGTAAGCATCGGCAGCGCCTTGAAAAACACCCCGCACGTCGGGGTGTTTTTCTGTCTGCAGGCCTGGCGTAATCCTTCGATGTTTTAGCGGATGGCTACGGCAATCGCACCGACTAGCAGGCAAACGCTCGCAACGGACGTCAACTGAATGCGTAGCGGCAAGTACCAGTCAGGCAAACGCAGCGCACGCACCATGTGCCTGTCCTGCCAGTAGTGGGCAGCGAAGCCGGCAATCAGCAGCACACACCCCAACGGCACCGGCAACAGTGTTGCAGGCCAGGCGATAAGCGCAGGCAAGACACTCCAGACGAATCGGGTACGGCGCTGTTCCGGGCTCATGTCGTGCAGCGTCATGGCGAACCCCCAGTGCAAGGCGCCCACGAAACTCAGAATGACCGCGCCGTAAGCGACCAGCGCCCGCCCCAAGAACTCACCCTGCTCATCAGAAAAGGGGATCACCAGCGCCAGCACGATAAAGGGCACAAGACCGCCATAACCCAACAAGCCAACAAGCGTTGGCGGCGAAGTCGCGGACGACACGTTCATTTCAGCTCCTTACAGTCAATGGCATTCAAGACTGTAGGCACAAAAGCGCGGCCAGGGTTCACCGTTCTGCTGACTCAGCTGCAAACACCGGCAACCCTGAGCGAAGGCATCGGTCCTAATCCTACCTGTCGACGCTAAAACCGCCATGAACGAGAGCTGTCCATGAGTACCTTGATCTACTGGTTTCGCCAAGACCTCCGACTTGCCGACAACCCCGCGTTCTCCCTTGCGTGCGAACAGGCTGACGCCTTGTTGCCGGTGTATTGCACGCCGACGCCAGCATCTACGGCCTGGGGCTTTGAGCGTGTGGGGCGCCATCGCAAGTACTTTGAAAACGCGGCGGTGTGCGACCTCGCCGATCAACTGAGCGCTCGCGGCAGTGCGTTGATGCAGATAGTGGGCGACCCGGTTGAGCAATTAGTGGCACTTGCACAGCGCTTGGGCGCCGATAAAATCCTCTGTGAGCGCATCGCCGCCCCCGAGGAGGAGGCTCAGCTCAAGGCGCTGCGCTCAGCGGGGCTTGAGGTCGAGGATCACTGGCAATCGAGCGTGTTCAGCGTTGAGTCGCTGCCGATGAGCGTTGACCAACTGCCCGATGTGTTCAGCAGCTTCCGACGCTTGATCGAGAAAGCACACACGCAGGCACGCACGATTGTGCCGGTGCCGACAACGATACCTGCACCTGCACAGGGCTTCTTTGCGGCACCGATCAGTTTACCTGTGCCGCCAAACCATGATCCGCGCTCCGCGCTTGCTTATCAAACACCGGCTTTCAGCGGCGGCGAGCACGCAGCGCAGGCGCACTTACATCAGTATTTCGAGCGGCAGTTGGCCAACAGCTACAAGGCCACGCGCAATAACCTTAGCGCGGTTGATGACTCCACCAAGTTCTCTGCGTGGCTGGCCCAGGGCTCATTGTCGGCCCCGCAGATCGATCAGGCGCTGAGACGCTTCGAAACTGCACAGGGCGCCAACGACAGTACGTACTGGATTTTCTTCGAGTTACTGTGGCGCGACTACTTTCGTTTTCTGCACCTTAAATACGGACGACGCCTGTATCGAGCCAGCGGTTTGATCGGTAGCGATTTGCCCCATCACAACGCGCAGGGGTTCGACCGCTGGTGCCGTGGCGAAACCGGAGAGGCTCTGGTTGATGCGGGCATGCGCGAGCTGGCAGCCACCGGTTATCTCTCCAATCGCATGCGTCAGATCGTCGCCAGTTACCTGATCCATGACCTTAAATGCGACTGGCGTGCGGGGGCTGCCTGGTTTGAGGCGCAACTGGTGGATTACGACGTTTACAGCAATCAAGGCAATTGGCTGTATATCGCAGGATTCGGGACGGACCCCAGGGGAGGACGGCGTTTCAACACAGCCAAGCAGGCCAGTGACCATGACGCGGACGGCGTTTATCGACGGTTATGGGCCTGACGCTGAGGCAGCACGGTCAATCGCCGTGCTGCCCTGCGAGCCGGTTATTGAATGTCTTCAGGCTTCACGATCACCCAGTTCTTGTCCGCCGTCACCGGCAAGCCTTCCTTCGCCTGCGCCGCTGCGTGTTTGGCCATCATGCCGTTGAGCTGGGTCATGTACTTGTCTTTGCGGTTGATCCACAGGTGCACGCCGCCCTTGGCCACGTCCACGTCGTGAAACAGCATGTAGCCATCGCTGGTGGGGGTATCGCCGCCAACCAATACCGGCTTTTTCCACTCATCAATGTAGGTCAGGATCGCCGCATGCTTGCCCGCCATCCAGGTCGCCGGCGTCCACAGGTAAGGCGTCAGCTCCAGGCCCAGGTTGGCTTTCTCGTCATATTTGCCGGCCGTGATCTGCTTGCGGGAGGTGGTCAGCTCGCCGGTCTGGAGATTCTTCAACAGCGTGGTTACGCCGATCACGTTCTGCGGTTTGACGTTGTAACCGTACTTCGGATCCGAGGCGACCATGCGCACCAGCTCTTCGGAGGCGGCGGTCATGACGTAGACCTCGATGCCGTTCTCCATCAGCTTGTTGTACAGCTCAGCCTGGCCGGTGAAGATTTTTGGCGGATTGACCTCGATGGTCTTGACCGCATCGCCGTCGTAATAGGTGCTGGAAATCGGTTTGCCGGACGCCATCAGCTCGTCCACGTAGCCCTTGAGCTGCTTGAGCGTAAAACCGGAAAACACCTGCGCGACCCACGGGTAGCAGACCATGTCGTCGATTTCACAGAGCCGGTAGTAATAGCTGAACAGGCTTTCCTTGTGGCTGGCCGTGTCTTTGAACGGGATCAGCTTGAGGGAAGGATCGAGGGATTCGCGGGTGATCAGCCCTTTGTTTTCCATGTACGGCAGCAGCGATTCTTCGAGGTCGTAGCGGTAGCTGGTGTTGTCCATGTCGAAGACGGCGAAATTACCTTTGTTGGCATTGGCCGCAATCATTGCGTTGAGCTGTTTGGCGGCCGGTTCCGGCCAGTGTGCCAGCTCGGTGGCGAAAACTTGTCCCGCCAGACCGAAGCACAGTGCAGCGGCCAACAATTTGGGTGCGAGCTTCATATCGGTGTCCTCCCCTTTTAATTCGAGGGATCGACCGTAGCAAAAAGACGTGACGGGTTGGGTGCGTCAGCGACCGCGCATGTTCTGATGGCGTCACGGTGAGAACGATTCGCGACAGGGGGCGTGAAAACGACCATGTTTCAGATCTTCGCGAATGAATTCGCTCCTGCAGTGATCGAACTCACTCGCGAATCGGATTAACGCCGCTCCCAGACCTCAAAGCTGTACGCTGGCTTGTCGTCCAGTGCCGGATGCGCTTCGTTGGACACCAGTTTCCACTCAGCTTCATCAAACTGCGGAAACCACGCATCCCCTTCCGGACTCAGCGCCACGCGGGTCAGGTACAAACGATCGGCTTGCGGCAGACCTAGCGTGTACAGCTGCGCGCCACCGATCAGCATGATTTCGCTAACACCCTGTTCGTTCGCCCAGGCTTCGGCACGTTCGATGGCTGCGTCCAAAGAAGTGAACACTTCAGCGCCTTCGAGCGTCAGACCTTTCTGGCGGCTAACGACAAGATTCAATCGACCAGGCAATGGACGACCGAGAGAGTCCCAGGTGTTCCGGCCCATGATGATCGGCTTGCCCAAGGTCGTCGCTTTGAAATACTTGAAGTCCGCTGGCAGATGCCAAGGCATAGAGTTATTCCAGCCGATCACGTGGTCTTCACCGATGGCTGCAATCAGGCTGAGGGTAAGGGGCTTTTTCATGGCGGCGAGAATACCAGAGCATCCGGTTTTGCTGAACCGAGAATGTAGACATGCATCGCTTAGCTCGCATTTTTCACCAAGTTGTTTTTAACGGTTATGCTCCCCCTGACTTTATCAACGAGACGCCGTGTGACTGCTCTGACCCCACTCGATGACCTGTGGCTGACCGAAGCCGTGCGCCTGCGCGAAGTACAGGCCGGCGCCCTTGAAGACACCGAAGCCAATCGCCAGGCCCGCGTTCAGGTCGGCGATTTGCTCACGCGCATCAAGCACCGCGCGCGCTTTCTGGCCGAGCGCGACGGGATGCTGGCTGCACTCCATCACTGGAAGCAAGGCGCGCGGCTGGCGCTGATAGTGCTGGCGGTCTTCGCCGTGATCAGTGGCGCGGGCCTGGCCTTCGCCGCGCTGGGCGACGGGCGGGCCCCGGTCAACGTGTTCTGGGCGCTGGGCAGCCTGCTTGGGATCAACCTGATCCTGCTGATCAGTTGGGCGCTGAGCCTGGCCTTTGCCGGTGAAAGCACCGCCAGCCTCGGCCGTCTCTGGCTGTGGCTCAGCGAAAAACTCGCCCGCGACGCCCAGGCCGCTCAGCTGGCGCCCGCACTGGTCCTGTTGCTGCAGCGCAAGCGCCTGAATCGCTGGGTGCTGGGCGCCCTTATCCACAGCGTCTGGCTACTGGCATTGTTCAGCGCGCTGGTGATGCTGCTGATGCTGATGGCGACCCGTCGCTACGGGTTCGTCTGGGAAACCACCATTCTCGGCAGCGACACCTTCGTCGCCCTGACTCACGCGCTCGGTGCGATCCCGGCGCTGCTGGGTTTCAGTGTGCCGACCGATGCCATGATCCGCGCCAGCGGCGACAGCTCCTTGGTCGTCGAGGACGCCCGCCAGGCCTGGGCCGCGTGGTTGGTCGGCGTGTTGGTGGTGTACGGCATCGTCCCCCGATTGCTGTTGGCCCTGGTCTGCTTCTGGCGCTGGCGTCGCGGCCGGGCAGCGCTGACCCTCGATCTGAGCCTGCCGGGCTACGTCGAGTTACGCGAACGCCTGATGCCGAGCAGTGAGCGCTTGGGCGTGAACGACGCCGCTCCGGAACAGCTTCATCAGGTCCGGCACAACGCCGAGCCCCTTGAAAGCGAAGGCGCGCTGCTGGTGGCCATCGAGCTGGACGATCAACGTGATTGGCCACCCAAACTGCCGAAAACCGTCGCGGACGCCGGCATTCTCGACAGCCGGGAATCGCGCAACAGGCTGCTGGATCAACTCACACGCTTCCCCCCCGCACGCCTGGCCATTGCCTGTGACCCGAGACGCTCGCCTGATCGCGGCAGTCTCTCGCTGATTGCCGAGCTGGCACGCTGTGCCGGTTCCACGCGGGTCTGGCTGTTGCCGGCCCCGCCCGGACAGGCACTGGATGCCGACCGGCTGGGCGACTGGCATACCGCGCTGCAGCAAATGGACGTGATCTGGGCGGACAGCGCGCCCCTCACCTGGCTGGAGACGGGCCATGACTGATTCGGACACGCCTCGCGCGTTGCGTCTGGCCGTGGTCGGCCACACCAACGTCGGCAAGACCTCGCTGCTGCGCACATTGACCCGGGATGTCGGCTTCGGCGACGTGTCCCATCGGCCCAGCACCACGCGGCACGTCGAAGGCGCGCGCTTGTCGGTGGACGGCCAGGCGTTGCTTGAGCTGTACGACACGCCGGGGCTGGAGGACGCCATCGCGCTGCTGGACTACCTGGAACGGCTTGATCGCCCGGGCGAACGACTCGACGGCCCCGCTCGCCTGTCGCGGTTTCTCGACGGCAGCGAAGCACGCCAGCGTTTCGAGCAGGAAGCCAAGGTGTTGCGCCAACTGCTGGCCTCCGACGCCGGTTTGTACGTGATCGACGCCCGGGAGCCGGTGCTGGCGAAATACCGTGACGAGCTGGCCGTGCTGGCCAGTTGCGGAAAGCCGCTGCTGCCGGTGCTCAATTTCGTCAGCAGCGCTCAGCACCGCGAACCGGATTGGCGTGAGGCCCTGGCGCGACTGGGGTTGCACGCGCTGGTGCGGTTCGACAGCGTTGCGCCGCCCGAAGATGGCGAGCGGCGGTTGTACGAAAGCCTGGCGTTGCTGCTGGAGAATTCCCGCGACCAGCTTGAGCGGCTGATTGTCGATCAGGAAGCCCAGCGCCAGGCACGTCGACACAGCGCTGCCCGATTAATCGCCGAGTTGCTGCTCGATTGCGCGGCGTGCCGTCGCAGCGTGGCGGCGACCTCGGATGAGGTCCAGGCCGCCATTGCCGATCTGCGCAAAGCGGTGCGGCAACGGGAACAACGCTGCGTAGAGTCGCTGCTCAAGCTGTACGCGTTTCGTGTGCAGGACGCTTCGGCCAGTGATCTCCCGCTGCTGGACGGGCGCTGGGGTGACGATCTGTTCAATCCTGAAACCTTGAAGTTGTTGGGTGTGCGGGTTGGCAGCGGGATTGCTGCGGGTGCCGCCGCCGGGGCGGGGGTCGATTTGCTGGTCGGCGGCATTACCTTGGGCGCGGCGGCGCTGGTGGGGGCTATCGCCGGCGGTGCATTGCAGACAGCACGCAGTTATGGCGGGCGATTGCTGGGCAAAATCAAGGGACAGCGTGAGCTGACGGTGGACGATGCGGTCTTGCGCCTGCTGGCATTGCGGCAGCGGCAGTTGCTCCTCGCGCTGGAGGCTCGCGGTCACGCCGCGCTGGACAGCATCAAGTTGACCGCGCCCCAGGACAAAACCTGGCGCGAAGGCAAGTTGCCGGACGACCTGCGCAAGGCGCGGGCGCACCCTCAGTGGTCTTCGCTCAATCCTCATCCCAAGCTGAACCAGGCCGAACGGCAGGAAGCAATTGAGGGGTTGGCCGGCAGCCTTGAAACGCCGAACCTGTAGGAGCGAATTTATTCGCGAAGCGTCTATTCAAGCGGCAGAAGCGGGTCGGTCATGCCGCCCTTTTCGCGAATAAATTCGCTCCTACAGAATCGTGTTTATCTTCGCAGTATGGTAACCGCCATTTCTTTCAACACCCGCAGATCAATCACCGGCACGTTCGTCTCTTTCGCCCGCTCGTCCCATTGCCGCATGCGCAGGCTGATTTCGCACAGTGGGTCCTGCTCAAACGCATCGGCCTCGCCCTCTGTCATCACGCCGCCCTGATACTCCAGCGTCTGCCGGCTCGCCTCGCTCAGCTGTGCGTAGTACCCAGGCTGCCTCAGCGTCAGATAGCGCTTGGCCTGAACGTGGGACTCCACCAGCCGGGCCATGCGTTCACTGAAGCCGAAGGCGCGCAGGTAGTCAGCGCCGACGCGCTCGTGACTCATGACGCCATAACCGCCCATGCTCGCCATGTCCGGGCGGTGTCCGCAGAGGTGGCCGATGTCGTGAAAGAACGCCGCCAGCACGACTTCATCGTCATACCCTTCGGCCATCGCCTGCTGAGCCGCCTGTGACATGTGTTCGATCTGCGACACCGGCTCACCGATGTAGTCGTCGCTGCCGCGCTGGACGTACCCGCTGAACACTTCATCTACTCTTTGCTCGACCGTCTGCATCGCCCTTTCCTGATTGTTGTCCGCCTGTGGGAGGTGACTATCATGGTCACCGCGCACGACGATTGGATGACGGTGGCGCCTGCCGACAGTCGCTTTGATCATTTGGGGATACTGTTAACGCGCCAGCCCCGGTATGATCCCGCGCCCGATACACCCGGAACCTGAAGCACATGAAACCCACCTTGATCGCCGCCGCAGAAATCGACCGTCTCGATACCTGGGCCAAATACTCCAGCCACATGTGCGGCGGCTGTATCTCCAGCTGCTGCACGTTACCGGTGGAGACGAAGATCAAGGATTTGATCCGCATCGGCATTGTTGACGAGTTCGAAATGGGCGAAAACCCGAAGAACATCGCCAAGCGCCTGCAAAAGGAAGGGATCGTCGAGCGCTTCAACCAGAAGACCGGGATTTTCACCCTGCAGCGCATGAGCAACAACGACTGCCTGTATCTGGATCGCAAAAGCCGTCTGTGCACGATTTACGAAAAACGCCCGGACACTTGCCGCAACCATCCGAAGATCGGCCCACGCCCAGGCTATTGCGCGTACATCCCCAAAGCGGTGGTGCGTGAGGATCGCGGGACGCTGAATGCCAATTCGGGGCGAGTGCCGTTGAAGTTTTGATGCACTTCATCGTGCGGGGAATTACGAATTGCTTCTGCCGAAGGCGTGGGAGCTTGGCTTGCCAGCGATCGGCTGCGCAGCAGTCGTAAGTCCTGACAGTACAAATTTTTTGGGAGACCGCATCCCACCTATCTGCTGCCGCTTCGCGTCAGATCGCTGGCAAGCCAAGCTCCCACGCCCTCCGGGCAGAAGCAGCCACCTTCTTTAAGCCACACAAACAAAAACGCCCCCGACCTTGCGGTCGGGGGCGTTTTTTTACGGCTGATTAAAAACTAATCAATTGCCGCTTTTCTTGGCGGCGCGGGTACGCTCGCTTTCGCCAAGAATTTTCTTACGCAGGCGGATCGACTTCGGCGTCACTTCGCACAGTTCGTCTTCTTGAACGAACTCGAGTGCTTGTTCCAGCGTGAAGCGGATAGGCGGAACCAGCGCGATGGTTTCGTCTTTACCGGAAGCACGCATGTTGTCGAGCTTCTTGCCTTTGGTTGGGTTTACACCCAGGTCGTTGTCGCGGCTGTTGATGCCGACGATCTGACCTTCGTACACGTCTTCGCCGTGGCCCAGGAACAGCTTGCCACGTGCCTGCAGTGTTTCCAGCGAGTAAGTCAGTGCCTTGCCGGTCGCAACCGAAACCAGCACGCCGTTCTGACGGCCGGACATGTCGCCGGACTTCATCACGTCGTAACGGTCGAAGATCGAGGTCAGGATGCCTGCACCGGAGGTCAGGGTCAGGAACTCGTTACGGAAGCCGATCAGGCCACGTGCCGGGATGTTGTACTCAAGGCGAACACGGCCCTTGCCATCCGGAACCATGTTGGTCAGGTCGCCCTTACGGATACCGATCTGTTCCATGATTGCGCCCTGGGATTCTTCCGGCAGGTCGATGGTCACGTTTTCGTACGGTTCGTGCTTGACGCCATCAACCATGCGGATGATCACTTCAGGACGGCCGACACCCATTTCGAAGCCTTCGCGACGCATGGTTTCGATCAGTACCGAGAGGTGCAGCTCACCACGGCCCGAGACCTTGAACTTGTCGGCGGTGTCGCCTTCTTCAACGCGCAATGCAACGTTGTAGAGCAGCTCTTTGTCCAGACGCTCTTTGATGTTACGGCTGGTGACGAACTTGCCTTCTTTACCGCAGAAAGGCGAATCGTTGACCTGGAAGGTCATGGAAACGGTTGGCTCGTCAACGGTCAGCGGCTTCATCGCTTCAACGGTCTGTGGGTCGCACAGGGTGTCGGAGATGAACAGCTCTTCGAAGCCGCTGATGCAAACGATGTCGCCGGCAGCTGCTTCTTCTACGTCTACACGGTGCAGACCGTGGTGACCCATCAACTTCAGGATACGGCCATTACGGCGCTTGCCGTTGGCGTCGATAGCCACGACCTGGGTGTTCGGCTTGACCTTGCCACGGGCGATACGGCCAACGCCGATGATGCCCAGGAAGCTGTTGTAGTCCAGTGCCGAAATTTGCATCTGGAACGGACCATCACGGTCAACTTTCGGCGCAGGTACGTTGTCGACGATCGACTGGTACAGCGGCGTCATGTCTTCAGCCATGTCGGTGTGTTCCAGACCGGCAATACCGTTTAGCGCGGAGGCGTAAACGACTTTGAAGTCCAGCTGTTCTTCGGTGGCGCCCAGGTTGTCGAACAGATCGAAGATCTGGTCCAGAACCCAGTCCGGACGCGCGCCCGGACGGTCAACCTTGTTGATGACCACGATTGGACGCAGGCCGGCTTCGAAAGCCTTCTTGGTCACAAAACGGGTTTGCGGCATAGGGCCGTCTTGAGCATCGACCAGCAGCAGAACGGAGTCGACCATCGACATCACACGTTCTACTTCACCGCCGAAGTCGGCGTGGCCCGGGGTGTCCACGATGTTGATGTGGTAGCCATTCCAGTTGATCGCGGTGTTCTTCGCGAGAATGGTGATACCACGCTCTTTTTCCTGGTCGTTGGAGTCCATCACGCGTTCGTCGTTGAGCTCGCCGCGTTCCAGGGTGCCGGATTGACGCAAGAGCTTGTCAACGAGGGTAGTTTTACCGTGGTCAACGTGAGCAATGATGGCGATGTTGCGTAGATTTTCGATCACTTGTGTATCTCGATCAGAGGATTCGGTCAGCTGACTAAGTGTAGGCAGCTATGAACTGTAGAGTCGGCTAAAGCCGTTACGGCTTGACGACTGGTGTCGGGGGGCCGGTGACGCAGGCCACAGGCAAACAGCCCCGGGCACTTAGCTCGGTCGATAAACGCGCACATTGGCATGCCCCTCACTGAGCAAATGGTGGGCATGCAGGCGACTCATGACGCCTTTGTCGCAATACAGCAGGTACTGGCGCGTGTAATCCAGTTCCTTGAAACGGCTGTTCAATGCATAGAACGGCAGCGCTTGTACTTCAATGCCAGCCAGCACCAGCGGGCGATCGTCCTGTTCATCCGGGTGACGGATGTCGATAACGACCTGCCCTGCCAGCGCCTGGCTGACTTCTTCAATCTCGACGCCCTGGCCCAACTCGTCGATCACACGATCAACGGGGACCATCCGGGCGTTCTCCAGCGCACGCTCGAGAATCGCCATGTCGAACTGTTGTTCTTCGTACTCGACGCGATTGCGCTTCGCGGCGGTCTTGGGGTTGACCGAAATCACCCCGCAATACTCAGGCATGTGTCGGGCAAAATTGCCGGTGCCGATCTGATCTGCCTGATCGATGATGTCCTGCTTGTGACTGGCGATCAGCGGACGCAGTACCAGCTTCTCCGTGACCTGATCGATAACCGACAGATTGGGCAGCGTCTGGCTCGACACCTGGGAGATTGCTTCACCGGTCACCAGCGCATCGATTTCCAGACGGTCAGCGATCGTTGTCGCAGCGCGCAACATCATACGCTTCAATACAACGCCCATATGACTGTTATCGACTTTTCCGAGAATTTCTCCCAGAACTTCCTCGAATGGCACGCTGACAAACAGCACCCGCTGAGAGCTGCCGTACTTCTTCCAGAGAAAATGCGCGACCTCCATGACGCCCAGTTCATGGGCCCTGCCGCCCAGATTGAAGAAGCAGAAGTGGCTCATCATGCCTCGGCGCATGATCTGGTACGCGGCCACGGTGGAATCGAACCCGCCGGACATCAATACCAGCGTCTGGTCCAGCGAACCCAGTGGGTAACCGCCAATGCCGGCGTGCTGGCTGTGGATCACGAACAACCGTTGGTCGCGAATTTCCATCCGGACTTCGATTTCGGGTGATTTCAGGGAAATACCAGCGGCGCCGCACTCGGCTCGGAGTCGGCTGCCGACGTATTTTTCGACGTCCATGGAGCTGAAATCATGATGACCGGCACGCTTGCAACGGACCGAAAACACTTTGCCGGCCAGGACGTCGCCGAAGTGCTGTTTGCACTTTTCGTAGATGTCGTCCATGTCGCCCAGCGGGTACTGATCAACCTGCAGAAAATACGTGATGCCCGGCATGCAGCTCAGGCGCTCGGTCATGTCGTGCAAGGCTTTGGGATCGGTGACCTTCGTTTCGACGTCAAGGTTGTCCCACACGCCATCGACCACCAGTGCCGGGTCCAGATCACGGAGCACGGTACGGATGTTTTTGGCCAGCTGTTTGATGAAGCGCTTCCGCACCGGCCGGCTTTTGATAGTGATTTCTGGAAAAACTTTAACGATTAGTTTCATGAAAACAGCGCGCAAGGTGCCGGTCGAAAAAGAGGGGGCGGGATTATAGCGGAAATTGTTCAAGGTTTAACCAGTTATCGTAACGCCGACTATCAGCGCACCAAAACGACACTCTCCGCAAATCCAAAGCACCATTTCGGGGCGTGGATTTTCATAAATGCGTCGTTTATAGCCATGAAAATCGCTGTTTCGCCGGGCAAACCCAACTCAGGGCACTGGCATGCAAATTGCTCCCTTGTGAGGCAGGTTGCCTTGGCAGACTATCGCGCCCGGCATCACCCAAATTAAAGGGCCAACAACTATCCAGCCCTAATCCACCCCGGAGGACAACATGTCGAAGTCGGTTCAACTCATCAAAGATCATGACGTTAAATGGATTGATCTGCGCTTCACGGACACCAAAGGCACTCAGCACCACGTGACCATGCCTGCTCGCGATGCGCTGGAAGACGACTTCTTTGAAGTCGGCAAAATGTTCGACGGTTCCTCCATTTCTGGCTGGAAAGGCATCGAAGCCTCCGACATGATTCTGCTCCCGGACGACGAAACCGCCGTTCTGGACCCGTTCACCGAAGAGCCAACCCTGATTCTGGTTTGCGACATCATCGAACCTTCGACCATGCAAGGTTACGATCGCGACCCGCGCGCCATCGCTCACCGCGCCGAGGAATACCTGAAGTCCACCGGTATCGGTGACACCGTATTCGCAGGCCCTGAGCCAGAATTCTTCATCTTCGACGAAGTGAAGTTCAAGTCCGACATCTCCGGCTCCATGTTCAAAATCTTCTCTGAACAGGGTTCGTGGATGTCCGATGCCGACATCGAAGGCGGCAACAAAGGCCACCGTCCAGGCATCAAGGGTGGTTACTTCCCGGTTCCGCCGTTCGACCACGACCACGAAATCCGCACCGCAATGTGCAACGCCCTGGAAGAAATGGGTCAGGTCGTCGAAGTTCACCACCACGAAGTGGCCACCGCAGGCCAGAACGAAATCGGCGTGAAATTCAACACGCTGGTCAAGAAGGCTGACGAAGTTCAGACCCTTAAGTATGTCGTGCACAACGTTGCCGACGCTTACGGTCGCACCGCCACCTTCATGCCCAAGCCTCTGTACGGCGATAACGGTTCAGGCATGCACGTTCACATGTCCATCTCCAAAGATGGCAAGAACACCTTCGCAGGTGAAGGCTATGCCGGTCTGTCCGACCTGGCCCTGTACTTCATCGGCGGCATCATCAAGCACGGCAAGGCACTGAACGGCTTCACCAACCCGTCGACCAACTCCTACAAGCGTCTGGTCCCAGGTTTCGAAGCACCGGTGATGCTGGCCTACTCGGCTCGCAACCGTTCCGCGTCGATCCGTATTCCTTACGTCAACAGCCCTAAAGGCCGTCGTATCGAAGCACGCTTCCCGGACCCATCGGCCAACCCGTACCTGGCGTTCGCTGCACTGTTGATGGCTGGCCTGGACGGCATCCAGAACAAGATCCACCCAGGCGATGCTGCTGACAAAAACCTGTATGACCTGCCACCTGAAGAGGCTGCAGAGATCCCACAGGTTTGTGGCAGCCTGAAAGAAGCCCTGGAAGAGCTGGACAAGGGTCGCGCGTTCCTGACCAAAGGCGGCGTTTTCAGCGACGACTTCATCGACGCTTACATCGCCCTGAAAAGCGAAGAAGAAATCAAGGTTCGCACCTTCGTACACCCACTGGAATACGAGCTGTACTACAGCTGCTGATCCAGTCGCGTCAGTTGCATTGACGTAAAGAGAGGCCTCCTTCGGGAGGCCTTTTTTGTGCCCGCCTTCCGCCCTCGAGGCCGGAAAGCGCTTGCCATCGGCTGATACGTCCTGAAACGCAAGTGCTCTGGTCCTCGCTGATCCAGTCATTTCTAATCCCACGCAGTCCAGGCACACCGCTTGGGCCCAGCCAAAGGAATGGACATGCTGAAACTCGCAACAGCCTCGCTGACGACCCTCTTGTTGATCGGCACAGCACACGCTCAAACCACCCCCACCATCGAATCGAAAATCCTGTCTAAAACGACGTCCTCCTGGGATGGCACGCCCTACACCGCCTACCCGACAGGCGTGCCGGAGCTGACGGTCCGCAAGGTCGTGATGTCGCCGGGCGCCCGGTTTGACTGGCACTCGCACCCGATGCCGGCCGCTGGGTACGTGGTTTCCGGTGAGCTGATCGTCGAAGCGCGAGAAGGCGGCAAGACCATCACGCTGACGGCGGGCCAGGTGTTGCCCGAGATGAACAACATCGTGCACCGCGGCACCAGCGGGGCCACGCCCACCGAGCTGGTGGTCTTTTACGCCGGTACGCCAGGCATGCCGCTGTCCGAGGATGATAAAACCGCAAAATAGAAAAAGGGTGGTATCGGGTTACCGCACCTTGCTTGCCCGATTGACTATCATCGATGCCCAAGCCGCTCTGCTGAACGGCCTGGGCATCGCTGTTTCAGCACGCTTCATGACGCTTGTGTTCTATGCTGGCTACGAAGGGTTGGCGCTGTCACAGTAGCGTCCTTGAGTCCTATCGCTGCCCCGCTGTTTTGATTGGAGCGTTCATGCGTCGAAGTCTTGTCCTGCTGCTGTGGTTATTTGCTTTGCCCGCTGTTGCGCAGATCTACAAATACACCGATGCCAACGGCAACACCGCTTACAGCAGTCAGCCGCCCAACGGCACCAAAGCAGAAACCATGGACCTGCCGCCGCTCCAGCGCATCGACACGGTTGCCCCGACCGCGCGCCCGCCTTCGCCGGCGACGCCAAACCAGGGGCAGGCCCCGCAGAACACGGCGGCGTACCCGGTGCTCGAAGTGACGGACCTGCCCACAGACGAAGCCCTGCGGGCAAACAATGGCACGTTCACCGTCGGCGTGCGGATTCAACCGCGCCTGCAATCCGGGCACTTGCTGCAACTGGTCGTCGACGGCCAACCCTACGGCCAGCCCACCAATGTCCCGCGCCTTCAGGTCATGGAACTGGACCGTGGCGAGCACAGCCTTGCCGTTCAGGTCCTGCAGATCAGTGATCAGAAGTCCATCCAGCAAAGTCAGACAGTGACCTTCACAGTGCAGCGGGTTCATGTCGGTAATCGGTGATCGTCCGTTTATGCGCAGGGTACTGATCTGCCTCCTGATGCTGCTGGGGCAGCCGGCCCTGGCCGATGTCTACACCTACATCGATGCCGAAGGTAATCGCGTCTTTACCGACCAGCCGCACCACAACGCCAAAAAAGTCGATATTGCGCCGAGCAACGGTATGGCCGTGCCCCCGAAAAAACGCCCTGCCCCGTCTGCCAGTCGGAACCCACCGCCGCTGTTCATTTATCAGCTGGTACGGATTCTGGCGCCCGAGCCGGACGCCACGATTCGTGACATGCAGGGCAATCTGATCGTAACGGTAACCAATGATCCCGCCTTGCAGCCCGGTCACAGCTATCGCTTGCTGCTGGATGGCAACCCGTATGGCGCGCCAGGCCGGAGCCCGGTCATTCCCCTGACCAACATTGACCGGGGCACGCACCAGCTCTCGATTGAAATCGTCGACCAGTACGGCCGCGTGGCAGAGCGAACCCCCAACCAGCCCTTCCACATGTTCCGCACGTCCCTGGCGCAGAAGCGCCTGGCACAACCGTGCAAGAAGGAAGAATACGGCGTGCGTCCCGAATGCCCGGTCGCGGACAAGCCCAAGGAAGAAAGCAGCTTTTTTCCTTTCTTCTGACCCGCCAGGGCATAAGATGGGGCGCACCACTTAGGTGCGCCACCTGAACGGAAGCAGCGCAGCGCAGCCCAATTTGGTTCAAGCAGCCACTCGGTTTGCGGTGTACTGGCGCACGCTGTTCAAATTAAGCCCGAATCCATTCAAATAACGCTTCTTTTCGGAGCCTTGGTTTGGTTTTTGCATTTTGTAATAAATACACAAGACATAAGCACCGTCTCAGCGGCGTGACAACGCTGGCGAAGACCAACCAGCGCCTGCTGTAACGGGCCTGCCCGACGTGCACTGTGGCAAACGAGGTCAACGACATTCATGACTATCAGCGACACGCTGCACCGACTGTTACTCGATAACCTGACCACCGCCACCATTCTGCTCAACTCGGACCTGCGCCTGGAGTACATGAACCCCGCAGCCGAGATGCTGCTGGCGATCAGTGGCCAGCGCAGCCACGGGCAGTTCATCAGTGAACTGTTCACCGAATCCGCCGAAGCCCTTAGCTCCCTGCGTCAGGCAGTCGAGCAGGCGCACCCGTTCACCAAGCGCGAAGCCATGCTCACTGCGCTGACCGGCCAGACCCTGACCGTTGACTACGCAGTGACGCCGATTCTGTCCCAGGGCGAAACCATGCTCCTGCTGGAGGTTCATCCGCGCGACCGCTTGCTGCGGATCACCAAGGAAGAAGCCCAGCTGTCGAAGCAGGAAACCACCAAGATGCTGGTGCGCGGTCTCGCCCACGAGATCAAGAACCCGCTTGGCGGGATTCGCGGCGCAGCGCAACTGCTGGCGCGAGAGCTGCCCGAAGAAAGCCTCAAGGACTACACCAACGTCATCATCGAGGAAGCGGACCGCCTGAGAAATCTGGTGGACCGTATGCTCGGCTCCAACAAGCTGCCCTCGCTTGCCATGACCAACGTGCATGAAGTCCTCGAACGCGTCTGCAGCCTTGTCGAGGCGGAAAGCCAGGGCTGCATCACGTTGGTGCGCGATTACGATCCGAGCATTCCGGACGTGTTGATCGACCGCGAGCAGATGATTCAGGCCGTACTCAATATCGTCCGCAACGCGATGCAGGCCATCAGCGGGCAGAACGAGTTGCGCCTGGGCCGTATCAGCCTGCGCACCCGCGCCATGCGGCAGTTCACCATCGGCCACGTGCGTCACCGCCTGGTGAGCAAAATCGAAATCATCGACAACGGGCCTGGCATTCCTGCCGAGCTTCAGGAAACCATTTTTTACCCGATGGTCAGCGGCCGCCCGGATGGCACGGGGCTCGGTCTTGCCATCACCCAAAACATTATCAGTCAGCACCAGGGGCTGATCGAGTGTGAGAGCCATCCTGGCCATACCACGTTCTCGATCTTCTTGCCGCTGGAACAAGGAGCAGCTTCGACATGAGCCGTAGTGAAACTGTCTGGATCGTCGATGACGACCGTTCCATCCGCTGGGTACTGGAAAAAGCCTTGCAGCAAGAGGGCATGACCACGCAGAGCTTCGACAGCGCCGATGGCGTGATGAGCCGTCTGGCCCGTCAGCAACCGGATGTGATCATTTCCGACATCCGCATGCCCGGTGCCAGTGGTCTGGACCTGTTGGCACGGATTCGCGAGCAGCACCCGCGTCTGCCGGTCATCATCATGACCGCCCATTCCGACCTCGACAGCGCCGTGGCCTCGTATCAGGGCGGTGCGTTTGAATACCTGCCCAAGCCGTTCGACGTGGATGAAGCGGTGTCGCTGGTCAAGCGCGCCAATCAGCACGCCCAAGAGCAACAAGGCCTGGAAGTGGCTCCCACGCTGACCCGCACGCCGGAAATCATCGGTGAAGCGCCGGCGATGCAGGAAGTGTTTCGCGCCATCGGGCGCTTGAGCCATTCCAACATCACCGTGCTGATCAACGGCGAATCCGGTACCGGTAAAGAGCTGGTTGCCCACGCCCTGCATCGCCACAGCCCGCGCTCAGCGTCGCCGTTTATCGCGTTGAACATGGCAGCGATTCCGAAAGACCTGATGGAATCCGAGCTGTTCGGCCATGAGAAAGGCGCGTTCACCGGTGCAGCCAACCTGCGTCGCGGCCGTTTCGAGCAAGCCGACGGCGGCACGCTGTTCCTCGATGAAATCGGCGACATGCCGGCCGACACCCAGACCCGCTTGCTGCGCGTCCTGGCTGACGGTGAGTTTTATCGGGTGGGCGGTCATACGCCGGTCAAGGTCGACGTGCGAATCATCGCCGCGACTCACCAGAATCTGGAAACCCTGGTGCAGGCTGGCAAGTTCCGCGAGGACTTGTTCCACCGTTTGAACGTCATCCGCATTCACATTCCGCGCATGTCGGATCGTCGGGAAGACATCCCGACGCTGGCCCGGCACTTTCTGGCTCGCGCCGCGCAGGAACTGGCGGTCGAACCCAAGTTGCTGAAGACTGAAACCGAGGAATACCTCAAGCACCTGCCGTGGCCGGGCAACGTGCGTCAGCTGGAAAACACCTGCCGCTGGATCACCGTCATGGCCTCCGGCCGTGAAGTGCACATCAGCGACCTGCCGCCTGAGCTGCTGAGCCTGCCGCAGGATTCGGCACCGGTCACCAACTGGGAGCAAGCGCTGCGTCAGTGGGCCGATCAGGCTTTGGCGCGCGGACAGTCCAGCCTGCTCGACAGTGCCGTGCCGACCTTCGAACGCATCATGATCGAAACCGCCCTAAAGCATACCGCCGGCCGCCGTCGCGACGCCGCTGTCCTGCTGGGCTGGGGCCGCAACACCCTGACCCGAAAGATCAAGGAGTTGGGCATGAAGATCGATGGCGGGGATGATGATGAGGGGGATGAGGCCTGATAAAGCCCGCCGGTCACCTGTAGGAGCGCGCTTGCCCGCGATGACGTCGGTCCGTTCAACAACGATGCCGGCAGATACACCGCCATCGCGGGCAAGCGCGCTCCTACAGGGTTAGTGCATCACTCCGCCGTTGACGGCTTTTCCCACAGATTGATCCCGCCTTCCACCGCAAACCCGTCGATTTCAGCCAGTTCTTGCGCGCTGAACTCGAGGTTTTTCAGTGCGCCGACGTTTTCAATGATCTGCTCCGGACGGCTGGCACCAATCAGCGAGGACGTCACACGCGGGTCGCGCAACGTCCACGCCAATGCCATCTGCGCCAGGCTCTGACCGCGACGTTTGGCGATCTCGTTGAGCGCCCGCACATGAGCGATGTTCTGCTCGGACAGGTGCGACGCCTGCAACGAACCACCTCCCGGACGATTGACCCGCGCATCCTGCGGCACGCCGTTCAGGTATTTGTCCGACAGCAGCCCCTGAGCCAGCGCGGTAAAGGCAATCACCCCAGCACCCAACTCCTCGGTCGCGTCCAGCAGGTCCTTTTCGACCCAGCGGTTAAGCATGTTGTAGGCCGGCTGATGGATCAGCAACGGGACTTTCCACTCTTTCAACAACGCCGCCATCTCCCGGGTTTTGGCGCCGGAGTACGAAGAGATGCCGATGTACAGCGCCTTGCCCTGCTGCACCGCAGTGGCCAATGCACTGGCGGTTTCTTCCAGCGGTGTGTCCGGGTCGAAGCGGTGGGAGTAGAAGATATCGACGTAATCCAGCCCCATGCGCTGCAGGCTTTGGTCGAGGCTGGCCAACACGTATTTACGCGAGCCGCCGCCCTGACCATACGGCCCGGGCCACATGTCCCACCCGGCTTTGGTGGAAATGATCAACTCGTCGCGGTACTGCAAGAAGTCTTCCTTGAGCAGGCGCCCGAAGTTGACCTCGGCGCTGCCGTAGGGAGGGCCGTAGTTGTTGGCCAGGTCGAAGTGGTTGATGCCGTGATCGAACGCCGTGCGCAGCATCGCACGCTGGGTGTCGATGGGCGTGCTGTCGCCAAAGTTGTGCCACAACCCTAGTGACAGGGCTGGAAGCACCAAGCCACTGCGGCCCACGCGGCGATACGGGACGACGTCGTAACGGTTTTCTGCAGCAATGTAGGTCATCGAGTACTCACTTATTGTCAGAAATATGTTGTCCGGAGTCCGTCTACAGAGTGACCCGCCGCTAGCGCACCAAATGCAGGAACTGAAGGTGGCGCTCGTACTGGTCGAGGATGTCGTTGATTACCTGCTCTTTGGTGTAACCCACCAAATCGTAATCCTGACTGCCCTCGCTCAAGTGCACCTCCGCCCGGTAGTAGCGTCGATTGTTCAGTTGTTTCGAGCCCATCCCGCCTCGCGCAAACGACGGCGTGAAATAGCCACGCATCGTGACCTGATAGATGAACGGACGCTCTTCACCGTGGCCGATTTCCAGCCCGACGGTGTGATTTTCCGCATCGGGCTGGGTGACGACGGTCAGGCCTTTCTCCGCGAACACCCCGGTAACGTCTTCGATGGCAGGACGCACCGTCTGTTCAAGGAATCGGTACACCTCGTCACGAGACGGGAAGGCCACCGCCTGGGTCAAGCGCTGTCGCCAGCCGCCGCGACGAGCGCCCGAGACCGGTGCCAGCGAGTAAAGCTGAGCGATCTGACGCTGGGATTCCATGTGAAACGCCTTGTGCAGCCCCCACATCATCAACAGCAGAATCAACGAGAACGGCAACGAGGTCAGGACCACCGCTGATTTCAGCGCATCGATGCTGCCCGAGAACAACAGCCCGCTGGTGATCAGCGCGGTCATCACGCCCCAGAACACCCGCAGCCATTTCGGTCCGTCTTCGTCCGGGCTGCCGCCTTTGGCCGACAGGGTGGACAGCACCACGGTGCCGGAGTCTGCGGAGGTCACGAAGAACACGAAGCTGATGAAGACCGTGACGGCGATGACCGTCTTGCTCCACGGGTAGTTTTCCAGCATCAGGTACAAAGCCATGGACGGATCGTCTATCGCCGCCTGACCCAAGGCCGTCATGCCGTGGTTGAGCACTTGGTCGATGGCGCTGTTACCGAAAATGGACATCCACGCGAGGGTAAAACCCAACGGAATCAGTAGCACGCCGCAGACGAATTCACGGATGGTACGGCCCCGTGAAATACGCGCGATGAACAGGCCCACGAACGGCGACCAGGCAATCCACCAGGCCCAATAGAACACCGTCCAGCCGCCCAGCCAGTCGCTTTTGCCATCGTAGGCATACACGTCGAAGCTCTTGACCGGCAGCGCGCCGAGGTAATCACCGATGTTCTGCACCAGCGTGTTGAGCAGGTGCTGGGTAGGGCCGGCGAACAGGACAAATAGCAGCAAGGCACACGCCAGCAGCATGTTGATGTCGGACATGACGCGCACGCCCTTGTCGACACCGGCGATGGCCACCAGGATCGCAGCGCCCATCATCAGGGTGATCAAGCCCACCTGAATCCACTGGGTGTGCGGCACGCCAAACAGATAGTCCAGGCCGGAGTTGAGGTGCAAGACACCAAAGCCCATGTCGGCGCCGAGCCCGAAGATCGTCGCGATGATGCCGAAACCGTCCACCGCGTAGCCGATCGGGCCGTTGATGCGCTTGCCGATCAGGGGGTACAGCGCCGAGCGCAACGCCAGCGGCAGGTTGTGGCGGTAGGCGAAGTAGGCCAGCGCCATGCCGACGAAGGCAAAGACGCCCCAGCCGTGCAGGCCCCAGTGCAGGAACAGGATCTGCATGGCCTGCCGCGCCGCTTGCGGATTCCCGCCCTGGCCTTCCGGCGGCTGCAGCATGTGGGTCAGCGGTTCGGACACACAAAAGAAGAACAGCGTAATGCTGATCCCGGCGGCGAACAGCATGCCGGCCCAGGACAGGTAACTGAACTCCGGTTCGTCATGGTCCGCGCCGAGCTTGATTTTGCCGTAGCCCGACAGCGCCGTGAACACCACGAACAGCAGGTACAGGGTCATCGCCAGCATGTAATACCAGCCGACGGTATTGGCGGCCCAGTTCTGGGCGGCCAACAGCCACTTGCCCGACGCTTCGGGAAAGCCGATGACGACCAGACCGAAAATCAGGATAAAGCTGGCGGCAAAATAGAAGACGGGCGCATTCATGCGCACCGTGGAGGCGGCCTGAGCGTTACTGCCACTCATGTGTGGCACGCGTGGACGGCGGGGATCTGGCGGAAATTGAGCGGGTACTGCAAGGGTAAGCCTCCTGTTGTGAGCGGGCAGCGAACCACCGGTTTATATTGACTGAGCGTTCAATTAAAACACGGATCGGGCTGGAAGGACCAATTGACGGCCCTTGTACGCTAGCTCACGCGAGGGTAGGACGCCCGATCTAGAGGGATCGTTCCCACTGGTCGGAGCAGTTAAATTGCTCGTGTTGGAGCGAGGCTCGCCCACGAATGCGCTCGGTCAACAGCATCTCTGTCGCTGATCACAACCTTCGCGGGCAAGCCTCGCTCCAACAATCGAACCCCATGGAAATGGGTCTATTTCTGGCTCCCGTCATCGTGCTGCAGGCTTGCCTGATTGACATTGCTCCCCGGCGCAACCCCACGGGTCAGCCAGACGTTGCCGCCGATGGTGGAGCCCTGGCCAATGACGATGCGACCCAGGATCGTCGCACCGGCGTAGATCACCACATCGTCCTCAACAATAGGATGGCGCGCGTGACCCTTCTGCAACTGACCGTCTTCGTCGGCCGGGAAGCGTTTGGCGCCCAGGGTCACCGCCTGGTAGATGCGCACACGGTTGCCGATGACCGCCGTTTCACCGATGACGACACCCGTCCCGTGATCGATGAAAAAGCTCGAGCCGATCTGTGCGCCGGGGTGGATATCGATCCCGGTGGCGGAGTGGGCGAGCTCGGAACTGATCCGGGCCAGCAGCGGCAGGCCGTTGCGATACAGATGGTGCGCCAGACGGTGATGGATCACCGCGAGTATGCCCGGATAGCACAGCAGCACTTCGTCAACGCTGCGCGCGGCGGGGTCGCCGTGGTAGGCGGCGAGCACGTCGGTGTCGAGAATCTTGCGGATCGCCGGCAGCGCGCTGGCGAAATCCTGGATCAGCCGCTCGGCATGCACGTCCGCACAGCTGGCGTCTTCGCCTCGCTGGCGGGCGACGTAGCGCAACTCCAGCCGCGCTTGTGCCAACAGCGAATTCAGGGCCACGTCCAGCGTGTGGCCAACGTAAAAGTCCTCGCTCTCTTCGCGCAGGTCCACCGGCCCCAGCCGCATCGGAAACAATGCGCCGCTCAGCGCCTCAAGAATGTCGCGCATGGCCTCGCGGGACGGCAGCTCACGACCGCCCATTTCACCACTGACCCGGCCATTCCGGGTGCGCCACTCATCACGGGCGGCGCGCAGCTCACCGACGATCCGTTGCAACTGCCAGTGACCGGTCAGGCCTTGGGCACACGCCTCTGAAGACGGTTCGGGAATAGTGCTCACGCAGGTTTCTCCTCGGTTTTACGGCGCATCTGCCCAGACGCAGCCCACAGTGGGGTCACTCTACGGCAAAGGTTCAGGGCGAAAAAATAACAATTTTAGCGGGGCTTTAGAGCATCAGCCGGCGGGAATCGTTTGGTTGCCCTGTCGCAAGGGTCTGCCTATAGTCCTGCGACCTGTTTATGCGATCCACTTGAAGACTCGACCCCCTTATGATCAACGAACAACTTGCGCGTTTTCACCGTCTCTCCCTGTTGGGCGCGCCGACGCCGCTGGAAAAACTGGAGCGTCTCTCGGCCTGGGCGGGGCGTGATATTTACGTCAAGCGCGACGACATCACCCCGTTGGCGCTGGGCGGCAACAAGCTGCGCAAGCTCGAATATCTGGCCGCCGACGCGCTGGCCCAAGGCGCCGACACACTGATCACCGCCGGTGCAATCCAGTCCAATCATGTTCGCCAGACGGCGGCGCTGGCCGCAAAACTGGGCTTGGGCTGCGTGGCACTGCTGGAAAACCCGATCGCTACCGACGACAGCAATTACCTGAACAATGGCAACCGACTGCTGCTGGACCTGTTCGACGCCAAAGTGGAGTTGGTGGAGAACCTGGACAATGCGGACGCGCTGTTGCAAGCCTTGGCCGAACGGTTAAGTGCCAGCGGCAAAAAGCCGTATCTGGTGCCGATCGGGGGGTCCAACGCCCTGGGCGCGCTGGGCTATGTGCGCGCAGGTTTTGAGCTGGCCGAGCAGATTCAACAGACCGGCCTGGCATTCGCTGCTGTGGTCCTGGCCTCGGGCAGCGCCGGCACCCACAGCGGACTGGCGCTGGCGCTGGCCGACGTGCTGCCACAGTTGCCGGTGATTGGCGTGAACGTGTCCCGCCCTGCCGAGACCCAGGCGCCCAAAGTGCAAACCCTGGCAGAGCGCACCGCGGCGCTATTGGGCGTGCCGCTGCCCTCGGCGTTCGAGGTGCAGCTATGGGACGAGTACTACGGGCCGCGCTACGGCGAGCCCAATGCCGCAACCCTGTCCGCGATCAGGCTGGTGGCCAGTCAAGAGGGCCTGTTGCTGGACCCGGTCTACACCGGCAAGGCCATGGCCGGTTTGCTGGATGGCATCGGTCGGCAACGCTTCAACGACGGCCCGATCATCTTCCTGCACACCGGCGGCGCGCCTGCACTGTTTGCGTATCCCGGGGTGTTTTCGGAGCACTAATGACCTGTAGGAGCCAACGTGTTGGCGAAGCGGCCTATGAGGTTAACCAGAAATAAAGCTTCGCGAACAAGTTCGCTCCTACAGGAGCCCGCAGCCATCCCTGCCCCGCAGGCCGCTGAAAAAGCTGGATAAACTTCCGGGGCCACAGTAGCTTTCGTCCAGGTCTGATTCTTGCCTGACATTCCAATAAACAGGGGACGCTCATGAACATGTCTGCACTTCGTCGCACCTTTCTGCTTTCGGCCTTCAGCCTGGTGCTGGGCACCGGTCTGGTCAGCCAGGCCGTGGCTGGCGACCAGCTGGATACGATCAAAAAGAACGGCACGCTCAAAGTGGGCCTGGAAGGCACCTACCCACCGTTCAGCTTCGTGGACAAAGACGGAAAACTGACCGGCTTTGAAGTCGAGCTTTCAGAGGCACTGGCCAAAGAACTGGGCGTAAAAGTCCAGCTGCAAGCGACACCATGGGCCGGCATCCTCGCTGCGCTGGAATCCAAACGCCTGGACGTCGTCGTGAACCAGGTGACCATTTCCGACGAGCGCAAGAAGAAGTATGACTTCTCCACGCCGTACACCATCTCCGGCATCCAGGCCCTCGTGCAGAAGAAAGACGCTGGCACATTCAAGACTGCTGCTGATTTGAAGGACCACAAGATCGGCGTCGGCCTGGGTACCAACTACGAGCAGTGGCTCAAGGAAAACGTCCCGGGCGCCATCGTTAAAACCTACGACGATGACCCAACCAAATACCAGGACCTGCGCGTAGGCCGCATCGACGCGATCCTGGTCGACCGCCTTGCTGCGCTGGAGCTGGTGGGCAAAACCAAAGACACCCTGGCCGTGTCCGGTGAACCGTTCTCCCGTCAGGAATCGGGTATCGCCCTGCGTAAAGGCGAGCCGGAACTGTTGGACGCGATCAACAAAGCCCTCGCCAAACTCCGTGCAGACGGCACCCTCGCCAAGCTGTCCCAGAAATACTTCAACGCCGACGTCACTAAATGATCGAGTCGTTTCTCCAGCTCTTCTGGGAATCGTTGCCGTTCCTGCTCAAGGGGATGATGTACACCATCCCCTTGAGCCTGGGCAGCATGGTTTTCGGGCTTTTATTGGGCTTCGGGCTGGCCTTGATGCGGCTGTCGCGCTCAACCATCGTGCGCGGCATTGCGCGGGTCTACGTTTCGTTCTTTCGCGGAACGCCGCTGCTGGTCCAGCTGTTCATGATCTATTACGGCCTGCCGCAGCTGGGGATCGAGCTTGATCCGATTCCTGCGGCACTGATCGGTCTGTCGCTGAACATGGGCGCGTATGCCTGCGAGATCCTTCGCTCGGCCATCTCGTCGGTGGACCGGGGGCAATGGGAAGCCGGCGCCAGTATCGGCATGACCCGTGCGCAGATCATGCGCCGGGCGATTCTGCCGCAAGCGGCGCGCACCGCCCTGCCGCCACTGGGCAACAGCTTCATTTCGCTGGTCAAGGACACCGCGCAAGCCGCCACCATTCAGGTGCCCGAGCTGTTCCGCCAGGCGCAGCTGATTTCATCGCGCACTTTCGAAATCTTCTCGATGTACCTCACTGTGGCGCTGATGTACTGGGTCCTTTCCACGATCCTGTCGCACTTCCAGAACCGCCTGGAAACCCGGGTCAATCGCCATGATGTGGAGGCCTGAAGCATGATCGTGGTTGAGAAACTGACCAAGGAATTCAAAGGCAATCAAGTGCTCAAGGGCATCGACCTGCGTGTCGAACCGGGGGAAGTGGTGGCGATCATCGGGCCCAGCGGTTCGGGGAAAACCACCCTGCTGCGCTGTCTGAATTTCCTCGAAGAACCCACCAGCGGCACCATCGTGGTCGGGGATATCAAGGTCGATGGCAGTCGTCCGTTAAGCCAGCAGCAGGGGTTGATTCGCCAGCTGCGCCAGCATGTCGGTTTCGTCTTTCAGAACTTCAATCTGTTCCCCCACCGTACCGCGCTGGAAAACGTCATCGAAGGCCCGATCGTGGTCAAGAAGATGGACAAGGAAAAGGCCCTCGCGCTGGGTCGCGGCTTGCTGGCAAAGGTCGGCCTGGCGGGCAAGGAAGACGCCTACCCGCGTCGTCTGTCGGGCGGGCAACAGCAACGGGTGGCGATTGCCCGTGCGCTGGCGATGGAGCCGGAAGTCATTCTGTTCGACGAGCCGACCTCAGCCCTCGACCCGGAGCTGGTGGGTGAAGTGCTGACGGCGATTCGCGCACTGGCCGAGGAAAAACGCACCATGGTGATCGTCACCCACGAGATGAGTTTCGCGCGGGATGTGGCCAATCGCGTGGTGTTCATCGACAAGGGCGTGATCGTCGAACAAGGCGAAGCCAAGGCGTTGTTCGCCAATCCGAAAGAAGAACGGACGCGGCAGTTCCTCGAGCGCAGCAGGAATTGATCCTACACACGCAACACCAGGGCCGGCGCTAATCAGCGCCGTTTCCTACGCCCTCACATTTCTACAAGTTTTATTCCATCTAAAGAGTTGGTGAGTTACGGGGCCAGGCTTGGGTTGATCTATCGAGCGTTGCGCCGTAAACCTTTCAAATTGCGTCACCTAAAACCCGGCATCTAAAAATGAGCTGCTCCATGGTTAAGCCGGAGCGGAGCAATGTCGCGTTGTTTTCTGCAGGTTTACCGAAAGTTGCGGAGCACAGTAGGAACGTTCTTTTCTGGCGATCAATCACGACTAAATCACTGTAGGAACTATCTTTTAATTTTGAACATTGCGTGATATCGCCCCTCTTTTCATTGACAGCCACTCAATAACCCAATTACTTCGAAAAAGAAAGGCATGGCCTCGGATTACGTTCAACTGGCAATTTGGGACTAATTGTAATGTTTGCCATAAGTTTGCACTCAGCGTGTACTAAACCTCGTCGGCACGGATAGGCAACTCACTTCACCATCAGGCTGAGCACATTCAATAAAGCAAACATGGTTACCACGGAAAAGAGTGTTCTGATATGACCCACGACCCGAGAAAAATCGTACACCCGAAACTGTTCGCACCTTACCTTCCTCAAGCCAACAAACACGGCATCGGCGTCGTGGCGGCGTCCCATTTAGCGGTCAATATCGATCCATACCCCGACATGGATATCGGCGATCTGATCGAACTGTTCTGGTGCGACTCTTATGTCGCCTCGAAAGTATTGACCGCTGCAGACATCGGCTATACGTCAGTGCTGCACGTCCCGGAAAGCTTTCTGCAGACCGGCAAAGCCAAGACTTACTACACCGTTAAAAAGATCGGCGGCTTGCCCATTCAGTCGCCGTCCAGCAAGTTGTGGGTCAAGCTTGATCCCCCAGGCGGCCAGCTGATCGACCAGATGATGAGCGAAAACCAGGGGCTGACAGCCCTTGCGTTTTCTACCGCCGTGATGCGTAACGGCATCACTGAAAAGCACACAGATAACGGTGTCGGCGTGACCATCGAGCCCTATCCCAATATGGACGCCTACGATGAAATCACCCTTCGCTGGGGTGACTCACGCATCGATCTGCCGGTGATTACCCGCGAGCAAGTGGGCAGACCCATCACGTTTCACGTACCCGGTGCGTTCATAAAGGAGGCCGGCACTGATCTGCATCATGAGGTGACGTATTGCATCATCGACCGTGTGGGAAACAACTCGTTGTGGGCGCCACCGCGTACGATCAAAGTGCGCGTCCACGACTGCTGCAGCGGGTGAAGTATTGCGATCACGGACATCTGTGCCTGGGCGCAGTCAGGATTCGGTTATTTATCCTGCTGCGCCGACCGCCTACAAACAACCGCGCAAGAAATGCCAAACGACGCACAGTTTATCTTCACTAAAGAAACGCCCTACGTCATTTACAACTTCTCCCTACATTCAATCAAACAACCCATCCATTCGGCACTGCTAGCCTTCGATAACACTTCGAAGGGAGGTTCATTCATGAACCGCAGACGAATGGTAAAGCGCTTGTTGCTCGTGCTGATAGTGAGTTCCTGCCTGACCTGCGCGCAGGCGACCTGACCCTGCCGCGACCCGGATTCGGCTTGAAGCGGGTCTGGCGTTTCCCCTTCTATGCTTATTCCAAAATCAAAGTTTATTTAGTTTTTATACACGCTTAGGGTATATGCACCGGACCACCGGACCATCGTCAGTACTCGCCGCTCTCAGCGGCTATTTCGAGGTTCGCATGGTCACTTCTACGAATACCCCAGTGCATGACACCAGGGCATTGCGCGCTCGCAAAGGTCACCACCATGACTGAATCAAGCGCCATTTCCGTCCAGCACACCCTGGACGTGGCTCCTCCCCTGCTGCCCACTACCCTACTGCGCAATGACGCCGAGGCCATCGCCGCAGCGCATCATCTGGCGGCCTTGCTGCGAGTGAATGCCGCCACCCGCGACCGCGACCGTGAGCTGCCCTGGTCAGAAATCGAACAGTTCACCCGCAGCGGCCTGGGCAGCATTTCCGTGCCGCGCGCTTACGGCGGCCCACAGGTTTCTTTTGTCACCCTGGCCGAGGTGTTCAGGATTCTGTCGGCGGCGGATCCTGCCGTCGGGCAAATCCCTCAAAACCACTTCGGCATCCTGTATTCACTGATCGGCAGCGCCCACGAAACCCAGAAAAAGGCCCTGTTCGAGGGCGTTCTGCACGGCTGGCGGATCGGCAACGGCGGCCCTGAACGCGGCACCAAAAACACCCTCGATATACGCACGCGTCTGACGGCCGATGGCGATCAGTTCCGACTCAACGGACGGAAGTTTTACTCAACCGGCGCGCTGTTTGCCCACTGGGTGGCGGTCAAGGCGTTGAACGACGCCGGCAAGCAAGTGCTGGTGTTAATCGAGCGCGGCACGCCGGGTCTGCACATCGTCGACGACTGGTCCGGCTTCGGCCAGCGCACCACCGCCAGCGGCACAGTGGTGCTGGACAACGTCCCCGTCAGCGGCGAATTCGTCATCGAGAACTGGAAGCTGGGCCTGTCGCCCAATATTCAAGGGGCGTTGTCCCAGCTGATTCAGGCGGCCATCGATGCGGGCATTGCGCGTGAAGCCATCGACGACAGCATCACCTTCGTGCGCGAACGTTCACGCCCGTGGATCGACGCCAACGTCGAACGCGCCAGCCACGATCCGTACGTGATCGCCGACATCGGCAAATTGAAGCTGGAACTGCACGCCGCCGAAGCCCTGCTGCGTAAAGCCGGCCGCGTGCTGGACGGGATTGCGGCGAGCCCGATCGATGAGCAGTCAGCGGCCCGGGCCTCGATTGTGGTGGCAGAAGCCAAAGTGCTGACCACCGAGATCGCCCTGCAGGCCAGCGAAAAGCTGTTCGAACTGGCCGGCAGCCGCGCCACGCTGGCCGAATTCAACCTGGACCGGCACTGGCGCAACGCGCGGGTCCATACCCTGCATGACCCGGTGCGCTGGAAGGTCCACGCCGTCGGTGCCTATCACCTCAACGGTGCCCTGCCCGCGCGCCACTCCTGGATCTGACCAGACCACTGGAATCACTTTATGAGCCTGACTAATTCGCTGCCCGCACCCCGGACAGTTACCCCGATTGCAGTGATCGCAGACGACGAACAAGCGCTGCACATCGCCCGTGAGCTGGCCGACCATTTCAAACAGGGCAGCAGCGCGCGTGATCGCGAACGCCGGCTGCCGCATGAGGAACTGGATCAGTTCTCCGGCTCCGGCCTGTGGGGCATCAGCGTGCCAAAGGCCTTCGGTGGCGCGGGTGTTTCCAACGTCACACTGGCCGAGGTCATTCGCCTGGTTTCAGCGGCGGACGGCTCGTTGGGACAGATCCCGCAAAACCATTTTTACGCCCTGGAGGTACTGCGGGTGAATGGCAGCCTGGCGCAGCAGCAGCGGCTGTTCGCCGAAGTGCTCGCGGGCCAGCGCTTTGGTAATGCGCTGGCGGAACTGGGCACCAAGAACGCCCATGACCGCGCCACACGCCTGACCCGTGACAGCGAAGGTTTTCGGCTCACGGGCCGTAAGTTTTATGCCACCGGGGCGCTGTATGCGCAGCGCATTCCCACGTCGGTGATCGATGACGAGGGCGTGCAGCAGTTGGCGTTCGTACCCGCCGATGCCCACGGTCTGGCCGTGATCGACGACTGGAGCAGCTTTGGTCAGCGCACCACCGGGAGCGGTTCGGTGGTGTTCGACAACGTATTCGTCCGCGCCGAAGACGTGGTGCCGTTCCAGACCGCCTTCGAGCGCCCGACCACCGTAGGCCCGCTGGCGCAGATTCTCCACGCCGCCATCGACACCGGCATCGCCCGCGCGGCGTTCGAGGACGCGCTGGATTTCGTGCGCACCCGCACGCGCCCGTGGATTGATTCGGGCATCGAGAAGGCGGTGGATGATCCGCTCACGTTGCACAGCTTCGGCAAGCTCGGCATTCGTTTGCACGCCGCCGAGGCGTTGCTTGAGCGTTCCGGGCAATACCTGGATCGCGCTCAGGCCGACAGCAGCGCGAGCAACGTGGCGGCGGCGTCGATTGCCGTGGCCGAAGCCCGCGCTATCAGCACTGAAGTGTCACTGGCCGCCAGCTCCACGTTGTTCGAGCTGGCCGGTTCGCAAGCCACCCTGGCCGAACACAACCTGGACCGTCACTGGCGCAACGCCCGGGTGCACACGCTGCACGATCCGGTGCGCTGGAAATACCACGCCATCGGCAACTTTTACCTCAACGACGTCAACCCGCCACGTCGAGGGACGATCTGATGAGCAAGAAAAAGATCCTGCTCAATGCGTTCAACATGAACTGCATCGGCCACATCAATCACGGGTTCTGGACCCACCCGCGCGATACCTCGACCCAGTACAAAACGCTGGAATACTGGACCGATCTGGCGAAATTGCTGGAGCGCGGGCTGTTCGACGGCCTGTTCATCGCGGACATCGTGGGGGTGTACGACGTCTACGAACACTCGGTGGACGTCACGCTAAAAGAATCGATTCAGCTGCCGGTCAACGATCCGCTGTTGCTGGTATCAGCCATGTCGGCGGTCACCCGGAACCTTGGTTTCGGGCTGACCGCCAACCTGACCTACGAAGCGCCGTATCTGTTCGCACGTCGCATGTCGACGCTGGATCACCTGAGCCGAGGCCGCGTGGGCTGGAACATCGTGACCGGTTATCTGGACAGTGCCGCCAAGGCCATGGGCCTGACCGAACAGATCGAACACGACCGCCGCTACGATCAGGCCGATGAATACCTGGAGGTGTTGTACAAACTGTGGGAAGGCAGCTGGGAGGATGACGCGGTGATCAATGACCGCGACGCCCGCGTCTATGCCCAGCCGGGCAAGGTGCACAAGGTTCGGCATCAGGGCGAGTTCTATCAGGTCGAGGGCTATCACCTGTGCGAGCCGTCGCCCCAGCGCACGCCGGTGCTGTTTCAAGCGGGCAGTTCGGATCGTGGTTTGCAGTTTGCGGGCGCCAACGCTGAGTGTGTATTCATCAGCGGCCAGAACAAGCCGGCGACCCGCGAGCAGGTGGACAAGGTACGCGCTGCCGCTCAGGCCGCAGGGCGAAATCCGGAAGACATCAAGGTGTTCATGGGCCTGAACGTGATTGTGGGTGCAACCGAGGAGGCGGCGCGGGCCAGGCACGCCGAGTACCTGGGATACGCCAGCGCGGAGGCGGGTCTTGCGCACTTTGCGGCGTCCACCGGAATTGATTTCGCCGGATACGCGCTGGACGAACCGATCCAGCACGTAAAGGGCAACGCCATTCAGTCAGCCACCAAAATCCTCAAGAACAACGACTGGACGCGGCAAAAGCTGCTGGATCAGCACGCGTTGGGCGGGCGTTACCTCACGCTGATCGGCTCGCCCACGCAGGTGGCCGACGAGCTGGAATCGTGGATCGCCGAGACGGGCCTGGACGGCTTCAACCTGACCCGCATTGTCACCCCGGAGAGCTATGAGGATTTCATCGATCTGGTGATCCCCGAACTGCAACGCCGTGGCTCGTACAAAACGGCCTACGACGACGGCACCTTGCGTGAGAAGTTGTTTCCCGAAGGCGGCGCGCGGTTGCCGGAGCGGCATGCGGGGGCCAGTTACAGGCACCCCCCCTGTAGGAGCTGACGAGCCGCCGAAGGCTGCGATTGCGGTGTGTCAGACAAATTGCATCGCAGCCTCGCGGTGCTCGTCAGCTCCTACAAAAACCGCATTTCATATTTAATTACCGGACGACCGAACATGACCAAAACCCTCATCGCCCTGGCTCTCAGCGTTCTGACCCTGAGCGCCCACGCCGCCGACAAGCCGCTCAAGGTCGGCACCACGGCCGCTTTCGCCATCCCGCTGGAAGCCGCCGTGGCCGAAGCCGACAAGCAAGGCCTGAAGGTCGACCTGGTGGAGTTCACCGACTGGATCGCGCCCAACGTCAGCCTGGCTGCAGGTGATATCGACGTGAATTACTTCCAGCACATCCCGTTCCTGGAAAACGCCAAGGCAGCGGCCGGGTTCGACCTGACGCCCTACGCCCCCGGCATCATCAACAACGTCGGCCTGTATTCGAAGAAATACAAAAGCTTTGACGAGCTGCCCACTGGCGCCACGGTCGCCATCGCCAATGACCCGATCAACAGCGGGCGCGGCCTGCAATTATTGGCCAAGGCCGGGCTGATCACGCTCAAGCCGGGGGTCGGTTACAAAGCCACCGAAGACGACATCACCGCCAACCCGAAGAAACTCAAACTGATCCAGGTCGAGGCCGTGCAACTGGTGCGCGCCTACGACGACGCCGATCTGGTGCAGGGCTACCCCGCTTACATTCGCCTGGCCAAGACCTTCGACGCGGGCTCGGCCATCCTGTTCGACGGCCTCGATCACCCTGAATACGTGATTCAGTTTGTGATCAAGCCAGAGAACAAGGACGACCCGCGCCTGGCCAAATTCATTGACATCTATCAGCACTCGCCGGTGGTGCGCGCCTCGCTCGACAAGGTCAACGGCACGCTGTACCAGCCAGGCTGGAAGGACTGAACATGAACGCGACGCTGCAACGACAGCTCCCGCTGGAGCCCAACGAAGGTGTTCACCTGGCTGAGCACACCGAACTGCACCCGGACACACGCCGGGCCCATGTGCGCTTCATCAACCTGGGCAAGACCTACGCAGGCCCGCAGGGCCCGGTCGCGGCGCTGCACGACATCGATCTGGATATCCAGCGCGGCGAAGTGTTCGGCATCATCGGCCGCAGCGGCGCGGGCAAGTCTTCGCTGATCCGCACCATCAACCGCCTCGAACAGCCCAGCACCGGCCGCGTGCTCATCGATCAGGTGGATATCGCCGATTTAAACGAAGACAGCCTGGTGGAACTGCGTCGGCGCATCGGCATGATCTTCCAGCACTTCAACCTGATGTCGGCCAAGACCGTGTGGCAAAACGTCGAGCTGCCGCTGAAGGTCGCGGGCGTGCCCAGCGATCAGCGCCAGCGCAAGGTGGCCGAACTGCTGGAACTGGTCGGGCTGCAAGACAAACATCAATCGTACCCGGCGCAGCTGTCAGGCGGGCAAAAGCAGCGCGTCGGCATCGCCCGGGCATTGGTGCACGACCCGGCCATTCTTCTGTGTGACGAAGCGACCTCCGCGCTTGACCCCGAGACCACGCAATCGATCCTCGGCCTGCTGCGCGAGATCAATCAACGCCTTGGCCTGACGATCATTCTGATCACCCATGAAATGGCCGTCATCCGCGAGATCTGCCACCGCGTCGTGGTACTCGAACAGGGGCGCATCGTCGAGCAAGGTCCGGTGTGGCAGGTGTTCGGCGACCCTCAGCATGAGGTCAGCAGAACCCTGCTCGCGCCGCTGCAACACGGCTTGCCGGATGATCTGCAAGCACGCCTTCACGTGCATCCGCAGCCTGGCGCGGCCCTTGTGCTGGACCTGCAATTCAGTGGCGCCGACAACAGCGAGCCAGACCTGTCAGCGCTGTTCGGCGCCTTTGGCGGCAAGGTCAGCCTGCTGCACGGCGGCATCGAGCGCATTCAAGGCCGGGCGCTTGGGCATCTGGTGCTGTCCATTGCCCGCTCCCCCCTGTCCCAGGACGAACTGCTCACCCGCGCCCGCAAACTGGCGCAACACGCGAAGGTGCTCGGCTATGTGGTTTGATCGGTTGCTGCAAGGCGTCATCGACACCTTCCTGATGGTCGGCGTGTCATCGCTGATCGCGCTGGTGCTGGGTATTCCACTGGCCGTGATCCTGGTCACCAGCGGCAAAGGCGGGATCTATGAAGCGCCGAACCTGAATCGGGTGCTGGGTGCGTTCGTCAACGTGTTTCGTTCGGTGCCGTTCCTGATCCTGATGGTGGCGCTGATCCCCTTCACCCGGCTGATCGTCGGCACCACCTACGGGGTCTGGGCGGCTGTGGTGCCACTGACCATCGCCGCCACGCCGTTCTTCGCGCGCATCGCCGAAGTCAGCCTGCGCGAAGTCGACCACGGCCTGATCGAAGCCGCACAAGCCATGGGCTGCCGCCGCTGGCACATCGTCTGGCACGTGCTGCTGCCCGAATCGCTGCCCGGCATTGTCGGCGGATTCACCATCACCCTGGTCACGATGATCAACTCCTCCGCCATGGCCGGCGCCATCGGTGCCGGCGGCCTGGGTGACATCGCCTATCGGTACGGCTACCAGCGCTTCGACACGCAAGTGATGCTGACGGTGATCGTGCTGCTGGTGGCGCTGGTGGCGGTGATTCAGCTGGGCGGGGATCGGTTGGCGTTAAGGTTGGATAAGAGGTGAGGGGCTGACGCGCTCACTGGGTGATGAATCTTCATCCCAATAAACGGTGCCGTTTTTCGTAGGAGCCATCCGTGAGATGCGTCAGAACGCTCTCGTCATGAGATCAGGCAGCAATACGTGGCAGGCTCTCAATTACTCTTTGCGCAGAAGCTACTGTTCACTGCCGGGAGACGGAATATGGAAGAAAAAGACCTCACGACGGCGGTCATGGAGGGAAATCTGGAAGTCAGCCGGCACGGGGTAAATCTTGGCCCTTCCACTCACGTTACCTTCAGCCTGCAAAGCTCAATAATGGCCTCATGTCCGGGCACAGTGATTCTTCCTTCTCGGTCCTGGAAGAGCGACATCATTGGTCATGAAATCATCAAGGGTATGCGCACGAGCACGACTGCGCCCGATACGACCTTCGATACATTGTGGCGCTGCACCCAAGAACATTACGGCCTTACTACCGCTACAGCGCTAACCACCGCTGCCGGGATACCCATCAGCAAAACGGCAATAGGTGCTTGGGTCCATGCAGGCTCAAGCAGAACGACCAACGTTTCGAGTCTGATCGGGATGCGCTTCTTCCCTCGCACTCTGATCAAGCAGCCGACCGTTGCCAAGTTCGCAAAAGCGACCTTTGGTACCGTCAGGGTATTTGGTGTAGTTGGGCGGGGAATGCCATTTGTCGCGGTCGGATTGGCAGTGTTTGATTTAGTCAGCATCGGGCTGTGTGCATATGAGGCAAAAAGTGGAAACAGAGCTCAATAAAACCCAGCTTACCGAATCCATTATCGATCTATTCGTGTCGATCATTGGCTTCATTCCTCGCGAAGAAGTGACCGCTCAGACCAACTTCATTCGCGATTTCGCCATCATCAATGATGACCTCACGTGCTTCATGATGCAGGTGAAGTGGCGGTACAAATTGAGGGTGTGTCAGGCGGACTGGGAGAGGATCGAGACCATCGACAAGGTCGTCGATCTTGTGATCGCCAAGGGCTGAATTATTGATTCAGGATCGAGCGGGCGTATATTGAGCTTCTTTCCGTTCAGACCGTTGCCCGCCATGAAGCTCGACCCGCAGGATCTCGCCCAGATCACGTCCACGACCCTGGGCAATTACAACAGCACCGCCGAAGGCTTTCGCGAGGGCACTCGCGATCATGATGTGAGCCAGAACATCGATGCGCTGTTGCGGCATATCCAGAGTGAAAAGCCGTGGCAGATTCTTGATTTTGGCTGCGGGCCGGGCCGGGATTTGCAAACCTTTACCGCCATGGGCCACGTGGCGACCGGGCTGGACGGTTCGGAGCAGTTCGCCCGGATGGCCCGTGCCGACAGCGGCTGTGAAGTCCTGCAGCAGAACTTTCTGGCGCTTGATCTGCCCGCCGAACGCTTCGACGGCATCTTCGCCAACGCCGTGCTGTTCCACATCCCCAAACAAGAGCTGCCACGGGTGTTGCACGAACTGCATGCGAGCCTGAAACCGGGTGGCGTGCTGTTCAGCTCCAACCCCCGCGGGCACAACCAGGAAGGCTGGAAGGGCGAGCGCTACGGGTCTTACCACGACCTCGAGGCGTGGCGCGCGTTGTTGACCGAAGCGGGTTTCGCGGAGCTTGAGCACTATTACCGCCCCACGGGACTGCCGCTGGATCAACAGCCTTGGCTGGCGAGTGTCTGGCGTCGGGTTTGATTGGCCTGACTCTGACCGCTGTAGGAGCGCGCTTGCCCGCGATAGACCGATCAGGCGCTGAAAATGCGGTGGCCGGACTGACCTCTTCGCGGGCAAGCGCGCTCCTACAGGGTCGGGGCGGTGCCAGGAGAATTGCGACTCCCGCAGTTCACCGCTCTGCCATCACCTGATACACCCCCTCACTCCCATCCGGTCTAATCGCCGTAATGCTGTGCGCCGGGAATGACCGGCCGCCCGCACCCCTGGCGGCTACATCAAAATTGGCCACCAGCCGCGTGCCGTCGGCGAATGTAGTTTGTTGCAGCTGCCGGTCGGCGGTCAGCCAGTCGAAACCGGTCATGGCCTGGGTGGCGAGGCGCTCGTGCAGCGGTCTGAAAAACGCATCCTGACGCAGGATCACTGGCAGTCGTTGCTTCATCGTTTCGCGGCTCAGGTGGTACAGCGGCGGCACGTTGTAGAGCAGTTGCGTGAGTTCGTTCTGAAACCGGACGTTGCTCAACTTCAGGCTGTCGAACAGCCAGTGGTGCGTGGTAATGACCGAGCCATGGAACACCGTCTGATACAGCGGCAAACGCGTGGTCGGCTCAAAATGCACAGTGCGATAGGGCTCTTTGACCGGGACCGTTTTGAAGAAGACGTCCGGTTGCTCGGGTGGGTACCAGTTCCCCACGTACCACGGCGACTGTTTGTCCTGGTTCATCTGCGAATCGCCCCAGCCAATCACCGGGGTTTGCATGCCATGGGCAAACAGGATGCCTTGCGCTGTCACGGCATTCCCGTCTTCGGAACCCACCGGCAGTCCTGAACCGGCACCGACCCAGCGTGCAGCGTCTTCGTTGGCGGCGGCGTTCTGCGCCTGGGTCATGGGCGTCTCGGGGCGATAGCTGTCGAACACCATCCCGGTGGCGTAAGCGTCGAGAAACCAGCTGTTGAACCCCGACGCCGCTTGAACAGCCCGCACCCGCGCTTCCAGCAACGGCCTGACGCAACGCGGATTGGTGTAGTGACCGGATTGCTGGAAGCCTGATTTGAAGGTGCCGTCTTCCAATACGATGGCGCAGTTGCGATGCGCATTGCTGCCCAGGTGCGCCGTGCTCCAGTCCGGGTTTTCGTCCGCGGCCAAAGCGGTTTCATACGAGTCATAAGGCGCGATCAGATACCTCGCCTGCACGGCCGCACTAACCGCTTCGGGATGCCACAGCCCGCCCTCCCAACCGTCTCCGAGCCCAAGCCACAAGCGCGAAAGCCCGGCGCTGCTCAATTGAGCGATGGTGCTACGAGACAGGGTGCCGCCCCACTCGGACGTATCGGCCTTGAGCGCACCGACAAACAGCTGAGCAAGCTCGCGGCGTAGTTCTCCGTACCGCGAGGCGAGCCGTTGCATGTCCGGCTCAGTGGTGGACTGCCAGCTGGCTCTGGCCACAGTGTTGGCAGCAGCGTTCAGCCCTCGCAGCAATGTCGCTTGCTGCCAGCGCTCTGGCGGTGCCGGCCGACGGCGCAGGATCGCGCTGGCCTCAGCGTTCAGGTGACGACGCAGTTCAACTGCCAATGGCGCGGCGGAGCTCAATGTCTCAACCAGCCGCGTCCAGTCCAGCACGTCTTTCACGTCCAGCAGGTCGTTGCCCCACACGTACACATGAGCGGCGCCGAGTAGCTTTCGGCCCTGGGGGACGTTCTTGAGCTTATCGTCAAGGGTCTCGTAACGACCGCTTTCCATCAGCCACTGCCGGTAGCGACGAGCACCGAAGAGGGGATCCGCGTCGCCCAGCACCAAGCGAAAGGTCAGCGGCGCGGTGGGGTCGAGGGCGGTGAAGGCGTGGCGGGCACTGATGGCCAGCGCGTCGGCATCCGCGCTGAGCTCAAGCCGGTTGTTGAAAGGGTTGGTCATCAGCCAGTTCAGGGTGAATGCGCCGTGATCCATGCCCCACAGCGGCAGGCTGAGGTCCTGCGTGGTGTTGATCGGCCCTTGGTCGACAAGAAACCGCTGCCAGACCAAGTCGCCACGCGGGACGTAATGCCCCTCGGCCAGCGGCCAGATCAGCGCCTTGCCCATGGCATCGCCGGGTTGCTTCAGGAAGTCCAGAACCCCTGCTTCGCGGGCCTTGATGGACAGCCGAAGTTCGCGCTGGTCCAGCTGGGCGGCGAGTTGCCAGACGCCGCGATCCCATTGCCACTTCAGGCTGTCAGGCGTCCTTTTTACCTCACTGACACTGTGCGCAACGACACCCGCCGACGCCTGAACCCTGCGTCCTCCTGAAGGCGCCACGGCGATTGCCAGGGTTGCGGGATCGATATCGACGCGCCAGAACTCGTTTTCCAGGACCTCAACGGCCTTCGCGTCGGGGATAAAAAAGACGGCACAAAACAACGCGCAACAGAAGAACCGAAAGAAGGAGGACACGCCAAACCCCGACAATAGATGTGAGGGCGCGACGTTAATCCAGAGGTGAAACCTTGTATGTCGGACGCTTCCTAAATCCCCCTATTTCGCTTTTGATTCTGGCCGAAGGCCGTGGGAGTCCGGCTTGCCGACGATGGGGTGCGCAGCAGCCCTGAAACCGCGCACCCCAAGGAGTGTCAGGCAATAGGGCTTAACGCGCAGGCACTGAGTCGCCCTCTTCATCAGGCGTTTTGTCGGCCTTTTCCTTCTTCTGAGCCTCAGCCTTCTGGCGTTCTTCATCGCTCGGCTCTCTGATTTTGTACCAGGCCACATACAGCGCCGGCAGGAACAACAGCGTCAGCAGCGTGGCGATGATGATGCCGCCAATCATGGCGTAGGCCATCGGGCCCCAGAACACTTCGCGGGCGATGGGGATCATGCCCAGGCTCGCCGCCGCAGCGGTCAGCAGGATCGGCCGACGTCGGTGCTCGGTGGCTTCGGCCACGGCGTCCCATGGCAGATAACCCGACTTTTCGTAGGCATCGATCTGGGTTACCAGAATCACCGAGTTACGGATGATGATGCCGATCAGCGCGAGGATGCCGAGGATCGCCACAAACCCCATGGGCGTACCGGTCGGCACCAGCGCCAGCACCACGCCAATCAACCCCAACGGCGCGACGCTGGCGACGAGGAACATCTTCTGCACGCTGTGCAGCTGGATCATCAGGAACGTCGCCATCAGGAAAATCATCAGCGGCACAACCTTGGCAATCGGGCCCTGGGCCTTGCCGCTCTCCTCGACGGTGCCACCGGTGGCGACCTTGTAGCCAGTGGGCAAGCCCGCCGCAAATTTCTCGATCTCCGGCTTGAGTTCCTTGACCAGGTCGGTGGGCTGCATGTCGTCGCGCACCGCGGCTTTGAGGGTGATGGTCGGTTTGCGATCCCGGCGCCACACCAGCGGCTGTTCGAGTTCATAGCGCACCGTGGCGAACGCCAGTAACGGGATAGACGTCCCGCTCGGCGTCACGATCTGCAGGTTCTGCAGCGTTTCAGGCGTGCCGCGTTCGGCGTCTTCGGCGCGCCCGACCACGTTGATCAGGTAGATATCGTCACGCACCTGGGTCACGGCCGAACCGGTGACAATGCTGTTCATCAGCCGCGCCACGTCCTCGGACGACAACCCCAACTGGCGCGCTTTGTCCTGATTGATGTCGATGCGCAGGACTTTGCCCGGCTCGTTCCAGTCGTAAATCATTTCCCCGATGTGCTGGTTTTTATCCAGTAGCGTGGCCAGATCAATCGCGTGCTGACGCACCAGATCGATGTTTTCGCCGCTCACCCGGTACTGAATAGGACGCCCCACCGGCGGGCCCATCTCAAGCGGCTGCACGTAGGTGCCGATCCCGACGAAATCCTTGCGCAGCGTCTGTTTCAGGCGTTCGGACAGCGCGCCACGTTCCTCCAGCCCCTTACTGACGATGACCAGCTGCGCGTAATACGGATTCTCCAGTTGCTGGTCCAGCGGCAGGTAGAAACGCAACGCGCCCTGGCCGATGTAAGTGCTCCAGCGAACGATGTCCGGATCGTCCTTGAGCGTGGCTTCCAGACGATCCACGGCCTTGCGCGTCTCGTTGATCGAGGCGTTTTGCGGCAGGTTGAGGTCCACCAGAATCTCGGGCCGGTCGGAGGACGGGAAGAACTGGTTCTGCACGAAACGCATGCAAAACAGCGCCGTGGCGAACAGCAAGATGGTGATGATGATGGTCAGCCAGCGATTGCGCATGGCCCAGAACATGCTGCCATTGAAGGCCCGTGCAATGCGGCCCGGCTTGGTGTGTTCGTCTTTCTTCTTCACGTTTTCGCTGAGGATGTGCACGCCAATGACCGGCGCGAACAGCACCGCCACCACCCACGACACCAACATCGCCACGGCAATCACCGCGAACAGCGTGAAGGTGTACTCCCCCGCCGAACTGGCGTTGAGGCCAATCGGCACAAAACCGGCGACAGTCACCAGCGTACCGGTGAGCATCGGGAACGCCGTGGAGGTGTAGGCAAACGTCGCCGCCTGCTCCTTGGTGTCGCCCATTTCCAGGCGCGTGACCATCATCTCCACGGTGATCATCGCATCGTCCACCAACAGGCCGAGGGCAATGATCAACGCGCCCAGCGAGATCCGCTGCATGGTGATGCCGCTGTATTCCATGAACACAAAGACCATCGCCAGCACCAGCGGGATCGAGCACGCGACCACCAGACCTGCGCGCATACCGAGGCTGATGAAGCTGACGATCAGCACGATCACTACCGCTTCGAACAATGCGCTGGTGAAACCGCCGACGGCTTTTTCCACCACCTGGGCCTGATCCGAGACGTTGTGCACGCCTACTCCGACAGGCAGGTCGCCCGTGGCGGCCTCCATTCGCGTGTGCAGCGCTTTACCGAATTCCTGAACGTTGCCGCCCTTCTTCATGGCGATGGCCAGCCCGATCGCGGGCTTGCCATTGAAGCGGAACAACGGCTTGGGCGGGTCGACGTAGCCGCGGGAGATCTCGGCGATGTCACTCAGGCGATAGAAGCGGTCGTTGAGCCGCAGATTGACCGCTGCCAGGTCCTTCTCCGACGCGAACTGCCCGGAGGTGCGCACAGAAATGCGCTCCGGCCCGGCTTCGATGACCCCAGCCGGCGTAACGGTGTTCTGCGATTGCAGGCTTTGCACCACTTGCTGCTGATCCAGGCCGAGCGCGGCGAGTTTGCGGGTCGAGAAATTCAGGTACAGCACCTCGTCCTGCTGGCCGACCATTTCGACCTTGCCCAGCCCCGGCACGTCGCGAATATGGACCCGCACTTCTTCCACATAATCGCGCAACTGACGCATGGTCAGGCCGTCGGCGGTGAACGCGTAGATCGAGCCGTAGACGTCGCCGAACTCATCGTTGAACGCAGGCCCCTGCAGCCCTTGAGGAAACTGCCCACGGATGTCATCGATCTTTTTGCGCACCTGATACCAGATGTCCGGGATGGCCTTGGCACTGGTGGTGTCGCGCAGGTAAACGAAGACCGTCGACTCGCCCGGCCGGGTGTAGCTCTTCACGTAATCCAGGGAATCGAGCTCTTCGAGCTTCTTCTCGATGCGGTCGGTGACTTGCTCCAGGGTCTCGTCCACGGTCGCGCCCGGCCAGCGGGTTTGTATGACCATGGTCTTGATGGTGAAGGAAGGATCTTCTTCACGCCCCAGGTTCATGTAGGAAAACACGCCCATCAGCAGGCCGACGAACATCAGGTACCAGACGAAGGATTGGTGTTTGATCGCCCAATCGGAGAGGTTGAACGTCCCTTTCATTTCGGGCTTTCCTTATCGACTTTGACTTTCTGGCCCGGTTTCAGGCTGTTCACACCGGCGGTTACCACACGTTCGCCGTCCTTGATTCCGCCAGCCAGCACGATGCGGTCATTGTCGCGGCTGAGCACCTTGACCTCCCGGGGCGAGACGGTCTGGTTTTGCATGTCGATGACCCAGATCTGCGTTTTGCCCTCGACGTCTTGAAGCACGTTCGCCGGCAGCTCGATGCGCGGTTCGATGGTGGAACTGGCGGTCACGCTGATCGCCGTGCCCAACCGAAAGGCGGCAGGCGTGTCGGCCAGGGTCAGGCGGGCGCGACGCGTGCGGGTGCTGCGCTCGGCCTGGGGCTCGAGTTCGCGCACGGTGGCGGTGGTGCGAATGGTGGGTTCCAATTGGCTGGCCACCGTGAACACCACGTCAGGCGGCAGTTGCTCGGCAAGCCCGGCAGGCAGATCGATGACCGCTTCCTTCACGTCAGGGCGCGCCAACGTGACGACCTGCTCGCCGGCGCTGACCACTTGACCGGCCTCCACCTTCCACTCCGTGACCACAGCATCATGATCGCTGCGCAGTTCGCTGTAGCTGAGTTGATCCTTGGCTTGTTGCATCGAGGCCTTGGCCTGATCGTAGGTCGACTGGGTGGTTTTCAGGTCCGTCACGGCAACGTCCAGCGCGGCCTGTGCGCCGACACCGCGATCAAACAGTTCCTGCTGACGCCGCGCATTGGCCTGGGTGTTGATCAACTGCGCTTCGACACGGGCCAGTTCGCCCTGGGTCGAGCGCACCTGGTTCTGTTGATCGGTCGGGTCCAGCACGGCCAGCAAGTCGCCTTTTTTGACTTCGCTGCCGACATCGACCTTGCGTTGCGCGATGCGACCGGACACCCGGAAGCCCAGAGTGCTCTCGTACCGCGCGGCGATGTTGCCGGCAAATCGGCCCAGATTCTGCTCCGACTGCGACTTCACCTGAACAAACAGCACCGGGCGCACAGGCTCCGGCGGCGGCTCGTCTTTACCGCAGGCGCTTAACAAGACACCGATCAGCAAAACACTCCCAAGGCGCTTCAAGGTTGCGCTCCTGCTGCCTGTTTATAGACTTCAGCCAGCTCGACCTGCATGTCCGGGTGCAGCAATTGTCCACCGGCGACCACTACCTTTTCTCCGTTCTTGAGCCCATCGCTGACCACCACTTTGCTGGTCAGGTAACGACCAATCGTGACCCCGCGCAGGCTGGCTTTATTCTGATCGTCGACGATCCACACCGCAGGCTGGCCTAGCTGCTCGCCCAGGCCTTTGGTCAACGCCGACCACGGCAATTCAACGCTGGTCTTGGCCGGCACCGTCAGCGCGGCACTGACCACAGACCCCAGCTCCATGCCGGCGGGCAGCGAACTCAATGCGATCTTCACTTGCAGCGTACCGGTCTGCGCCGACACCGCCGGGGTGACTTCGCGGACGATGCCGGAGGTTTTGATTTTCGGGTTGTCGAGCAACGTCACGTCCACCGGCTGATGAGTAGGCGGGTCGACAAACAGCGACTCGTAGACGTTGAACACCGCATCGCGGTCGCCATCGCGGGCGAGGCCGAAAATCGGCGCGGTGGCCTGAACCACCTGACCGACTTCGGCCTGGCGCGCGGTAATGATGCCCGGCGCATCGGCCACCAGCGCGGTGTAGCTCAATTGTTCGCGTGCGTTGGCCAACTGCGCCTGGGCGGCTTTGAGCGCGCTCTGGCTGCTGCGCAACGCGGCTTGTGCGGAATCGTATTCGCTGCGGCTGGTGTAGCCCTTGGGCAAGAGCTTTTCCTGACGGACGAACGCAGCACTGGTCTGCCGGACGCGGGCCTGTTCGGCGGCCTCGGCGGCGATGGCCGAATCGACGTTGGTCTGCAAGTCCTTGGGGTCGAGTTTGGCGAGTACTTGCTTGGCTGAAACCCGATCACCGACATCGACCATGCGCTGAATGATCTTGCCACCCACGCGGAAGGACAATTGCGTCTGCACCCGCGCCTGCACATCCCCGGTCAGGGCAACGGCGGCGGCGTATTCAGTGGTTTTGACTTCCTGGATCTGCACGCGGGGCAGCACCGGCGCCTGCGGCTTTTCCTTGCCGCAACCCACCAATATCGCCAGGCACAGGGCAACGCCGACGGTGTTCAGACGGGGTGCAAAAAAGTGGGGGTGAACAGGCATGCAAACTCCTTGTGCCAATGCCATTCGCTGTCATGCTCCGAGCAGGGTGCTCAAGGAGGCAGTCGCGTCGTGATCATGCGACTGTGAGCTTATATCAGGGTTCCTTGCGGGGCTAAACTCCGTGACCCCGCTGTCCCGATAAATCTGCAATGGAAGCACCGAATGTTGACCACCCTGGCCATCGCCAACTATCGCTCGATCAACACGCTGGTCGTACCGCTGGGCCGGTTGAACTTGATCACCGGACCCAATGGCAGTGGCAAGTCTAATGTGTATCGGGCGCTGCGACTGTTAGCAGAAACGGCTCAGGGCGGGGTAATCAACGCGCTGGCCCGTGAAGGCGGCCTGGATTCGACGTTCTGGGCAGGGCCCGAGACCATCAGCCGGCGGATGCACAATGGCGAAGTGCAGATTCAGGGTGGACCGCGTAACGACGTGGTGCGCCTGCGGCTAGGCTTCGCGTCCAAAGACTTCAGCTACGCCATTTCGCTGGGATTGCCGCCGCCGTCTGCGGTGCCAACCGCGTTTGCGCTGGACCCGGAAATCAAGCGCGAGTGCATCTGGGCAGGCGCACTGTATCGACCCGCAAGCCTGTTGGTGGATCGCAAGGGTCCGATGGTGCGCGTGCGGGATACTCGAGAGTGGGACGTCTTTGAGCAACGCTTGCCGACCTTCAACAGCCTGTTCGATCAGGTTGGCAACCTGCGGTCCTCGCCCGAGGTGCTGCATCTGCGCGACACCATACGGGGCTGGCGCTTTTACGATCACTTTCGCAGCGACGTCGATGCGCCGGCCCGCCAGCCTCAACTCGGCACCCGCACACCCGTGCTCCACCACGACGGGCGCAACCTGGCCGCCGCGCTTCAAACCATCTGCGAAATGGGCGAGCCCGACGACTTGAATGAGGCGGTGAGCGATGCATTTCCCGGCGCGCGGGTCAGCGTGAGCGTAAGCAGCAGCGGCCAGTTTTCGTTGGAGTTTTATCAGCACGGGTTGCTCAGGCCGCTCACTGGCGCGGAGCTGTCCGATGGCACGTTGCGTTATCTGTTATTGATAGCCGCCCTGCTGACCCCTCGCCCTCCGACGATGATGGTCCTCAACGAGCCCGAAACCAGTCTGCATCCCGACCTGCTCCCCGCCTTGGCCCGGCTGATTATCAAAGCGTCGCAGGACTGCCAGATGTGGGTCGTATCACACGCAAGCCGTTTGATCGCCGCGTTGGAGCAGGATCCGGCGTGTAACGCCATCGTGCTGCAAAAAAACCTCGGCCAGACCGGAGTCGTCGGCCAGGGCATGCTGGATCAGCCGCCGTGGAAGTGGCCGGATTGAAAGGCTGTCTGTATGGCGAGGCGGGCGAAGGGGTGTGTCAGGCGAGGCGCTTCGCGAACAAGTTCGCTCCTACAGAGATCAACCACGGACGCGGAGCGTCCTGGTAGGCATACCCACGCGGAGCGTGGGCACGATCAGTTGCGAGGGGCAGGATGATTGCGGAGGATCAGCTGCCGTCGCCGCCGTGGGCTTCTTCGAAGAAGTAGTCTTTCCAGCTGTCTGCCTTGTTCTTCAGCACGCCCAGTTCCTGAAGCTTTTGCGCGTAGATGAAGGTGCGTTGCGGCACGACGGTGAAGTCGATTTCAGGGTCCGACACAATCTTCTCAACGAATGGCAGCGGCAGCTTGGACTGCTCGACGGCGATGTAGGTCTTGGCCGCAGCGGGTTTGTCGGCCTTGATGATCTTCTCGGCTTCAGCCAGTGCGTCGTAGAACGCTTTGTAGGTTTTCGGGTTGGCGTCGTGGAATTTCTGGGTGGTGTAGAGCACGTTGAACGTCGCCGGGCCGCCCAGGATGTCGTAGGAACTGAGCACCTTGTGCACTTTCGGGTTTTCCAGTTCCTGGTACTGGAACGGCGGGCTGGAGAAGTGCGAGTTGATTTCCGAGCCGCCGGCCAGCAGCGCGCCGGTGGCATCCGGGTGCGGGATGCTCACGGAGATGTTGTCGAATTTCTTGAACTCGGCGTCACCAAACACCTTGGCGGTTTCGATCTGCAGCGTGCGCGACTGGAAGCCCACCCCGGCAGCAGGCACAGCGATCCGGTCTTTTTCGCTGAAATCTTTCAGGGTTTTGACGTCGGGGTTATTGGTCAGCAGGTAATTGGGCATCGAGCCGAGGGAGGCGATGGCCTTGACGTTCTGCTTGCCCTTGGTGCGGTCCCAGATGGTCAGCATCGGCGGCACGCCGGCCGACACCACGTCCAGTGCGCCGGCCAGCAGCGCTTCGTTCATCGCAGTGGCGCCGGAAATGCTGTTCCAGTCAACGGTGATGTCGAGGCCCTCGGCTTTGCCATGCTTTTCGATCAGCTTCTGGTCACGCACCACGTCGAGGATCAGGTAGCCGATCCCGAACTGCTGGGCGATGCTGATCTTGCCTTCGGCATGAGCGCCGCTGCTGAGCAATGCACCGGTGAGGCCTAAAGCTGCAGCGAGTGTTGTAAGCGTTGGACGCTTGAATGAAGAGACCATGAATTCCTCGCGATATCGCCAATAAGGGGTGCAGCGCGACGGATCGGGCCGCTTGTTGCATATAGCTTACTGTTACTAAATACCCGTCACTAAATACACAATTGGAATAACCATAGTTCCCAATCGCCAGTATCAGCGTTGCATGCCCCAGCGCTTCACGGTCAGCCGCTCGATGTTGGCGAACAACAGGTTTTCCACCAGCAGCCCGATCAGGATCACGGCCACCAGACCTGCAAATACCTTATCGGTATAGAGCTCGTTGCGGTTCTGGTAGATGTACCAGCCCAGACCGCCCTTGCCGGACGACGCGCCGAAGACCAGCTCGGCAGCGATCAAGGTGCGCCAGGCAAACGCCCAGCCGATTTTCAGGCCGGCCAGAATCGACGGCAGCGCGGCAGGGATCAGGATGTACCAGACAAACCGCAGGCCCTTGAGCCCGTAGTTGCGACCGGCCATACGCTGGGTTTCCGAGACACCGAGAAACCCGGCGTAGGTATTGAGCGCCAGCGCCCACAGCACCGAGTGAACCAGCACGAACACCAGGCTGTTTTCACCCAGCCCGAACCACAACAGCGACAACGGCAGCAGCGCGATGGCCGGCAGCGGGTTGAACATCGCGGTCAACGTTCCCAGCAGGTCACGGCCCAGTTGGGTCGAAACGGCGAGCGTGGTCAAAGCGAAGGCCAGGACAATGCCGATCAGGTAGCCCTTGATCAACACCTGCAAGGAAATCCAGACCTTTTCCAGCAGTTCGCCGCTGGCAACGCCTTCGATGAACGCCTGGGCGGTTTGTAGAAAACTGGGCAGCAGCAGGTCATTGCCCTGAATGCGCGCGGCAATCTCCCAGATCACCGCCAGGGCAATCAGGATCACGCTTTTGCGCACCCAGCTCAGTTGCCAGATGCGCTGAACGAGGGGGATGTCGCGGGCCAGGTCTTCCTGCGTGAAAGGCTCCAGCGCGACTTCGTATTCCTCGCGGATTGGGGGGGAAAGGCTCATGGGTGCAAATCTCTGAATGAGGCGACGCCGATCCTGTAGGAGCTGACGAGCCGCCGAAGGCTGCGATTGCGGTGTGTCAGACAAACTGCATCGCAGCCTTCGGCAGCTCGGCAGCTCCTACAGAGAACCGAGTGTTTAGTAAGCGATCCGAATGTCCTGAAAGCGTATGTCCTGCTCAACCACAGGCTCGTCGCCCTCATCGAACAGCAGCCGATGAATACGCTGCGCCGAGGCCTGGAAATCAAAGCCGCCCAGGCTTTTCAGGTCGTACTGATGGCTGTTGATCTCGGCACGAACGCGACCCGGGTGCGGCGACAGCAACAGAATGCGGTTGCCAATCACCAGCGCTTCTTCGATGGAGTGCGTGACGAACAGCAGCGTGAAGCGCACCTCGTCCCACAGTTCCAGCAGCTCTTCCTGCATCTTGCGACGGGTCAGTGCGTCGAGCGCGGCGAACGGCTCGTCCATCAGCAGGATTTTCGGCTGCATCGCCAAGGCGCGGGCAATCGCCACGCGGGCTTTCATGCCGCCGGACAAGGTGTGCGGGTAGGCGTCAGCGAAGGCACTCAGGCCAACCTTTTCCAGGTAATAACGTGCGCGCTCTTCGGCTTCGCGACGCTTCAGCGTGCGCGAGGCCAGCAGCGGGAACATGACGTTCTGGATCACGGTCTTCCAGGGCGGCAGTTGGTCGAACTCCTGAAACACCACGATCCGGTCCGGACCAGGCTCTTTGACTTCCTGCCCGGCCAAACGAATCTGCCCTTCGCTGGGCTGGATAAAGCCGGCCACCGCTTTGAGCAACGTCGATTTGCCACAGCCCGAGGGGCCGAGGAGCACGAAGCGGTCGGCCGGGTCGATCTCGAAACTGACTTGATGGGTCGCCCGCACCACGCGCTCGGGGGTGCGGTACTCAAGGCTCACGCCTTGCACTTGCAACAGCGGTTCAGCGTTGGGCTGATTAAGCGGTTGCGCGGTCGAGCCATTGCTAGCCGTGTGGCTTTGCAGAACAGCGTTCATGGAGCTCTCCTGGATCAGAACGGCGCATCACCCTGGATGGTGGTGCGGTGCAGACGGCGACGCAGATGGTCGGGGGTGCCGCCTGCCAGGTGAATCAGGGACCGGTTGTCCCAGAAGACCATGTCGTTTTTCTGCCATTTATGGCGGTAGACGCCTTCTGGCCGCACGCTGTGGGCGTACAGCTCGTTGAGAATCTGCTGACTCTCGTCTTCCGGCAGTCCGACGATGTGCGTGGTGAAACCTTCGCTGACGAACAACGCCTTGCGGCCGTTTTCCGGGTGGGTGCGCACAATCGGGTGGCTGACCACCACAACCTGTGCCAGTTGCTCGGCGCTCAGGGTCGGGCGCCAGTTCTGCGCGTTGTGGCCCTCACGGTAGCGCGAGGTGTAGCTGTGCACGGCGGACCGGCCTTCGACCGCTTTGCGCAGGTGCTCCGGCAGGGTGTCCCAGGCCAGGTGCATGTCGGCAAACAGCGTGTCGCCGCCTTCGCTGGGCAGTTCCTGCGCGTAGAGCATCGAGCCCAGGCTCGGCAGCTCCTTGTAGGACAGGTCCGAGTGCCAGTATTTGCCGGCATCGCCCAGACCCACGGGCTGACCGTCCTCGACGATGTTCGAGACGATGAGGATCTCCGGGTGATTGGCGAGCAGGAACTGCTTGAGCACGTGGATCTGCAGCACACCGAAGCGGCGGCTGAAATCGATCTGTTGCTGCGGGGTGATCTGCTGATCGCGGAACACCACGACGTGATGGTCCAGGTGCGCCTGATGTACGCGTGCAAAGTCTGCGTCGTTGAGCGGACGTGACAGATCCAGACCGACGATTTCCGCGCCCACCTTTTCGGCGAATGGGCGCACATCGAACTGCTGACCGGGCGCTTGCGCGGACGAGGAAGCTTGGGAGGCTGCTGGCATGAGAACTCCGACTCCAGAAAAGGCGTGTGGCTGAGAAGGGAGAACTTTATAGGTATAAGAAACGAAATTTAAATATCGTTAGAGCATATGCATAGCTCTGATCGGACTAGGGGCGCTGCGCAGAAGCAAAAACGCCGACGCGGGTGAAGGCGTCGGCGTTTTGAAGATACATCCATGAACCACTGTAGGAGCGCGCTTGCCCGCGATGGCGTCTTGTCAGTCGACGAGTGCGTGAATGATAGATCGCAATCGCGGGCAAGCGCGCTCCTACAGAGGGAACGCGTGGCTCATCAGAACGCCGGCACAACCGCGCCGTCGTACTTCTTGTTGATGAAGTCTTTGACTTGCTGGCTGGTCAGCGCTTTGGACAGCTTGTTGATCGCGTCGGTGTGCGCGTTGTCTTCACGGGTCACCAGGTAGTTCACGTACGGCGAATCCGAGCCTTCGATGATCAGCGCGTCCTTTTTGGGGCTCAGCTTGGCTTCGAGGGCGTAGTTGGTGTTGATCATGTCCAGATCGACCTGATCCAGCACGCGTGGCAACACAGCCGATTCCAGCTCGCGGAACTTGAATTTTTTCGGGTTGGTGGCGATGTCTTTCGGCGTTGCCAAAGCGTTGGTTGGATCTTTCAGGGTGATCAGACCGGCTTTCTGCAACAGCAACAGGGCACGACCGGCGTTGCTGCCTTCGTTTGGAATGGCGATGGTGGCGCCGTCCGGCAGGTCAGCGATGGATTTGTACTTCTTCGAGTAGCCGCCAAACGGTTCAACGTGGACACCCACGCCCGTCACCAGATGCGCGTTTTTGCCTTTGTTGAAGCCATCCAGGTAAGGCTTGGTCTGGAAGTAGTTGGCGTCCAGGCGTTTTTCATTCAACTGCACGTTCGGCTGCACGTAGTCAGTGAAGACCTTGATTTCCAGGTCCACGCCTTCTTTGGCCAGCTCAGGCTTGATCAGCTCCAGGATCTCGGCGTGCGGCACAGGGGTCGCGCCAACAACCAGTTTTTCGCCCGCTTGAGCCAGACCTATAGAAAGGGCAGCGGCCAGCGCGGTCAACAGCAGTGTCTTTTTCATGCAATGTCCTTTGGGGATCCGGCCGCCTCGATGGGCGACTTGGGCAACGGGAGCGTGCCGCCGGCCATGAGAGGCGGCGGGTTGGAGCGGACATTACCGATTTTGTTTATTCCGAGACAATACTTTTTAAGCAAATGGATATTCTTTTTGGTTATCAAGGGCGCACAACAGATGGCCGGGCGACGACAGGCAAACTCAAATGCTCCGGCAACAGCTCATCCCCGCGGCTGATCAACAACGCGAAATGAATGACGTTTTCCAGCTCCCGCGTATTGCCCGGCCAGGTGTGTTGCTCCAGCACTTGCTGCGCCGCTTCGCTGATCAACGGCATCTCGAAATCGAAACGCTGGCTGTAGATGCCCAGGAAATATTCGGCCAGCGGCAGGATATTGCCCGGCTGGTCGCGCAGCGCCGGCATTTCCAGCCGCCCTTCGCTCAAATAGTGGTACAGCCGCTCATGGAACTTCCCGGCGGCCACGGCCAGGCTGAGATCGATGCTGGTCGCCGCTACTAGGCGCACGTCCACCGGGCTGGGCTGCTGCGCACCGACACGCGTGACTTCGTGATTTTCCAGAGCGGCCAGCAATTTGATCTGGATGGACAGGGGCAAATCCGCGATTTCGTCCAGATACAACGTGCCGCCCGTTGCCGAACCGAACCACCCTGCCCGGCTGCTGACCGAACCGCTGTGAGAGCCCGCTGCGTAACCGAACAGCTCGGCGTCGGCGTAGGTCGGGCTGATGGCGCCGCAGTTGACGGAGACGAACAGACCAGAGCGATCGCTGCCGCGATGAATGTGCCGGGCCAGCAACTCCTTGCCAGTGCCAGTCTCACCGCGGATCAGCACGGGCAGGTCCTGAGGAGCCAGTCGCTCCATTTCTTCACGCAGGCGCCGCGAGCGTGGATCGAAAAACAGCAGCGCCTTGGCACGAATGCTCAGCGGGCTTTTCTCGGCGTCGGGGAAGGTCAGCAGCGGCTGGCCGATGTTCTCTGGATGACTCATGACACACTCCCGCCCGACCCCTCAGTGGAATCGAGCGTTAAAAAATAGGCCGATCAAAGGGGGTCAGGCGTGACGGCGCGCCAGTTGTTCCATGCGGCCTTGCAGGCGGTACAGATAGGCGAAGCCCTGTTCCCAGCGATGGTGACCGGACTTGACGTTGATGTGCCCGCCACCACTGATGAGGCCGATTTCCGCACCCCAATTGCGGGCCATTTCCATCGCCCTTGGCGCGCTGACGGCGGTGTCGTTGTCGGAGCTGACGATCTGCGTCGGAAAGGGCAACAGGTGCTCGGGAATGGGCGCGAAGTTACGCAGGGCCGGCGGGCAGCCAGGCCGCTCGACGTCCGCCGGCGCCACCAGCAGTGCGCCATGCACTTGCCGCAGGGTTTCGAGCGGGGCCAGCTGCGCCCAGTGTGCAACGGTCACGCACCCCAGGCTGTGGGCAATCAGGATCACCGGCGTACTGTCGGCCGCGATGGTGCGCTGCAGTTCGCCCACCCAGTCTTCACGGCGCGGCTTCATCCAGTCGGCCTGCTCGACGCGGACACTGTTGGGCAGGCTGTTCTGCCAATGGGTTTGCCAATGGTCATCGCCCGACCCTTGCCAGCCGGGCAGGATCAGGTAGCGGATCGACTCGTTATGCATGGGGTTCGCCTCCTGCATGTTGCATTCATGGGGCGAGTATAGGGACGGGACATATATCCGTTAAGGAATAAGAAGCTATTTGTTAATAGCTAAAAACCATATAGCGCTAGCGCGGGCGAAATCCCGGAGCACCGCGCAAAAAAAGAGCCGCTCCCTGCCTTAAAGGAACGGCCCTGCAACTGTTTGCCCTTGTTCGGTGGGCACAGGTGAAGCGTACGGAACAGTTGTTACAGAATTTTTATCAGCGGATCCACTGGTCCGCCCCAATCCATTGTTGGAGCGCGGCTTGCCCGCGAATTCCATCAGCCCATTACATATTGCAGGCTGTCCCGGCCTCTTCGCGGGCAAGCCTCGCTCCAACAGGTTTTTCCGTAATGGGCCCCATTCCACGAGCTATGATCGAATAAGCGACTCGCCGCTGTGGCTTGGGGGTCGTCATCCCCCGCCGCACACGCCAGTATGTTGACCGGAAGGGCCCATTTGTATGCCTGAACCGAGCATTCTCGCCAGCTGGACCCGCGCGCTGCGCAAGCAACTGGACGCCCTTGGCCTCGACAGCCAGGCGCTGAGCCTGGCTGCGGGCCTTGATCCGCAACTGATGGACGACCCCAACGCACGCTACCCGGTCACGACCACCACGCGCCTGTGGCAGATGGCGGTCCAGGCCAGTGGCGATCCGGCGCTGGGTTTGCGGGTGTCACGCTTCGTCAGCCCGACCACCTTCCACGCGCTCGGCTACGCGCTGGTGGCCAGCGGATCGCTGCGTGAAGTGTTCGAGCGCATCGTGCGTTATCACCCGGTGGTCAGCGATGCGTTGAACCTGAGTTTTGTGCGCGCAGGGGATCGATACGAGTTCCGCTTCGTGGTCCCGGCAGGCTGCCCGGTCCCGGCAAACGAGGCCATGGACGCCTTCGCCGCAATTTACGTGCGCACCTGCCGCAACCGGTTGGGTCGCGATTACGCCCCGCTCGCCGTCCACCTCGTGCGTCCGCAGCCCGCTGACCTCAAGCCCTGGCACAACATGTTCCGCGCGCCGCTCTTCTTCAATGCGCCCGACAACCTGCTGGAGTTTGCCTGCGCGGACTTCGACAGCCACCTGGACGATGCCGGCCCGAAACTAGCCGAGCACGGCGAAACGGTTCACAACGGCACCCTTGAGCCCCTCAGCACATTGACGTGGGAGCGCAAAGTACGCGATGCCATCGAAACCCAATTGCCCGAGGGCGAGCCTTCCGCCGAGCGCATCGCGCACAATCTGCACCTGAGCCTGCGCAGCCTGCAGCGTCACTTGGCAGACGAAGGTTGCAGCTACGATCTGCTGCTCAATCAATGCAGACAGAATCTGGCGCTGCTGCACATGTGCGAAGCCGGCTGCTCGCTCAGCGAAATCGCCTACCTGCTGGGTTTTGCCGACACCCTCAGTTTCAGCCGCGCCTTCAAGCGCTGGACCGGAATGACCCCCTATCAATACCGCGCCGGTCTTGGGCGATGATGCACAACACGCAAGGCTTCACACGGTCAGGCGATGCCTGGCCAGACGGCGAAGCTTGTCGGTGTCCAGAATCGAAAGGAAGTCGTGATCGCGGCGAATGACCTTGCGCTCGCTCAGCGCTTCCAGCGTGCGATCAATGCTCTCGGCGGCCAATCCCAAGGACTGTTCACACGGCAAGTCATGGCGCGAAACGATGCGCACCGCGCCGTTGATCTCGCCATAACCCTCGGTCAGCATCAGCAGCCGAAAGGCCACGCGTTCCAGGGTGGGCAATAACGTGAACTGACCGGCAGGCGGTACGTTCAGGCCCAACTTTCGGCCCAGCAGATCGGCAAAATAGCGCCGGTACTCCGGGTGCTTTTGCAGCAACTGACGCACGCTTTGCTCTGGCATCTGCAGCGTGATCACCTGGTCTTCGGCGTAGATGTTCTGCGGCCGGGGCGACGTTTCAAACAACGCCACTTCGCCAAACCAGTAAGGCCGTCTGAAAGGGCTGGGCGCCAGCCACTGCCGCTGCTGACAGGGCAGCCCCATACGCAATGAGCCTTCCAGCAACGCATAAAACCCGCACACCGGCTGCTCTTTTTTGAAGATCAGTTTGCCCGGCGTCACCCGCCGCTGCTGCATGGAAACAAGCAGACTATCCTGCAGATTGGCAGGCAGTCCGTTGAACCACTGATCGTTGTTCAACCACGAGCGCCATTGGGTTCCATTCGTCATGTGAATCTCCTTTTTCTTGTTTGTCTTTTGCTCCAGGCTGGGCCGAACCACCGCGTGCCACCCCAAAAGCAGCGGCATGATCAACGCTTCGAGGGACCAATAACAATGAAAAACCTCATCGATCATTTGAGCCAATACGCGTCCTACCACCGTGATCCCCGGAACATCGTCAGTCATTTCCTAGGCATTCCGATGATTGTGTTCGCGGTGGCTGTAATACTTTCCCTACCCGGTGTTTATGTCGGCGGACTGTGGCTGTCACCGGCGGCGTTGGTGGCGGTGGCGTCGACGATTTTCTATCTGCGGCTGGACCTCGCCTTCGGCGCGCTGATGGCCGTGCTGTTGGGGTTATGCCTGTGGGGTGGCGCCCTGATTGCGCAGCAACCGCTTCTGGTCTGGCTGAGTGCCGGGCTTGGGGTGTTTATCGCCGGCTGGGTGATCCAGTTCGTCGGGCATTACTACGAAGGGCGCAAACCGGCGTTTATCGACGACGTCTCGGGCCTGATCATCGGCCCGCTGTTCGTGGTCGCGGAGTTGGCGTTTTTGCTGGGCATGCGCAAGGGCTTGCAGCATGAGATTGAAATGCGGATCGGGCCGTCGCGTAGAAGGAATCTGAAGACCGCAAGATAGCCAGGATTGCTTCTGCCGAAGGCGTGGGAGTTAGCTTGCTGACGATCTGCCGCGCAGCGGTAGCAAAACCCTGAGGTTGCGGTCTGCCTGATTTGGCCGGAGTGAATGGTTTCGGGACCGCTTCGCGCTCCATCGCGGGACAAGCCACGCTCCTACGGCCTCCGGCCAGAATCAAAAGCCTAGATATTCTCAACCTTCTGCCAGACCTTGGGCTTGAAGAACAACGTCTCGCCGCGCTCCAGCCCGACCAGGCTGTCGTGGTCTTTCACCACTTCGGCCTCGATCAGTTCGCTTTGCCCTTCCACCTTCAACGTGACGCGTGTGGTGGCGCCCAGCGGACGGATATCGCGCACCAGCGCGGCGTGGTGATCTTCCAGCTCATGGCGCGACAGCGAGACCTCGTGCGGGCGGAACAGCACGTGATCGTCCCCCACGTGCAGGCGGTTGGAATCCCCGAGGAAGTGGTAAACAAAATCATTGGCCGGGCTTTCGTACACCTCCCCCGGCGAGCCGATCTGCTCGATCACGCCCTTGTTCATCACCACGATGCGGTCCGCCACTTCCATCGCTTCTTCCTGGTCGTGGGTCACAAACACCGACGTCAGGTTGATGTCTTCGTGCAGGCGCGCCAGCCAGCGACGCAGCTCCTTGCGCACCTTGGCGTCCAGCGCACCAAACGGCTCATCGAGCAGCAACACCTTGGGCTCCACCGCCAATGCCCGGGCCAGCGCGATACGTTGACGCTGCCCACCGGACAACTGCTCCGGGTAACGATCCGACAGCCAGTCCAGTTGCACCATGTTCAGCAGTTCATGGACTTTCGCGGTGATCTGGCTATCGCTTGGGCGTTCTTTCTTGGGCTTCATGCGCAGGCCGAACGCGACGTTGTCGAACACGGTCATGTGACGGAACAGCGCGTAGTGCTGGAACACGAAACCGACGTTGCGATCACGCACGTCGTGCCCCGAGACATCCTCGCCATGGAACACGATGCGGCCCTGATCCGGCGCTTCCAGCCCGGCAATGATGCGCAGCAGCGTGGTCTTGCCACAGCCGGACGGGCCCAGCAACGCCACCAGCTCGCCACTCTGGATGTCCAGATTGATGCTGTTGAGGGCCTTGAAGGCGTTGAAATTCTTGCTGACGTTACGGACTTCGATGGACATGAATTATTCCTCCGCCGCACTTTGACGCAGACGGTTAATACGGGATTCGCTCCACTGCTTGAGCAGCAGGATGAACAGCGCAAGGATCAGCAACAGGCTCGCCACGGCAAACGCGGCCACGTGGTTGTACTCGTTGTAGAGAATCTCGACGTGCAGCGGCAGCGTGTTGGTGACCCCGCGAATGTGCCCGGACACCACCGACACCGCGCCGAACTCACCCATCGCCCGGGCGGTACACAGCACCACGCCGTAGATCAGGCCCCACTTGATGTTGGGCACCGTCACATACCAGAACATCTGCCAGCCATTGGCGCCGAGTAAACGCGCAGCTTCTTCTTCCTGCGTGCCCTGCTCCTGCATCAGCGGGATCAGCTCGCGGGCCACGAACGGCACGGTGACGAAGATGGTCGCCAGCACGATGCCCGGCAGGGCAAAGACGATCTGGATGTCGTGATCCTGCAACCACGGGCCAAACAACCCTTGCGCGCCGAACATCAGCACGTAGACCAGGCCCGCAATCACCGGCGAGACCGAAAACGGCAGGTCGATCAGCGTGACCAGAAAGCTTTTGCCGCGAAACGAGTACTTGCTGACGCACCACGCCGCGCTGACGCCGAACACCACGTTCAATGGCACCGAAATCAGCACCGCGAACACCGTGAGCTTGAGCGCCGACAGGGCGTCCGGCTCAAAGATCGCAGCGAAGAACGCGCCCAGGCCGGACTTCAGCCCCTGGGACACGACAATGAACAGTGGCAGCAACAAAAACAGCGCGAAGACCAGCCAACCTAGGCTGATCAGGATGCGCCGCGACACCGCACTGCCACGACGGGCAGCGTTGGCGGAGGAAGCGGCAATAAGCGATGAACCGGACATAACGGCGCCTCCTCAGGTCGGGGTTTCGATGCGTCGCTGCAGCAAGTTGATCAGCAGCAACAGAATGAACGACACCACCAGCATCATCACGCCGATGGCCGTCGCGCCGGTGTAGTCGTATTGATCGAGCTTGACCATGATCAGCAGCGGCAGGATTTCGGTCTTCATCGGCATGTTGCCTGCGATGAAAATCACCGACCCGTATTCGCCGACGCCCCGGGCAAACGCCAGGGCAAAACCGGTCAGCCAGGCGGGCAGCAGCGCAGGGACGAGGATGTAGCGAAACACCTGCAACGGACGCGCGCCGAGACACGCTGCGGCTTCTTCGACTTCACGGGGGATGTCGGCCAGCACCGGCTGCACGGTACGCACCACGAACGGCAGCGTGACGAAGGTCAGCGCCAGCGTGATGCCCAGCGGCGTGTAGGCGATCTTGAAACCCAGGTCAGCGGCGAATTGCCCGACAAGCCCGTTCGGTGAATACAGCGCGGTCAGCGCGATACCGGCGACCGCGGTGGGCAGCGCGAAAGGAAGGTCGATCATCGCGTCGATGATTTTGCGGCCGGGGAAGGTGTAGCGCACCAGCACCCAGGCCAACAGCGTGCCGATGATGCCGTTGATGATCGCCGCATAGAACGCGGTGCCGAAGCTCAGCTTCAGGGCGGCGATGACGCGCGGTGCAGTGACGATGGTCCAGAACTGACCCCAGCTCAGCTGCGAGGCGTGAATGAACATCGCCGCCAGCGGGATCAACACAATCAGACTGAGGTACACCAGGGTGTAACCCAGCGTCAGCCCGAAGCCGGGTATGACGGGGGAAGTACGTCGCGACATAAGTGTCCTTGGTCACACACCAAACCCGCAAACGCGTGCGGGTTCTGATTTCAACAGCAAGTTATTGTAGGAGCGCGCTTGCCCGCGATGGCCTTCCGTGCCAGGCATATCTTCTATGCCTGACAGATTTTTCGCGGGCAAGCGCGCTCCCACAAATGCGTGTTATTGCGCCTGGTAGATCTGGTCGAACACGCCGCCATCATTGAAGAACTTCGGCTGCGCCGTTTTCCAGCCACCGAAATCCTTATCGATGGTCAGCAGGTTGAGTTTCGGGAATTGCTTCTCGTACTTGGCCGCAACTTCAGGGTTACGTGGACGATAGAAGTTTTTCGCCGCGATTTCCTGGCCTTCCTTGCTGTACAGGTGCTTCAGGTATTCAGTCGCGATTTCGGTGTTGCCCTTCTTCTCGGCGTTCTTGTCGACGACGGCCACTGGAGGCTCAGCCAGAATCGACAGCGACGGTACGACGATGTCGAACTTGTCCGCGCCGCCGTCTTCTTTCAGCGCCAGGAAAGCTTCGTTTTCCCACGCCAGCAGCACATCGCCCTGACCGTTGTTGACGAAGGTGATGGTCGAACCGCGAGCGCCGGTATCCAGAACAGGCACGTGTTTGAACAGCTCTTTCACGTATTCCTGAGCCTTTTCCTCACTGCCACCGGATTTCAGGCCATAGCCGTAAGCGGCGAGGAAGTTCCAACGCGCACCGCCGGAGGTCTTCGGGTTGGGCGTGATGACCGACACGTCTTTCTTGATCAGGTCGCCCCAGTCCTTGATGCCCTTGGGATTGCCCTTGCGCACCAGGAACACGATGGTGGACGTGTACGGCGTACTGGCATCAGGCAGCCGGGTCTGCCAGTTCTCAGGCAAGGTTTTGCCCAGTTTGGCGATTTCATCGATATCGCCGGCCAGCGCCAGGGTCACGACGTCAGCGCGCAGCCCGTCAATCACCGAACGCCCTTGCTTGCCCGAACCACCGTGGGATTGCTTGATCTCGACCTTGTCGTCAGGGTGCGATTTCTTCCAGAAATTGACGAACTCGGCGTTGTAATCCTGATACAGCTCGCGTGTCGGGTCATAGGACACGTTCAGCAGCTCGTAATCCTTGGCGACAGCGGAACCGGCAAACACAGCACTGGCGAGGGCGGCCAGTGCATAACGGCGAATGGACATGAATCAGGCTCCTGGGGTGCGTTATTGGTTGTTCTGTATTTGCGTCTGTAGGAGCGAACTTGTTCGCGAAGCGGCCGTTGACGAAACTTATTGTCACTGGGGCGCTTCGCCAACAAGTTGGCTCCTACAGGTCGTGCATTCAGCTCGGCTTGTTACCCGGATTCTGCAAACGGAATTTCTCTTTGCGTTCGATCTGCACCACCTGTGCGTTGTGCACAGTGATTTCAACCGCGCCGAAGCGCAGGTCGCGCAGTGCGCTCTGGATTTCACGCAGGATGCTTGCTTCGTCCTGGCCGTCAACGCTACGCAGGGATGCGCTCATGATCGTGCTCCTTGATGAGTTGCCCGCAGCGCGATTCAAGAAGTGCTGCTGATGGCGTGGAGGCAATCTTAGAGACCCACAGTTATTCTTAAAAATACTATTTAAGTATGCCGATATAGCTAAATGGAATTTAGGATAAATACGCCTTGCCGACCGTTGCCGCTCATCCGTTTCAGGTGCGCCGATGGAGCCGATTCTTCGATCAGATAGCGCAACAACGATCGGTTATCGAGCATCTGCAGAGCGCTTATTGACCCGTGGACTGGGGCTATTCGAAGTCCGGAAGGGTGTTTACTGACAGGGCAGAAAGAAAAGCCTTACAGATAAACAGGTTACAAATAAGAAACATCTTGCCACTCTTATCTAAAAGGGCGACTGGTTTTATCCGGTGGCTAAGTGATAATGCGCCCTGCTGCACTACACCCTACGCGTCTTTATCGAGGGCAACTCAGCCTATGTGGAACAACGGTTTGCTTGACCTTTCCGTCTGGCAATTGGTCGCGATCACTCTGGTGATGACTCACGTCACCATTATCAGCGTCACGGTTTACCTTCATCGCTATTCAGCCCACCGTTCTCTGGAACTCAATGCCGGGCTCAAGCACTTCTTCCGTTTCTGGCTGTGGCTGACCACGGCGCAGAACACCCGCGAGTGGACCGCTATCCACCGCAAGCACCACGCAAAATGCGAAACCGTCGATGACCCGCACAGCCCGGTCATCAAAGGCCTTTCGACGGTCTTGCGCAAAGGCGCCGAACTGTATCGCGCCGAAGCAGAGAACCCCGACACCCTGCGCATCTACGGTAAAAACTGCCCCGAAGACTGGATCGAGCGGAACCTGTATTCGCGCTTTCCGTTGCTGGGTATCGCCATCATGGGCGTGCTCGATCTGGCGCTGTTCGGCGTGATCGGCATCACCGTCTGGGCGATTCAGATGATGTGGATTCCGTTCTGGGCCGCTGGCGTCGTCAACGGCCTGGGCCATGCGGTCGGCTACCGCAACTTCGAGTGCCGCGACGCTGCAACCAATCTGGTGCCTTGGGGCATCATCATTGGCGGCGAAGAGCTGCACAACAACCACCACACCTACCCCAACTCGGCCAAGCTGTCGGTCAAGAAATGGGAATTCGACATGGGCTGGGCGTGGATCAAGGTGTTCAGCTTCCTGCGCCTGGCCAAGGTGCAGCGCGTGGCGCCCATTGCCCACCGCGTCGAAGGCAAGGGCCATCTGGACATGGACACTGCGATGGCGATTCTCAACAATCGCTTCCAGATCATGGCCCAGTACCGCAAGTTGGTGATTGCACCGCTGGTCGCGCAGGAGCTGGCCAAAGCCGATGCCTCGGTTCGTGACAAGTTCTATCGCGCCAAGCGCCTGCTGTCGCGCGAGACCAGCCTGCTGGACGCCAAGCATCAACTGCGCATCCAGAACATGCTCGAACACAGCCAGGCGCTGACGGTGATCTACGAGAAACGCCTGGCCCTGCAGCAGATCTGGCTCAAAACCAGCACCAACGGCCATGACATGCTCGCAGCGATCAAAGATTGGGTTCACGAGGCCGAAGTCAGTGGCATTCAGTCGTTGCGCGAGTTCGCCGATCAGCTGAAAACCTACTCCTTGCGCCCTTCCCACGCCTGATGCCGTTGATCGGCGCGCACCCACCGCGGTGGGCGCCGATAGGAACTTCGTGCCATTCGTCCGATCTGATCTGCATTCCCACACGAATGTGTGTGCACGTTGTGGCTGTGCGCCGCACCTTATTATTGAGATGCAGTGCTCATGGACAACCAGACGCCCATTGTTGAAATCCCCGCCGCAGCCGAGACCCTCCTTGCGCTGATGCACGCCCAGGCTGAGGTCGCAAGACTCAGCGAACGTGAACAACTGTTCAGTTCCCTGCTGGTGAGTGTGAACGCGGTGCTCTGGGCGTTCGACTGGCAAACCCAGCGCATGATCTACGTCTCCCCCGCTTATGAACGCATCTTTGGCCGCTCGGCCGGTCTGCTGCTGGCCGACTTCGGCGAGTGGCGCGACAGCATCTACCCCGACGATCTGGACTATGCCGAGCGCAGCTTGAGCGAAGTGCTGGAGAAGGGTTCGGTCGAGGATCGCGAGTACCGGATCATCCGTGCTGATGGCCAGGTGCGCTGGCTCAGCGACAAATGTTTCATCAGCCACCAGGCCGAGCAGGGCCAGCGCCTGATCGTCGTCGGCATCGCCGAAGACATCACCGAAAAGAAACAGCTCGAAGACGAGCTGCAGCGGCTGGCCACCACCGACGTCCTCACCCAAAGCAGCAACCGTCGCCATTTCTTCGAATGCGCCCAGCGCGAGTTCGAGCAGGCACGGCTGCAAGGCACGCCGATGGCCTTTCTGCTGCTGGACGTGGATGACTTCAAGCTGGTCAACGACACCTACGGCCACCAGGAAGGCGACGTGGTGCTGCAACGCATTGCCGAATGCGGACGGACCACGCTGCGGCGTGGGGACCTGTTCGGGCGGATCGGTGGCGAAGAGTTTGCCGCGGTCTTCCCCGGGTGCGCGCCAGAGATGGCCAAGCAGATCGCCGAACGCCTGCAACGCGAGATCCAGCGCTTGAGCTTCCAGCGTAACGACGCCGCGTTCGGCATCACCGCCAGTCAGGGGCTGACCAATCTGGGGCCTGAAGACCAGAGCCTGGAAGCGCTGTTCGCCCGGGCTGATGCCGCGATGTACCAGGCCAAGCGGCAGGGCAAGAATCAGATTGTGTTGGTCTGAACTGCATCTCCCTTGTAGGAGCGCGCTTGCCCGCGATGGCTCTTTCGGCCGATGGAGATGCATCGGACGTGCCTGCGCCTTCGCGGGCAAGCGCGCTCCTACAGGGTATTGCTCTACCCCTCCACCTTCACCCGCAACCGCTCAAGTCCCGCCGCATCGATCTTCAGCAGCCGCGCCGGCTTGGATTTAGCCAGCACCTCCAGCCCGCCCGCCTCATCGCCAAGCCGCCCCATCTCGCCCGCGATGCTCATCGCCAGCACTTCGCGCGTGGAAACCCCGGTGTTGTATTGATACACCGCCGCAATCAGCTCTCGCAGCTCCAGCGGCAGCCGCCATCGCGCCCGTAGCGCCGAGCCGAATGCAGCGGAATACTGAGTAAGGGATTTGGCGATCACTTCATCGTTCAGCACGCCGCCGGACAGCAACCACTCCTGCAGACTGCGCAACACCGCAAGATCACCCAGATTGCGCAGCAGGCCCGCGCAGTGGCAACGTTCCTGATCAAGCTCAAGCATCTGCGCCAGGGTGCGGGCGTAATGGGCGGTGCGCTGCGACAAGCCCCAGAACTCATTCGCCTTGGCGATCAGTGCCGCGTCCGTCAACACCGCACCGCGCTTGAGCGCCATGCTGGAAACCAGATTGGCGGTCTGCGTCGCGCCCAACGTCGTCAACGCCTGATTGAGGGTCTGAATCGGCTTGCCCAGGTGCTGCTCGGCGCTGTTGGCCGCGGCGATCAGCCCTGCGACCAACTGGGGATCGGGCATCAGCGCCTTTTCCAGCAACTTGGTATCAGGGCCTGACGCCCCCTGGCTGCCCTTGATTGCCTGCTGCACATTGATGAACAGCGGCGCGCCGTCGGACACCTCACGGCGCTTTTCCAGAAAGTCGGCGAGCATCTGGCCAGGCGCAAGCCCGGGGATTGCGCATGCCACCTGTGCGCCGCCCTCCAGCAACAAGCCTTCCAGGCGCAGCCGAAGCTTGTCCATGTTCAGGGGTTTGGTGAGATAAGCCGTGGGGGCGAGCTGCACGGCTTCGCGAACGCTGGCGCTGTCGTTGCGATTGCTCAGGAGAATGAAGGGAATTGTCGGCTGCTTGCGCATCAGGCGCACCTTGCGCAACACGCTCATCCCATCGATGCCGGCAAGCTCACGGGAAGCGATCACCAGGTCAGGGACCGCACCCTTGAGCCACTGAACAGCCTGAGCACCGTCTGCGCAGATTTCAAGATGCGCATCACAACGCACGTTCAACACCATCTCTCTGAGCATCTCGCGAATCCACGGGTCGGACTCTGCGATCAGCACGCGAGCAACATCGGGGGCCTTCACTACGGTCATCATGACTCTCCGGCTTCACGCTCCTACCTTAGTCAAAGAAAGCAGGTGCATACAGCCAAAAGCGACATTTCTGACGCCAATAAACGAAAAAAAACCCGCTTTCGCGGGTTTTTTTGTCCGTTTGGTCACATTTTAATCAACTGCGACTTAACGATTTCAGGCCAGTTCAGCGAAGCATTCTTCGATGATTTTCAGGCCTGCGTCCAGTTGCTCGTCCGGCGAAGTCAGCGGCACCAAGACGCGCAATACGTTGCCGTACGTGCCGCATGACAGCAGGATCAAACCCTTGTCGCGTGCCTTGGCCACAACGCTGGCCACAGCGGCCGCGTTCGGCTTATGAGTGTCGCCGCTTTCGAAGCACTCCAGCGCAATCATCGCGCCCAGGGCACGGACTTCGCCGATGACCGGGTACTTGGCCTGAATGGCGCGCAGGCCTGTTACCAGACGCTCGCCCACCGCTTTGCAGCGATCCAGCAGGTGCTCTTCTTCAAACACCTCCATGACCGCCAACGCAGCGGCGCAGGCAATCGGGCTGCCAGCGTACGTACCGCCCAGGCCACCTGGGGCAATGGCGTCCATGTATTCGGCCTTGCCGCACACACCCGCGAGCGGGAAGCCGCCGGCGATGGATTTGGCGAAGGTGGTCAGGTCAGCCGAAACGCCCATCTGCTCCATGGCGAAGAAGGTGCCCGTGCGGCCCGCGCCGGTCTGTACTTCGTCAGCGATCAACAGAATGCCGTGCTTGTCGCACAGTTCACGCAGACGCACCATGAATGCCTTCGGCGCGACGTAGAAACCGCCTTCGCCCTGAACCGGCTCAATGATGATCGCGGCGATGTCTTTCGGCTCGGCATCGTTCTTGAAAATACGCTCGATGCTGGCGATGGAATCGTCAACGCTCACGCCGTGCAGCTCGTTCGGGTAGATCGCGCGGAAGATGCCGCCTGGCATCAGGCCCATGCCGGCCGAGTACGGCACGACTTTGCCGGTCAGGCCCAGGGTCATCATGGTGCGGCCGTGGTAAGCGCCGGTGAACGCGATCACACCTGCACGGCCCGTCGCAGCGCGGGCGATCTTGACGGCGTTTTCAACAGCTTCGGAACCGGTGGTGACGAGGAAGGTTTTCTTGTCGAAATCGCCCGGCACCTTGGCGTTGATCTTTTCGCACAGCTCGACGTAGGGCTCATACGCCAGCACCTGGAAACAGGTGTGGGTCAGCTTGGTCAGCTGCTCAGTCACAGCAGCGATGATTTTCGGGTGCAGGTGGCCGGTGTTGAGGACCGCGATACCGCCCGCGAAGTCGATGAATTCACGACCTTCCACGTCAGTGACGGTGGCGTTCTTCGCGTAGTCGGCAAAGATCGGGTGGATTTGACCAACGCCACGCGGTACAGCGGCTTCGCGGCGTTTCATCAGAGATGCGTTGGTTTTGCTCATGATTTCCTCATTCGCCGCTCATCGCGCGGCGTGGTTCAAGGATGAAGCAGCGGGGGTCAACGGCGACAGCATACGATGATCGACTGTCGCGGCCTCCCGGCCACCAAATAGGTTGGGTGCTGCAAAAAGCCTGTGAAGCGTCGCTCTCGCGCCCCACAGGCCTCAACGCCTGGGCCTTAAACGCTAAGGCAGAGGTATTTGATTTCCAGATAATCTTCGATGCCGTACTTGGAGCCTTCACGGCCCAGGCCGGACGCCTTGATCCCGCCAAACGGCGCCACTTCGTTGGAGATCAGGCCGGTGTTAATACCCACCATGCCGTACTCCAACGCTTCGGCGACGCGGAATACGCGGCTCATATTCTGCGCGTAGAAATACGAGGCCAGGCCAAACTCGGTGTCGTTGGCCATGGCGACCACTTCGTCCTCGTCCTTGAAGCGGAACAACGGCGCCAGCGGGCCAAAGGTTTCTTCCTTGGCGACGGCCGCATCTTTGGAGACGTTGACCAGAATCGTCGGCTCGAAGAAGTTGCCTTCCAGGCTGTTGCCGCCGCTGAGGACGGTTGCGCCCTTGCTGAGCGCGTCAGCGATGTGCTCTTTGACTTTGGCCACGGCCTTTTCATCGATCAGCGGGCCGGTGGTGGTGCCCTCTTCCAGACCGTTGCCGATTTTCAGCTTCGATACCGCCACTTTCAGCTTCTCGGCGAACGCGTCGTACACCGAGTCCTGAACGTAGAGGCGGTTGGCGCACACGCAGGTCTGGCCGTTGTTGCGGTACTTGGAAATGATCGCGCCTTCGACGGCCTTATCCAGGTCCGCGTCGTCGAACACAATGAACGGCGCGTTGCCGCCCAGCTCCAGCGACACCTTCTTGATGTCGTGGGCGCATTCGGCCATCAGCTGACGACCAATCTCGGTGGAGCCGGTGAACGACAGCTTGCGCACGATCGGGTTGCTGGTCAGCTCGCCACCGATATCACCTGCGCTGCCGGTCACCACGCTGAACACGCCAGCCGGGATGCCGGCACGCTCAGCCAGTTCGGCCAGGGCGAGTGCGGAGTAAGGGGTTTGCGAGGCAGGCTTGAGGACCATGGTGCAGCCAGCGGCCAATGCCGGGCCGGCTTTACGCGTGATCATCGCGGCAGGGAAGTTCCACGGCGTGATCGCGGCGGTGACGCCAATCGGCTGCTTGAGCACGATCAGGCGCTTGTCAGGTTGATGACCAGGGATCACGTCGCCGTAGACGCGCTTGGCTTCTTCGGCGAACCACTCAATGAAGGAGGCGGCGTAAGCGATCTCGCCCTTGGCTTCGGCCAGCGGCTTGCCCTGCTCCAGGGTCATCAGACGGCCCAGATCGTCCTGGTTCTCGATCATCAGCTCGAACCAGCGACGCAGTTTGTTGGAGCGCTCTTTGGCGGTCAGTGCACGCCAGGCCGGCAAGGCCTTGTCGGCTGCTTCAATGGCCCGGCGGGTTTCAGCGGCGCCCATCTTCGGCACAGTGCCCAGAATCTCGTTGTTCGCCGGGTTGTTCACCTTGATCGTCTGCCCGCCATCGGCGTCTGCCCAGGCGCCATTGATGTAGGCCTGCTGGCGAAACAACGTGGAGTCTTTGAGCTGCATGTCGGTCTCCTAAACAGCACCGCGCGCAGGCGGAGCAGATTATTGATTATTCAAGGCGCCTCGAACGAGACTGCCGTCAGGAAAACTTGGCCGGACCCCATGTTGCACAGGCTGAACGTGCGGGAACCGGACCGGTGCGTTTGAAATCTCAAACGAATCCTAGGGACTGCGGGGTTAAAGGACAATAGCCTGTTCGAGAAAAAGAACGCCAGATGGCGGATCGGCTGAAAAATCTGATCAACGTGGCCCCGATGCGCCTAAACCGTGCGAAATCAACAACACCCGCTCGCCACCATGGACGCACGCAACCCAGATGAGTATTATGGCGCCCGCGCTGCACCAGTAGCTCAGCTGGATAGAGTACTGCCCTCCGAAGGCAGGGGTCATGGGTTCGAATCCCGTCTGGTGCACCATCTTCTGATTTCAGTGCGTGGAATGCGTTCTGACTATCACGCTTATAGAGAAAGCCCGCCGATGTGCGGGCTTTTTTTTGCTTAGAGATTCGCTTCTGTGCGAAGTGCGTAGGAGCCCTGCTTGCAGGCGATGGGGCGCGAAGCGGTCCGGAAACCAAGCGCCTATATATATCAGAAACGGCCCCTGGACCGGTTTGCTGCAGACTCCCGGCAGATCGTTGAAAAGCAATCCGTCGGTCATCGGCCAAGATCAAAAGCGTCCAGTCACCACGACCTCCCTTATAACCAAAAAACGTATTTGCAGTACATCGGGGGGGGCGTCGGCCATAAATCACGTCGACCAAGGCATTTTCTCTCATCATCGACGCTGAACGGACCGCATTTCATCAACTCATCAATCACCACATTGCCGAGATCCCTCCGAAGCACAACGGCGGGCACTCTGAAATTAACACATGGCTCAAGCGCCATCCGCTGACAACACGCATAGCGTGGCAGCCCTCGCGTTTTCCGATTTTGCTCGCTGTCGTAACGAACGCCCGAGATTCACAGAGAACAGTACGGTGAAGTAAGAATTCGCATTGTTTCAGTGCGTCATCACGGTTGCTCGCCGTGAACATCAGATTCCTTTCTAGAACCCAGCCAGCATGGTCAGCCGTCCTCGTCGCAACTTCGAACGTTCGTGAGGCTCGACGCAATTGACAAGCGATTCATCCTAAATACCAGGGTCTACGGTCTAAAACAAATAATGCTTTCCCTACAATTAAGCCTAGCGTCGCGGGTAACAGCATTTCCACCTAGAGTGCTGAAGTCAGAATCCACCTCGTGCTGTTGGATGGAGGAGTACATCTGCTTTCCTGCATCTATAAAATCTTGAGCTGATAAACCATTGCTCGCACCCGAAGAAGGAAACGTCAAAACTAAAGACAGTCTTTTTCTGGAGCAGGTTTCGATCAAATCTAAAGCGGCCCCTTTAGATCCAGCTCTTAGGCTAAACCTAGAACTCGGCCTCACTGAAATGCAGGGATACCTTCCACGCCCTGTAACTTCAATCTCTAAGCCGTGGTACAGAGTCTCCAGTACATGATAAAAACGGCTGTAATGTACATCTGAGTATGGAGGATCAGCAAAAACTGTGTCACCCGCTTCTAAAACCTCTATAGTTTGTAGGAAGTCAGCAACCTTGGACTCGCCTAGCACCTGAGCCGATCTGCTTGCAATATTTGTAGTCGCTTCTCGTAGAATCTTCTCAACCGATCTAGACCAAGCATCTAAAATATGCCTGGACGATGTTGCAGTAGGCTGGAACGGCTGAGCAGTATGCCCGGGAGACGCTGCACACTTGCCTGCCGTTTCGATCAATGCGGCTAGCGCAACTATTCGGGAATCCCTACGGGTTGGAAGAGTTGCTCTTAGAGCATCAAGCCATATCGCCTGCATTGGTGAAAAATAATGCCCTCCGTAAGCCTTCGTAATTGGAAATTTTAGGCCAGTAGTTTCCAATAACGGGGGTAGAACCCTTTCACAAAATACTCTACTTCTTAGTACATACTTGATTGTTTCGTCAGTTGAGCTGGGGCGAGGTTCAACAGATTCCTCTGCATTTGGAAATTTTTCGACAATATCGCGGACTATAGTTTCTGCTTTGCATAACCAAGATCGGAGCAGCTTATTGTGATCCAGCAACGCAGTGCGATGTGTGATAGCACCGGCTCTGCATGCAGCAAAACCTTGCAGATCGCCTGACACCACTCTTTTTGATGTCCTCTCCGCAAGGAACCATGATACTGCCCCCGAACCACAAAACGGATCAGCTATCGAACTTGAGTTTTTGGATTCTTCGAGCAATACATCTCCGAGAACCTTAAGCAATTTTCCTTTGTGACCCATATACTTCATTCAATTACGTTCCAAACCATACATGCTTCTGGCCGAGTTAGTTTTATTGAGCTTAAAACATTAGGCGCGCCCCACAACTCTGAAATCGGCGCTTTGGATGTCTTTAAGAAATCTACAGCTATGGTGTAATCCTCAGAAACATCATAAGGTTCCACGTCTGATGTGGCGCTCCAAAGCCCTGCATGCTCAAACCAATTTTTTAGCCATGATGTTGCTGACTTGTCAGTTGCCAAGTCCATGCTGGTCTTAGCGGCCAACATTGATAATCTTAACAAAAAGAAGCAACGACATAGTACGTTTCTGGGTGCTGCGCTGTCAGATGATGCCAGTTCAAAAGGTAACTTATCGTATTGAGTGGAGGTCAATCGTCTAGCTATACGATCTGGATCAAGCCCGGTATTGGTACTTATCTCCTGAGCTATAATCTCTACTGCAGCTATTTTATCCAACTCTGTGATAGAGTCTGCACCTAACATCCCAGGCAACGCTTCAGACACAAAATAAGATATTAGGGCGCTATCAAAAGTAAGCCCGGCCTCTTCAGGGAGTAGTAGCTTCCATAGCATCAGAACCAGATCAAGGTCTGCACCATCTGTTTTAGTCAATGGCGCTTTCATCCAGTAAGCGTCATAGCTAGATATGTTCCTAGCGGTGTGGTCATCACTGACCTTTGCAAGATCGATGCCCCAACCTTGAATTGTCTTAGTTGGCTTTACATATTGGAGGCCTTTTAGGACTTCCGATAGCGGCACCTCCGTTGTGAGCTTTATTTGGTCTTCAAATAAACTCTTCGCGTCTGATCTACCGGTCCAGTGCTGCCACAATCCCCACACTGCCTTGTGAGTCGGAGAGCTTTTGACAATTTTTCTAACACCATGCTGATCAACATAGTAATGAGCGTTTTGCTTTACCCTAATTCCGCTCCAACTTAGTAGTGACAGCGCGGCACGTAGCTCGGCATAATATGCAAAATGAAGAGATGTCTGGTGAGAGTTATTGAGGAAGGCAGCAACCGCTGCTGACGCATATCGCCATCCCTCCACCATATGAAATACTTGCTCAGCAGCCAACTCTTTTGCTCCAGGTACAGCACCCGGATACAACAAATCTTCAAACTTATTTACTGGCCCTAGATTATTGAAAGCTTTTTGCACAGCAACGCCACTAGCATTAGCGCATATATTTGCATAATCCGTAATGTCAGTACTTTTTTTTGTTTTAGGCGGCATCAGGCGTTCCCTTGCAGACGAGACGCTAATGCTGCCTTTTGTGAGATCAGGGAGAAATTCGACTCAGCAAGTACCTTGAAGCATGCTTTCTGTAGTAAAGAATATCCGCTACTACCTCGGTACGCCGCCTGCATCTGACTCTCTTCCGATGAAAGAGATTTCGAGCCGCTTGTTCTCCAATCGATATTGTTCACGAGCTCATTCGAAATATTTCTCAGATAATCAGTTATTTTGGGAAACCCAGCTAGCTCTTCCAAAGCAATGGAAACATCACTATCATTTGGCTTATCCGAAACCTCACTAGATTCCCACTCTTCAAGTTCCAGCTCATTGTAGGCGAGCTGACTCATTGCGTTAAAAACAATGAATATCACCCTACAGCCTTGGTCTGTAGCTAGGAGTGTATTAGGCCCAGAAAAAGCTACGTTTTTTTCAAATTCGTTTGCGATAAGCTGCTGACTTTTATCGTGCTCTTGCCGTAACGCCTTGGCCCATTTAGCGTCAGTTCTTTTTACGGCTATATGCACTTGAGTCCAACACGCCACGAGGAAAGCAGCCTGCTGAGAGCGCTTCCAGGGAAGAACTTTTTCTGCGCCATTGCCATCTATCGATCCAAACAGCCCTCCAATCTTATGAAGCGCGCCCCACCGCCTAACGAAACTAACCATCAAAGATCTGATAAACGCGGCGTTTGAGACATGACCTTCCTTGCGTCCGCCATGTAACTCAATACGCTCTTTCCACGGGCTGCTTTCGTGCCTCCAAAGAACTTCCGTCAACTCCTGCGCGCGATGCTCTTGGTAGACTTTGACACCCTCTCCACTTTCTAACCAAGATTGACTACGAAGTTCTGGATAAAGATCGAATGCTAAACTGGTATTGATTTTTCTCGGCTCAACGTTGATCACCCAAAATAGGTACGCTTGCCATGATTCAGTTAATCCGTGGAAGAAAACGACGGGGACCTCGTAATCGTCATCGACCCCAGCGTGTAATTCATCAATAGCAAACAACCTGTGCTGACCATCGATAATTTCGACGGGCTCTAATGAATAGTTCTTCCGGCTATCCGGTACCTTTTTAGGAATTTCTAAGACATGGCCCACACCATCACTGCTTATTTTTAGAGCGCTATCATCTTCGAGCACGACTTGTTTTCCGGCACGACGTCGCGTCTCTCCGGGTTTAATTATATTTACAAGAATCGAAGTCGGAAGCCAACCAGGATGGATGAGCTGCTTATGCTCTTCTACATCGAGATTTTTTTGATTGGAGAGAGGATAGCCATACTGTATATATCTTGCGATATTCTTAGATCTACTAAGTTGGTGCGCCCGCTGGTACCCCACGTTTTTGTCACCGCTTCGACGGTCCTCTACAGTTCGCCTGCTAACACCTGCTAGACCCCGAAGAACGCGGAGGGATACAGATGCTATGTAAAAATGATGCGGAGGTTCGGGCAGCTCCGGTTGCCATTCGCTCATTTCCCAAGACTTTAACCACTGGTTCACCTTTAAAAGCGGCAATCTTACGTCTGTGTCCATACATTTTCCTCACTTAAACAGTAACCGGCAGCCAAAGCAGTAGCCTGCTGCGATGCTATCAGCTCCTTTTTTTAAAAACAGTTAATTCGGTTCTGTAGGCAGGTTTAGGGGTGAAAGCCGGTGTGGCCCTATGTCCGTGTGGCAGACCCATAGCAGATCCTCTTGCCTGCACGATAAAAGCACACCTTAAAAATCTCTTTAACCGCCACCACGCCGCTGGTTCGCGCATCCGAAAGCCAGTCACGAGCAATATCAAACCATTCATTTGAAGGAGTGCACATATTCCAACCCCGTCGACGATTCTAGTGGCAATGTCGCAACCTCCACGCTCGTCAAGCTGATCACCCTATTTCTTCTGGTGAGTTGCGGACGTCAATACCGAATCATATCAACCGATAGGGGTCTTGTGGATGGCAAGTATATGGACTGGGGATAGCTCGTCAACCGGGCCTTGGGGTGTAGAAAGCAGTGCACACCTCCCTTGCCCTTCCGAAGCAACTGCGCATATAGTCCGCATCGTCGCTGCAAACTCAGCGAACGGGCTTGGCCGCTCGACCACTAGGCGCATAAGCGCCCACCATCCGAAAGCAGGCGCTTTTTTTGTGCCCGCAATTTCGAGTTATGGCAGCTGTGCGTGGGACACCTTTGGGTGTGCCGGGCACCTAGTCTCGGTCGGCCAACCCGCGTACAGCTGCCACCCTATTTTGCTTGGCCGCAAACGGTGGCAGCTCCTCTTACTAGGAGCATCACATGAAGCAATCGCACGCCCTTAATTTCTCCCTACGTGTTTTCCGCCCAGCCGTACGCAGGACCATCGCTGTACTCCCTGCAACCTCCAGCCTCGCCAGACGCCCTGCTTGTTTCAACAGCCATATGCAACGGAACCGACCTGTAGTGTCCGCCACCTGTTTCATGCAGGAGGCGAACTGATGAGCACCTATATCCCGTTGACTAACAACCCATCCAACACCCCTGTCCTGCTGATCGACGCAACTGCGTCATATCTAGACCTTGAAGCCTGTGCGGATCGACGTTTGAGCGCCGCGAAGGGTCTGCTGGACAGTCTTGCGCACATGAAGCTCACCGATGTGGAGCCCAAGGATTTACATCATTTGGCCGATGCTGCTTATTTGCTGCTGGAGGATGCGAGCGATTTGTTTCAAGCGGCGCGGGCCGTAGTAGTTGGGGAGCGGGGGCGATTGAATCCAGCGACGGAGTGATTCAGGACGGTTGCATGGTCAGGTTTGCTGCCGCTTCGCGGCAGATCGCGGGCAAGCCACGCTCCTACGCCTTCGGCAGAAGCGGTGTGATGCATATTTGGTGCTGATTCTCTTGGAAGCGGTAGGAGCGCATCCGGGCACCGTGGGCTTATCCGGGTTGGCCTGATGCGTCTGGGCGTGTCAGGCATGCTGGGTTCGCAGGATTTGCTGCCGCTTCGCGCCAGATCGCGGGCAAGCCACGCTCCTACGCCTTCGGCAGAAGCAATGATGCATAACGGATCTGTTCTCGTGGAAACGGTAGGAGCGCTTTCGGGCAATGTCGGTTTATCCGGATTGGCTTGTTGCGATTGGGCGTGCCAAGCATGCCGCGTCCTCAGGCTTTGCTGCCACTCCGCGCCAGATCGCGGGCAGGCCGCGTTCCTACGCCTTCGGCAGAAGTAGAAGGCGGCGCCACGACAGCGAACTGATCTAGGTCCTCGGTGGCTTTTACTGTTCAGTCTATCCGCAGTCCGGAAGCCAACTGGAAGTCATTCGAGATCACAGCAAACCCCGAAAAATCACGCCTATCCACCACATCTGAGTTGACGCTGATGTCACCTTTGGATAATTATTCTCACAACGCATGAGACCAGCTCTCGTGCCTACCTTCCGAGACCCGCCTAGCGAAAGCTGCGGGTTTTCGTGTTTCTGGGGCAAGGATGCAGCAGTGATGCAGCAGTTATGACGCAGTATGTCGCGTGCTTGGACTAATTTGCGCACGGCGGCCAGTACATTTCATGCGGCCTGGAACATCAAAAAACAGCCGAAATTCCAGCAGAGAAAGCCGGAGAAGCTATGCCGGATGCAGCGGGTGAACTTGCGGGCGAGCAGTAAATGTTGATTGGGGACTGCGGCTGAACCAGCAATGTTGAGCTAATGCGCGCTTGCGGAGTAAGCGGGCGACAGCCGGGACGACGCTAAACGCATAACTTGTAGAAGCTGCCGAAAGCTTTGGGGTCGCGCTCGACTGATGTGGTGTGTCAGTAAGATCGATTCGCAGCCTTCGGCGGCTCGGCAGCTCCTACAAAGGGCGCAGCGATTGGGGGGGGGAAAAATCAAGCAATGGCCGAAACGCGGTGTTTTTTGAAAAAAAGATGCATTTTTTTTCATACACAAATTGACACACCTCATCCCCCTGAACCCGTACCCCTTAGCCGATACAACCGGGCACGTTGTCGCACCCAAACGAATGGGTCGCGGTTGCAGTGAATCGTTTCATCTGTCATAACAGGTTGGCTTCGGGCTCGAAAATCTAGAAAAACATAGATTAATGGGTCGACGATAGCTGCTCCAACGTCTGACCCCGCGCGTCAAATAATCAAGCCAGTTTTGCTCGCTGCCCGAAGCGGATGCCTGTGCTATCCAGTCTGCCTTTCAACCTCATCGAGGCCATTCATACGGCGCGCCCAAACGCCGTGCATCAAAAAGGACCGGAAAATTGAGCGATCAATCGACTCCGAACACTCCACTCGTTAGATTCTGCGACAAAGTTGGTATCCCTTATCCCATGTTCTGGGGTTTTGTCGGCCTGTTGATCTTCATGATCGGCGATGGCGTAGAACTCGGATACCTCTCACCCTTCCTCAGCGAACGCGGCATGCCCGGCGACGAAATCGCCATGATCTTCACCATCTACGGTGTCACGGTCGGCATTTCATCGTGGCTCGCCGGCGCGCTCTCCAATATCTGGGGCCCGAAACGGGTGATGTTCCTGGGATTGATCATCTGGAGCGTGTTCGAAGTGCTCTTCCTGGTCTACGGCCTGCAGGAATTGAGCTACTCCATGATTCTGCTGACCTACGGTTTGCGCGGTTTCGGTTATCCGCTGTTCGCCTACGGTTTCCTGGTCTGGATTGCTGCTTCCACCCCGTCCCGCAAAATGGGTATGGCTGTGGGCTGGTTCTGGGTGGCCTACGCAGCAGGCCTGCCGATGCTGGGCTCTCTGGTGGCGAGCATCGCAATTCCGCTGATTGGCGCATTGCAGACCTTCTGGTTGTCCTTCGGCCTGGTGGTCGTGGGCGGTGCGATTGGCCTGATCGGTATGCGTGAAGCGCACGGCATGCGTCGATTGGCGCCTGAGGGTGAACGCCCGCTGGTGTCGATGGCCAAGAACATCACCATCATGTGGACGCGCCCGAAAGTGTCGTTGGCCGGCATCGTCCGCGTTATCAATACCTCGTCGATGTTTGGCTTCCTGGTGGTGATGCCCGGGTTCTTCATGGATACCGTCGGCTTCACCCTGGAAGAATGGCTGCGTCTGCTGACGATCGTGTTCATCTTCAACATCATCGGCAACATCAGCTCCAGCGTGATCAGCACCAAGATCGGCTACCGCAACACGATCCTGTGGTTCGGCGCGGTGGGCAGCACGATCAGTACGCCGCTGTTCTTCTTCATGCCGCAGGCGTTCCCGAACGACTTCCTGATTGCTTCGGTCTTCGGTGCTTTCTACGGCCTGACACTGGCCTGCTTCGTGCCGCTGTCGGCGCTCGCCCCTGCGTTGGCACCGCACAACAAAGCGGCTGCCTTATCGGTGCTGAGCCTGGGTGCAGGCGCGTCGACGTGGGTCGGCCCTGCGGTGGTCGCGATCTTCAATGAAAGCTATGGCATTGAAGGCGTGGTCTGGGCGTTCTGCGGGTTGTACGCGCTGAGTGCTGTGCTGACCGCGTTCCTGAAAGATCCGGAACCGGTGCATGACCCGATCCTGATCAAGATCAAGCGTCGGATCAAAGTGTTCGCGCCGCGTCTGGATTATCGTTGGGCCCACGCTGAAGACCCGAAGCAAGGGGAAGCTAAGTCATAGCCCCAAGCTTTTGTAGCAAAAAAAGCCGCCGCAGATTGCACACGCAACCTGCGGCGGCTTTGTTTTAGCCAGACGCTTAAGCCGCCCTACGCGCGATGCAACGTCGCCAGGAAGGCGGCCGCGCTGACAAACAGCCCGGCAAACGTGCGGTTCATTCGGCGTTGCTGCCGGGGTGTCTTGAGCAGGCGCAGGACCTTGGACGCCAGCCCCGTATAGCCCGCCATGACGATCAGGTCGACGCTGACCATCGTCGCCATGATGATCGCGTATTGCGGCACCTGGGCCAGATGGGTGTCGATGAACTGCGGCAGGATCGCCAGCATGAACACCAGCGCCTTGGGGTTGCTGAGGTTGATCAAAAAGCCACGAGCGATCAGCGCCAGCGGTTTGCCGGCGGGGCGAACGGACGCGTCACCCGCCAGGTCGCTGGGCAAGGCACGCCACTGCTTGATCCCGAGATACACCAGATAGGCCACGCCGAACCATTTGATCAGCGTGAAGGCCAGTGCCGAAGTCGCCAGCACAGCCCCAAGGCCTGCACCGACGATTGCGATCTGGACCATGAGCGCCAGCTGCAGGCCAATCGCATTCCAGTAACCGCGCCAGAATCCGTATTGCAGGCCCGCGGACATGGACGCGATGGCGCCCGCGCCGGGCGAAATACTGATGATCCAGCAGGCGGCAAAAAAAGCCAGCCAGGTTTCGAGCGACATCACGCACCTCAGGCAGTGAAAAAGCAGGCGTTCAACCTAGTATTTCCGCTGACCGAAAACCAATGATTTCTAACTGTTGCGGTGAGATGAGTTGAAACTGTGTTCGCGCGGCGAAAGGATCAGGACTGTGCCTGATCCACCGGACGGCGCTCGCCCCTGATGAGGGGCAGCGCCAGCGATTCTATCAGGACAAGGCTTCCAGCTCGGCCTGCATCGATTCCAGCAGTTCGAGTGCCGTCATCCACGCGTCTTCGAGTTCGCCTTCGCGGACTTTCAGGCGGGCCTGTTCAGCCAGGGTGTCGCGCAGTTTGTCCTTGCTCGCCGCTTCGTAAATCGCGCTGTCGCCCAGCACGGTTTCGATCCTGGCCAGCTTCTCGTGCAGCGCGCCCAAGTCTTTTTCCAGCTTGTCGGCTTCGCGCTTGTGCGGCGCCAGTTGCTGACGCAAGGCGGCCGCCTGCTGACGCTGAGCCTTCTTGTCGGTCTTGTCGACGTTGACCGGCGTGTTGCTGGTCGGCGCATTGCGCAGCCGATAATCCACCAGCCAGCGGGCGTAGTCGTCCAGGTCGCCGTCGAATTCCTGCACAACGCCATCGGCCACCAGCAAGAAGTCGTCGGTGGTGCTCTTGAGCAAATGCCGATCGTGAGACACCACCAACACCGCGCCGCTGAATTCCTGCAGCGCCATGGTCAGCGCCAGGCGCATTTCCAGATCCAGGTGGTTGGTCGGTTCATCGAGCAGCAGCAGGTTCGGTTTGTCCCACGCAATCAGGGCCAGTGCCAGACGCGCCTTTTCGCCGCCTGAGAAATTCAGCACCGGCTCGTCCAGGCGAGCGCCGCGGAAGTCGAAGCCGCCGAGGAAGTCGCGCAGGGTTTGTTCGCGTTCGGTCGGCGCAATGCGCTGCAAGTGCAGCAGCGGGCTGGCCTTGGAATCGAGGGAGTCGAGCTGGTGCTGCGCGAAATAACCGACCACGGTGTTCTCGCCACGCACCATACGCCCGCTCAACGGTTCAAGCTCGCCGGCGAGGTTTTTGATCAGCGTGGATTTACCCGCGCCGTTCGGGCCCAGCAGGCCGATGCGCGCACCCGGTGTCAGTTGAAGCTTGACCTTCTGCAGGATCGTGACGTCGCCATAACCCAGGCGCGCGTCAGACAGATCCAGCAACGGGCTGGAAATTTTGCTCGACTCGCGGAAGGTGAAATCGAACGGCGAATCCACATGCGCCGCCGACAACTCTTCCATGCGCTCAAGGGCCTTGATGCGGCTCTGCGCCTGCTTGGCCTTGGTGGCCTGGGCCTTGAAGCGCGCGATGAATTTCTCCATGTGCGCGCGCTGCGCCTGCTGCTTGTCATACGCTTGTTGCTGCTGCGCCAGACGTTCGGCACGCGCCCGCTCGAAGGCACTGTAGCCGCCGCGATAGAGCGTGATTTTTTTCTGTTCGACGTGGGCGACGTGATCGACCACGGCATCGAGGAAGTCCCGGTCGTGGGAGATCAGCAGCAATGTCCCGGGATAGCTCTTGAGCCAGTCTTCGAGCCAGAGGATGGCATCGAGGTCCAAGTGGTTGGTCGGTTCGTCGAGCAGCAACAGGTCCGATGGACACATCAAGGCCTGCGCCAGGTTCAGACGCATCCGCCAGCCGCCAGAGAAATCGCTGACAGGGCGCTCCATCTGTTCGTTGGTGAAGCCCAGCCCGGCCAGCAATTTGCGAGCGCGCGCATCGGCGGTGTAGCCATCGGCGCTGTCGAGCTCCGAATGCATCCTGGCCTGAGCCGCGCCGTCCTGGTTTTCTTCGGCCAGCGCCAGATCACGCTGGACCTGCCGCAAGCGGATATCGCCATCAAGGACGTAGTCCACCGCCTGACGATCGAGGGTGTCGATCTCCTGGCGCATGTGGGCGATACGCCAGTCGGCGGGCAGCAGGCAATCGCCGGAGTCTGGGGTCAGTTCACCCAGAAGCAATGCGAAGAGGCTGGATTTACCGGCGCCGTTGGCACCGATGAGACCGGCTTTCTGGCCGGCGTGCAGGGTCAGCTCGGCGTCTTCTAGCAGACGTTGCGGACCACGCTGTAAGGTAAGGCTTTGAATTCGGATCATAATGGCGGCGGAGTCTACCAGCTTCGTCCAGAACAGGTGGATGACTATGCCCTCAGCGCTTTGGACTTTCACCCTCGATTTCTACGCACGACCGGGCGTCGAGCAGGCCTGCCTGACGTTGCAAAGCCGTGGCGCCAATGTGTGCGCGCTGTTGTGCGGCGTGTGGCTGGCGCAACGCGGCGTCGAGTGCAGTGATCAGCGTGTGCAAGAAATCGGACAGTTGGCCACGCCGTGGCACGCAGACGTCGTGACGCCGCTGCGGGAATTACGCACGCGCTGGAAAAAACAGTCGGCTGGCGATGAACAATGGGAAGGCCTACGCGAGCAGCTCAAAGGGCTTGAACTGGAGGCTGAGCATGAACTGTTGCGCAGACTGGAAGCGTTGACTCAAGGCTGGCCGAGGCAAGACGCGCACGACGCAGATGCCTGGTTGAACGAGCTGGCCGGAGCAGCTGCCTACGAACACCATGACGCGCAGCAAGCGCTGCGCGTCATGGCGAGCTTCGTTTAGGAAGCGCTGCCCGGTGTTGAACCGTTGGCAGGTGTGGCTGCAGCGGACGGTGTCGCTGGAGTAGCGGCAGGCGCTGCTGCAGGTTTGGCGGCGTCTGAAGACGCAGCTGCAGGAGCCGCCGGTTTTGCTGCCGGCTTCGCGGCAGCCTTGGCTGGCGACCTGCTGACCGCTGGCTTGGCGGCAGGCTTGGCCACTGCAGACTTGGCAGCCGGTTTCGCCGCAACGGATTTGGCAGCGGCTGGTTTGGCGGCCACTTTCACTGGGGCTTTTGCAGCAGGTTTTGCAGCAGCAGCGCTGGTGGCCGGCGCTTTAGGCGCGGGCTTGGCCGCCGACTTCGGCGCAGCAGGTTTGGCAGCAGCCGTTTTTGCAGCCGCTTTAGGCGCAGGCGCTGCCTTGACGGGAGGTTTTGCAGGCGACTTCGCTGCCACAGGTGCCTTGGCAGCGACTGGCGCTTTAGCCGCAGGCTTGCTGGCTGCCTTGGCCGCCGGTGCTTTCGCGGGCGCTGGTTTGGCAGGCACTGGCTTCACAGCGGTTTTCGCGACAGGCTTGGCAGACGCTTTCGCAGGGATTGCCGGTGTTGCTTTGGCTGGTGCTGCTTTTACAGTCGCCGGCTTGGCCGCGCGATCACTCAGCGCTTTGCCCACGGCTTCTTTCACACGTCCAATACCTTGCGCCAGCTTCAGGCTTTCCTCAGCGTCGCGCTTGAGGTTGAGGATGTAGGAACGGGTTTCGGTCTGACGATTTTTCAGGGCGTCGAGCAGGGTTTCCAGCTCGGTAACGCCGTCTTTGGCCTTGGACTGTGCCTTGGCTTTTCCAGCGGTCGCGGCGTCCTGCAATTTGGTGCGCGACTTGTGCAATTTTTCCTGCGCCTTGCCGCGTTGCTTTTCCAGCTTGGCGAGCAATTTCTCGGCGTCAGCCAAAGCCTGGGAGCAAGCGTTTTCAAGGTGTTCGAGCAGGCTGCTGGACAGTTGTTGGAGTAAATGCAACGGAGTGTTTACTGGCTTCTTTTTGGCCGACATGACTTACCTCCTGGCTGTTTTGAGTGCGGCTCATACTAGACCTCTGCCTGCACCGCCGCTAGGGCATCTTGACACTACAAACCCCGCTCTGTTGCACATCGCGGAAAATCCCTGCATATCCTCATCACATTAGCAGCGCCGCGCTGGCATAATCCCCACTTCCCAGGCCGGAGAGCATTCATGTCGCGCTACCTGTTCACGTCATTGTTACTCTTGCTACCCCTCGCCCACGCAGCTGATGCCCCTGCCTCCGACACCGCCCACGATCTGGCGTACAGCCTGGGAGCAAGTCTGGGTGAGCGTCTGCGTCAGGAAGTGCCGGACCTTCAGTTGCCCGCGCTGATCGAGGGCCTGCAGCAGGCGTATCAGAACAAGCCGCTGGCGATCAAACAGGAGCGCATCGAGCAGATCCTCAGTGATCACGATGCCGCTGTCGCTCAGGCTGAAACCTCAGGCCAGACCGAACCGCAGACCGAAGCCGCGCTGAAAGAAGAACGCCGCTTCATGGATGCCGAGAAAGCCAAGCCGGGCGTGCGGGTGCTGGCTGATGGAATTCTGATGACGGAACTGACGCCAGGCACCGGCCCCAAGCCGGACATCAATGGCCGCGCGGAAGTGAAATACGTGGGCCGCCTGCCTGACGGCACTGTCTTCGACCAGAGCACAGCGCCTCAATGGTTTCGCCTCGACAGCGTGATTGCCGGCTGGACGACGGCGCTGCAGGAAATGCCCGTCGGTGCGAAGTGGCACTTGGTGATCCCGTCGTCGCAGGCGTATGGCGCAGAAGGCGCAGGCGACCTGATCGATCCGTTCACGCCGCTGGTATTCGATATCGAGCTGATCGCGGTCTCTCAATAAGGCCGCTTCTCCAGCCAGCGCCTGACGCCGGGAACAAAAAAGGGGGTGCATGCATGCACCCCCTTTTCATTGCCAACCGTGCAGCTCAACCCTCAAGCCTGAACAGCGGCGTCCTGTTCTTTATGCGCGTTGTGCAGCACTTCGATCAGGCAATCTTCCAGCTCGAAACGCTCGTGCAGCAAACCACCCAGCTTGTTGAATTCAGCGGCGACCACTGCGCAGTCTGAAAAATCGCCTTTGTCGCACCGGTCATTGAATGCCAGCGCAGTCTCGGTGATGACGTTAAGCCGTGGGTAGATCGTGTCAGCCAGTTCCAGACCGCGATCGTCATTGAACGCCTTGGCTTCGCTGTTGAGCTGTTCATAGACTTCAAAGTGGCCGGCAGAAACGTAATCAACCAGTAACTCGCAAAACGTCTGCAGTCCCTTTCGGTCGGCGGCCAATGCTTCAGGCGTATCGCCCAGTGCATCGTAGGACCGGATCAGTTCATTGCGACACTGCAACCAACGATCGATCAGCTTGTGAACCCCACCCCAGCGTTCCTGAGCGTTCTGACAACTTTCCAACATGATGTTCTCTCTTCCCTTCAGGGGATGCTGCCTGTGATCGAATTGAAGATGCGGCCTGCCGAGCAGAAACCGGATCAAGACACGCCGACAGCAGCAATATTCCAATAACGCGTGCGGCCCAGATTATGCCCGCACGACTGGCCCATCAAGGTACGCAGGACAGAAAGTTCATACAAGCGTTTAATCCCTGACGTCGGCGTCCATTGATCTGAAGCGCATAAAGCCGATTAAAAAGAAATACAGCGCAAACAGGCTCAGGCCGGTAAACGCCAAAAGGCTCCATTCAGGAATGCTGAGGCCGAACAGTGACCAATTGATTTCAGGACACCCCGCATTGCCTTGCAGCACCAGGATAAGGACCTTCAGGTAGGGTTGGGTATCGACGAGGTAATGCAGATTGGCCAGGCAGGAGGCCATGTCTTCCGGCGCAGATGCCTGGAGGAATACTTGTCGGCCGGCAATCGCGGCACCACTTGCCGCAATCAGGAGCAGACTGCCCGAGTAGGCCCGCCAGCCGCGCTTGCCCGGCGCATGCACGACCGCCAGCAGACAGATCACGCCGTACGCGGCGTAAAGGCAACGCTGCAGCAGACACAGCGGATTCAGGGAAGGCCCAAGGTGGTACTCAAGATAAATCCCGGCACCCAGAAAGGATGCACAGGCGTTAGACGCCAGGAAAAACAAGGTGCGTAGCCGAGCCAAATGCATGGAAAATCCGTGACAAAGGACGAAGGCGGTTACGGTAGAGGAAAGCATGCATCGCTTTCAAGGACGCCGGATAAGGATATTTCTTTGTTTAACTAAGGACTTACTGATCCCGGGCAGAAGATTTTATACAGGCGGTTCTAGGAAAGAGCGACCAAGGCGCAAAAATCAACGAAAGCTCCTACTGCCTGGAGCGCCGAAATGAAAAAAGACCCATTAACGGGTCTTTTTTTCACGGCCTCGGAATGAGGTCAGACGCTGCTCAACATCGGCAGTGGACGCGCCAGTAAACGCTTGTCAAGCAACCCCAGACCTTCCTGGAACAGCTGATTGCTGCGCTCGGTTTCGCCCAGTTGACCCAGCAGCCTGGCAAGCTCCGCGCACGCTTCCGGGTGACGCTGCACGCGCAGGCTGGCTTCCAGGTAATCGCGTGCCTTGCCCCACAGACTGCTCTGCAAACACAGACGCCCCAAGGTCAACAACAGGCCTGGATCTTCAGGGTGGTTTTTGAGCCAGCCTTCTGCCGTTTGCAACTGCTTGGCCGGATCGCTGCCGCGCACCAGCCCGTAGAGACGCGCCAAGTGGCTGTTGTAGTCGCGCTTCATCGCAGCACGCAGCACTTCTTCAGCCTGCGCATCGGCACCGAGGCGACGTAACTGCTCGGCGTACGCCAGCACCAGCGTAGGCTCCTGGCGCTGCGCCGAACTCAGTTGCTGCCACGCCTTGTCCAGTGCCGGCAATCCCGTCAGGTCCGCGTCGGTGGTCTGTTCGCGATAGGCCGCCAGCGACAGGTTTTCGCCCCACGCGCGACGCTCCAGCTCAGCCAGTTCTTGCGCCGGCAAGACCTTGTCCTTGCGCAACTCCGGCATCATGCGAATGACTTCCGACCACTCGCCCAGCTGGCGATACAGACGCTGCAACTGGCGCAACACCTGCGCATTGTGCGGGTGGCGCTGCTGCATGGCCTGCAGGGTCACGAGTGCGCCGTCGCTGTCGCCACGGTCCAGTTGCAGCTGCGCATGGTTCAGCGCAATCGCAAGCTCGGCATGGGGTTGACGCTCAAGCGCCCGTTCCAGCAACGCATCGCTGTCTTCGTAGCGGCCTTGCTCGTTGGCCGCCCGAGCAGCACCGAGGTAGTAAAGCAGCGGCTGGCGTTCAGCTTCGGCCGCACGGTGCAGATGACGCTGTGCGCTGGCCCATCGACCTTCCGCCAGGTCCATCTGGCCTTGTTCGATCGCGATTTGCACACGACGGCTGCGGTTACGGTTTGACCAGGGATTGACCACGCCACTGGAGGTGGTCAACAGCCCCAGCAAAGCGCGCACCAGCCACACCACCAGCCAGATCGCGGCGAGCAGCGCCAACAGTGCCCAGAGGCTGGATTCGTATCGGAAGCTGTCGTAGGAAATCAGCACGTAACCGGCGTGCTCGGAAATCGCAAGCCCCACCAGGGCAGCGATCACGATGACCGCGAACACGATCAGATAGGCGCGCTTCATTGAGAAGTCTCCGGCTGCGCCTCATTACCCTGCTTGCTCAAGGCACCGCCGACTGGCGTGTGGCGCTGTTCGAGATACGCCTGCACCGCGCTCAGGCTTTGAGACAGGTCTGGCGTCACCACGGCAACCGGTTGTTTGGACAACGCGTCGATCTGCGCGCCCATCAACTTGCTCTGTGGATTGTCCTGATTGAAATTGCTGTCCAGCACGCTCCTGGCTTCAGCCATGGCCTTGGCGTAAACCTGTGCTTCGCCATTCAGCGCTGCCCACTGCGCTTGCTCAAGGGCAAGGCTCAGGGCCAGGCGCACTTGCGTCAGGCTCTGCCCGGCCAGCAATGGACGCACACTCTTGTCGGCGTTGAAATCGATGCGCACGAAACGGGAAATCTGATCCCACCACTTTGCCCAATAGGTGTCTTCGTTGCCCTCGGTGAGGCCGAACAGCGATTGGCCGTCGTCCTTGTATTCCGGGGCCAGTGCGTTGAGTGCGATGGCTTGCTCGCGTACCGCAGCCAGCTTCAGGAACAGGCCGGTACGGTCGGGCTGATCAACGCTGCCCAAGGCCGCGAGGCTCTTGGCCAACTGTTCCCGAGCGCCAAAGGCTGCGGGATCGTCCTGCTCACGCAGGATCTCATCGGCGCCTTCCACCAGGGCGTGTGCGCTGTTGACGTCCTGCAGCGCGGACAACCGCAAGCTGGCCAATCTGAGCAGATGTTCAGCCTCGGCCAGGCGCCAGTCTTTGCGGCTGGCGCCCAGGACCGTTTCAACACGCTGGCTCAAACGCTGTTGATCGCCCTGCAACTGGCTCACAAGACGGCGGCGCTCTTCAAGCTCGTCGGCCGCGGGTAGTTTCGCAAAACGCTCGGTGAGCAGTTGTTGGTTCTGCTTGAGCACTTGCGCCTGGGCGCCCACGTCCTGCAATTGGCTGGACTGTTGCTGAGTGCCGCTCTGGATCGCGCGCAGTTGCCAGACACTCCAGCCCCCTACGGCAACGCCGGCGGCGCCCAGCAACAACGCCAGAATGATTAGCCCACTGCCGCGTTTGCCCGAAGGCTCTTTTCGCACGGGTTCCGGGATTGGCTCAGCGTTGTGGGTCAACACCGGTTCAATGTCATCTTTAGGCAAGACTGTCTCGCTCACGTATCCATCCTTTGCATTTGGGCGTCATCGCGTCACACGACCCGTCGATTTTTACGCCTGAGAGGCAGGCTCGGGGTATTCCCCCAACGCCGCCAGCAAGGCCGCGGCACTCGCGCCACGGCAGTCCACTACGTTGCGAGCCCCTTGGGTGCGCGCTAGCTCAGCAACCCGAGGGCTCGGTACAAATAAGGGCAACTGCGCCAACTCAGGCCAGAAATCGCCCGCCAGCTGACGCAAGTGCTGAAAACCTTGTCCACTGCTGACCACCAGCCCGTTCAAGCGTTCCGCCCGGACACGATCCGGCAACGCCAATGCCTCGTATTGCGGGAGCTTGCGACGGTACAGTGGCAGATAATCCACACTCACACCGCGTTCACGCAAACGCTCCGCCAACAGCTCGCGCCCGTCCTCGCCGCGCATGATCAGGACCTTGGGATCGTGACCGGCGATGGCGTGCTGCAACTCGGGCAAGTCAAGCAGCGCCTCGCTGTCGTCGCCTTGCTCGGGGAAGCTCACCTTCAGGCCATAGTCATCAAGCAATTGCGCGGTACCGGCGCCCACGGCAAACCAGTCCTGGATCGGCGGCTGCGGCCAGATCTCGTCGAGCATGTCCAGGCCCAGCCGTGCGGCCGGCTTGCTGACGACGATCACGGCGCAGTACTGATGCAGCTTATAAATAATCGACTGGTTTTCCGGCGTGATCGGCAGCGGTTCTATCTCCAGCAACGGCAGGCTGGAACTGAACACCCCGGCGTCGGCCAGCACTTGGGCAAGCGCCTGGCACTCTTGTGCAGGACGGGTCAGTAACAGACGCCAGTTGCTCACGCTTCATCCGCCTCGCCGTACACCGCCTTGAGGATCTTCGCCGCGCCCTGGGTCAGCAACGCTTCGGCGACTTGAACACCCAGCGCCTGAGCGTCGACTTGCGGCCCGCGTGCCTCGGCATGCAACAGCACGGCGCCGGAAGGGTCACCCACCAGGCCCCGCAGCCACATCTGGTCGCCCTCCAGCACCGCGTAGCAAGCAATCGGGACTTGGCAGCCACCGTTCAGGTGTTTGTTCAGCGCTCGCTCCGCGGTCACGCGCACAGCGGTGTCGTCGTGATGAAGGGGGGCCAGGAAGGCATGCAGTTCGGTATCGACGCTGCGGCACTCGATACCCACCGCGCCCTGCCCGCCAGCCGGCAAGCTGTCCTGCACGCTGATGGTGGCGGTGATGCGGTCTTCGAAACCCAGACGTATCAAACCGGCAGCAGCCAGGATGATGGCGTCGTATTCGCCGGCATCGAGCTTGGCCAGCCGCGTGTTGACGTTGCCGCGCAGGAAATGAATGGTCAGATCAGGACGGCGCGCCAGCAATTGCGCCTGACGACGCAGGCTGGAGGTGCCGACGATGCTGCCGGCGGGCAATGCTTCCAGGCTGGCGTAGGTGTTGGAGACAAATGCATCGCGTGGGTCTTCGCGTTCGCAGATGCAGAACAGCCCAAGGCCTGGGGGGAAGTCCATCGGGACGTCTTTCATGGAGTGCACGGCGATGTCGGCTTCGTGCTCGAGCAACGCAGTCTCAAGCTCTTTGACAAACAGACCCTTGCCGCCAATTTTCGACAGCGGCGAATCCAGCAGCTTGTCGCCGCGACTGACCATGGGCACCAGCGTGACCTGCAATCCTGGGTGCGCCTCTTGAAGACGGGCTTTGACGTATTCGGCCTGCCAGAGGGCCAGCGCGCTTTTGCGAGTAGCGATGCGGATTTCGCGAGAGGACATGAATCAATCCGTACTGAGTAATGCGGCGGATGATAGCAGCTCGGCCCCGCAGGGCCTCATTGCCGTCGATAATCTGCGCGCATCATGATCTCAATCGATTCGGCCGCGCCATGTGGCGCCGTGTCGCCGCTGGGTATGTTTCCCATGTAGGAGTGAACATGCTCGCGAGACTTCAGCACATCCAACGCAGGTGTCGCGCGAAGAGCATCGCGAGCAAGCTCACTCCTACAGGGAGCTGCCCGCAGGCGATCCCTTTACAACTGCTGCATCATCTTGCGCACACCGGCCACGTGCCGGCGGCTGACGATCAGCGCGTCCCCGTTGAGGCCTTTGAGGAACAACTGGAAATGACCCAGAGGTGTGCGTTGCAGACGCTCGATGCGGTCACGGGCGACCAGCGCGTTGCGGTGGATACGCACGAACCGGTTACCGAATTCGTCCTCCAGCGCTTTCAACGGCTCGTCCAGCAACACCTCGCCGTCCTCATGACGCAACGTCACGTACTTGTGGTCGGCGATGAAATAAATCACGTGGTTCAGCGGAATCAGCTCGATCCCTTTACGGGTGCGTGCACTGATGTGGCTGCGCGGCCCGCTGCCGCTTTCGGCTGCAGGACGCGTCAGCGCCGCCAGCTGCACACGGTTAGGTCGCTCAGCCTTGCGCAAGGCATCCACCAGATGCTCGGGGCGCACTGGCTTGACCAGATAGCCCACCGCGCTGACCTGAAAGGCTTCCAGCGCGAACTCATCGTGCGCTGTGCAAAACACAACCGCTGGAGGGGTGTCGCGTTCGCACAATTTAGCGGCGACCTGAAGGCCATCCAGGCCCGGCATGCGGATATCCAGTAACACCACATCTGGCTTGAGGCTGTCGATCAAAGACAACGCTTCTTCGCCATTGGTGGCGCTGGGTTCCAATACCCTATAGCCCTCAAGCTCACCGACCAGGCGACTCAGTCGCTCGCGGGCAAGGGGTTCGTCATCAACGATCAGGACATTCATATTGCTCTGGCTTCCTGCGTGAGTCTCGCACAAGGATAGCGTAGACAGGTGAAGTGACGACCGTCACGGCGCTCCACGCTCAGACTCGCGTGGGGTCCAAAAAGTGCCGTGATTCGAGCCCCGATGTTTGCCAGGGCCTGCTGTGTTCCATTTGAAGGAAGCCGCCCGGCCACTTCGTCGTAGGGATTACTGACGCGCAATATGAATACCCCCTTTTCATAATCCGCCTCGACCCTGACAACACCGCCCTCAACGCGAGGTGCAATGCCGTAGATCAGCGCGTTTTCCAATAATGGCTGCAAGGTTAGCTGGGGAATCGGCAAGTCGTCGGGAATTGCGCTGACGTCCCAGTCCAACTGTAGACGCTCGCCAAGTCGATATTGCTCAATCGATAAGTAACGTTTCGCCAATTCAAGCTCTTCGCCCCATGTTGTCAGGCTTCCGGGCTTGGCCAGACTGGCGCGAAACAGGTCAGACAGGTCCAGCACGGCCTGCTCCGCCTTGATCGGATCAGTCGCGACCAGGCTGGCAATGCTGTTGAGTGTGTTGAACAGAAAGTGCGGCCGGATCCTGGCCTGAAGCGATTCGATTCTGGCACGCAATTCGGCCTGCTGTTGTTTGCGCCACTGACTCTGCAGATAGAAGTAACGCAGCATCAGCGCCGACAGGATCACGGCAATCAACGAATAACGCAGGTAGCGCTCGATCATGCTGTCGACAGACAAGTCGCCGGTCAGCTGGTAGTAGTCAGTCACCGCCGTACAGGCCAGCGTCACCGCCACCACCAGCAGGCAGCCCACTGCGCCGGCCAGGCCCGGGTGCAACCGCGCAAGCCAGGGCCGCAACCCGCACAACAGTGCAGCGGACAACAACACGACCCATTGCACGAAGAGCGACATCAGCGCCATCCGCACCCAGTCGAAACTCGGCCGCGTCGGCTCGACCAGCATCAGCACGAACACCAGCAATTGGGCCAGGACGACGAGCACCAGCAACGCCTGGGGAAGACACAGTTCGGGGAGGAAAAATTCTTTGCCCGGAGGGCCGCTTCGAGCCGCGTCGCTTTGCTGTTTTCGCATCGCCTCAGTCTCTGCGCTCGCACCCCTCAGCGGCAAGCTGTCCGGAATAAAAAAACGGCAATGCTGTTATTATCGTCGGCGCCTTTTCAAAATCGGCCCACCGCACTTTTCAGTACAGCAACCAGCAGAACAGCGAGCCAATTCATGAGCACCGACAAGACCAATCAGTCCTGGGGCGGCCGCTTCAGTGAACCCGTCGACGCCTTCGTCGCGCGCTTCACCGCCTCCGTCACTTTCGATCAGCGCCTTTACCGCCACGACATCATGGGCTCTGTCGCCCACGCCACCATGCTGGCCAAGGTCGGCGTGCTGACCGATGCAGAACGCGACACCATCATCGATGGCCTGAAGACTATTCAGGGCGAGATCGAAGCCGGCAGCTTCGACTGGCGCGTGGACCTGGAAGACGTGCACATGAACATCGAAGCGCGTCTGACTGACCGCATCGGTGTCACCGGCAAGAAACTGCACACCGGACGCAGCCGCAACGATCAGGTGGCCACCGATATTCGCCTGTGGCTGCGCGACGAGATCGACCTGATTCTGGCTGAGATCACTCGCCTGCAAGAGGGTTTGCTGGGGCTGGCCGAGCGAGAGGCCGAGACCATCATGCCGGGCTTCACTCACCTGCAGACTGCCCAACCGGTAACGTTCGGTCACCACATGCTGGCGTGGTTCGAAATGCTCAGCCGCGACTACGAGCGTCTGGTGGACTGCCGCAAACGCACCAACCGCATGCCCCTGGGTAGCGCCGCCCTGGCCGGCACCACTTACCCGATCGACCGCGAACTGACCTGCCAGTTGCTGGGCTTTGAAGCCGTCGGCGGTAACTCGCTGGACAGCGTGTCCGACCGGGATTTCGCCATCGAATTCTGCTCGGCCGCCAGCATCGCGATGATGCACTTGTCGCGTTTCTCCGAAGAACTGGTGCTCTGGACCAGCGCGCAATTTCAGTTCATTGATCTGCCTGACCGCTTCTGCACCGGCAGTTCGATCATGCCCCAGAAGAAAAATCCTGACGTGCCGGAGCTGGTCCGTGGCAAGAGTGGCCGGGTGTTCGGCGCCCTGATGGGTTTGCTGACCTTGATGAAGGGCCAGCCACTGGCCTACAACAAGGACAACCAGGAAGACAAAGAGCCGCTGTTCGACGCCGCCGACACCTTGCGCGACTCGTTGCGTGCCTTCGCTGACATGATCCCGGCGATCAAACCCAAAACCGCGATGATGCGTGAAGCCGCGCTGCGTGGCTTCTCCACCGCCACCGATCTGGCCGACTACCTTGTGCGCCGCGGCCTGCCTTTCCGCGATTGCCACGAAATCGTCGGCCATGCTGTGAAGTACGGCATCGAGAGCGGAAAGGATCTGGCGGAAATGACGCTGGAAGAACTGCGCCGCTTCAGCGACCAGATCGAGCAGGACGTCTTTGCCGTGCTGACCCTGGAAGGTTCGGTCAATGCACGGGATCACATCGGCGGCACCGCGCCCAATCAGGTCAAGGCCGCGGTAAGTCGAGGACAAGCGCTGCTTGCCGGTCGCTGAAACACGTATTCGCCCGCGCTGCCGGCTGGCGGCGCGGCTTTCAGACAAGACATCGAGACCCTCATGAGCGACCCAATCGACAACGATGAAGAAGATTTCGCCGAAGCAACACTGACCGAAGCCATCGAGAATCAGATCGAAAGCGACAACCCGCCTGCCGCCAAAGCGACCTTCAACAAACTGACGCTGGTGGGCTACGGGCGCGAAGAGATTCTGGAAATGATGGCCCACGTGCTTGCCGTGGAGATCGACGGCATCCTCAAGGACGACCGCCCGTTCGACACTCAGTGGTATGAGGCCGCGCTGCGCGCCCTGCCGGACATGCCGCCGGGCGTGAAAGTCGCCGAGGAATAACTTCCTCTTGTAGGAGCGCGCTTGCCCGCGATGGCGGCGTGTCATTGCCGGATCCGGTGCAGACACACCGCCATCGCGGGCAAGCGCGCTCCTACAAAAATACGTGATACCGGCTCCCCCCTCGCAACATTCCCCCGGCAATTCCCCCAGACACAACTACACTTTGAAACGTCCCGCTGCCGCTTGACCCACGGGGCTGTCACGCCTGCGATTCACATCGCCCTGTATCAACTACAAAAGTCTGGAGCGCCTATGTCGTTTACACCTGAATTGGTTGCTGAACTGGAAATCCTGTCGCTGTTCAATCTGAGCAATACCCAGGAGGGCCTCAAAGTCCATCATGTGGCCGCGCCCACAGCCATTGCCGCCGCAAAAAGACTCCACGAGAAAGGTCTGACGACTCAAGTCGACGGGGGCTACCTGACCAGCCTGGGGCTGGATGCCGCTGAACATGCTCAGTCGCTGCTGATCATTCTGGCCGTTTCCCAAGAAGCTGCCTGACCAAACCGACATCGCGAAACCTCGCCGGGACGCGTGAAATAAAGGTTTCGCGAACCCTTCATTTGTAAGATGCTGCGCCGATAAATGTCGGCGCAGTATAAGAATCACATCAGCCGCTGAACGCCCACACCAGCGCTGTCCTTCTTTTTTGCCGTCCTGCTCGCCACCCCTGCATTGCCGCTCGCCGGCCTGAGTCGCGATGAAGCGTAGTTTTGAAATTCGACCCGATCTGGACGAAGGCATTGACCGCAAGGTACTCAGCCAGCTGCGTGCGCGCTTTCTGACCCTCAACGAAGGCCGGCTTGCCCGCGCCAATGAAGGGTTGTCGACGCGCCAGCAATCGGTGCTGACGCTGTTACCGCTGTTCTTCCACGTCAATCACCCGCTTCTGCCGGGATATGTCTCGGGCAGCACGCCGGCGGGGGTGTCTCACTACGAGCCAGATGCTCCGGCGCTCACCGAAGCACAGCGCCTGACCCGATCGTTCTCGTACAAACCGCGTCGCGGCAGTGCACCGGACCCCATTCACGGTATTTTCCTGATGGGCAGCCTCGGCACGCTGGCCCAGGCCGATCAAAGCGACATGGACGTCTGGATCTGCCACGACACCACGCTCAGCGCCGAGGCCGTCGAAGACCTGCGCAAGAAATGCCAGGCGCTGGAAGTCTGGGCGGCCACGATGGGGGCTGAGGCGCACTTTTTCCTGATCGATCCGGCGCGGTTTGCTCTCGGCGAGCGTGATGCCCAGCTCAGCGCAGAGGATTGCGGCACGGCCCAGCATTACCTGCTGCTCGATGAGTTTTATCGCACCGCAATATGGCTGGCCGGGCGCACGCCGCTGTGGTGGCTGGTGCCGGTGTACGAAGAGTCGCGCTACAGCGATTACACCCATACGCTGCTGTCCAAGCGGTTCATTCGCGCCGATGAAATCCTCGACCTCGGCAACATGGCGCACATCCCGCCCGGGGAATTCATCGGTGCCGGGCTCTGGCAGCTGTTCAAGGGCATCGAGTCTCCCTACAAGTCGGTGCTCAAGCTGTTGCTGACTGAGGTTTACGCCAGCGAGCACCCGCACGTGCAGTGCCTGAGCATGGGCTTCAAGCAGGCCGTGTTTGCCAATCATGTGGATCTGGACGAGCTCGACCCGTACATGATGGTGTACCGCCGGATCGAGGAATACCTGCGCAGCCGAGGCGAACCGGAGCGGCTGGAGTTGGTGCGGCGCAGCCTGTACCTGAAGGTGAACAAAAAACTCACGGGCCCCGCGCGGACTCGCAGCAGCAGCTGGCAGCGCGAGCTGCTGGAGCGGCTGGCCGTCGAATGGCAGTGGGACGACCGTCAATTGGCGCTGCTGGACAGCCGCAGCCAGTGGAAAGTCCGGCAGGTCGCCCATGAGCGACGCGCGTTGGTCAATGAGCTCAATTACAGTTACCGCTTTCTGACCCAGTTTGCACGCACCCAAAACGCCGTCAGCCTGATCACCAAGCGTGACCTCAATGTGCTCGGGCGCCGCTTGTACGCAACCTTCGAGCGCAAGGCAGGCAAGGTGGAGTTCGTCAATCCGGGCATCGCACCGGACCTGGCCGAAGACACGCTGACGCTGGTGCAATCGCCCAACAAGCGCGAGCCGGGTCAGTACCAGTGGGGACTGTACAACGGCAATCTGGGCGTTCATGACTGGGAGAACTTCTCGCCGATCAAACGCAGCCGGGAACTGGTGCAATTGCTCACCTGGTGCCATCGCAACAACGTGATCGATACCACCACTCACCTGGCGCTGCACCCCGGCACCAGCGATCTGACCGAATTCGAGCTGTTCAATCTGCAGGGCGCGCTGCAGCAAAGCATTGTTTTGCCGCTCCAGCCCGTCAGCGAAGAAGCGCTGCTGAGCCCCAGTGTCCCGGTGGAAATCCTGTTGCTGGTGAACGTGGGCGTGGATCCGCTCAAACACCACAAGGACCTGAACATCCTGATGACCACCGAGCGCACCGACTCGCTGAGCTACGCCGGGGTCAGGGAAAACCTGGTGCTGACCTTCGACCAGGTCACGCTCAACAGCTGGCATGAGGTGCTGGTCAATCGTTTCGATGGCCCCCACGCCCTGCTCGACTGCATGGCCGAAGTGCTCAACAGTTTCCCGCAGAATCGACCAGCACCGCTGGTGCGCGTACGTTGCTTCTGCCACAACCGGGCACCGGCCATTGCCCAGCGCGTCGAGGAGCTGATCAATACCGCGACGTTGCTGCTCAAGCGCAAACTCAATCACCGTTACCTGATCCAGGTTCAGCAGCACTACCACGTGCTGGAGATCATTCCCGGACAGGTTAGCCACGTCGCGCTGAACAGCCTGCCTGCGCTACTGGACTACTTGAGTGAGGAGCTGCCGGCGTACAGCCCGCTGCATCTGGACCCTCAAGCGCTGGACGACAGCGATCTGTCGATGATCATTCCTTATGGTCAGCCGGAATGCCTCCAGGTGTTCTACCGCGTCAACGAAACCCAGGCTGAGTTGTACGTGCTCGATGAACACAACGCCGTGTGGCATCAGACCTCGCCGTTTTACGATGAGTCGAGCCTGTTGCTGCCGCTGCAACGCTTCCTGCATTCGCTGATGTACCGGCGCGGCGCGACGTTACCTTTGCAGGATCCGCTTGAACCGTCATCGCTGGAAACGCTGTATTACCGGGTCTTGCCGGACGGCGCAGGCCGCGCGCGACGTGTTGAACAGCGACCACCCCCGACCCTGGCGCTGGACAAGGCGTTTTATGACGTGCAGGCGATCGTCGAGGAAGCCTCGCCAGGGCTGGTGAGCGTCACGCTGTTCTGCAACAACAAGGAGTTTTCCGAGCTGGAATTTGGCGAGCAGTTGTTTGCGGTGGTCGCCCGGGAGATTCTTGACCGACGACGCGAGCCGCAGCGTTATCGCTGTTACATCACGGATCTGGATTTGTCAGGCGTGCTCAGCGATCAGCGCGGGCAGACCATCCTGTTTCTGCGGTACAAGGCGCAGCTGGAGAAGTCGCTGAACGAGGCGATGGATCAGGCGTGACGCTTCAATCTTCTGTAGGAGCGCGCTTGCCCGCGATAACTGGGCGTCTTCACCGCATCGGGTGACTGACACACCGCAATCGCGGGCAAGCGCGCTCCTACAGTGAAGGTGTGCTCGCCCTGCGAACCTCGGACTCGGCCACGATCTCTCGCCGCCGCTCATCCGTCGCCGCGCGCCATTCGCGGATGTCTTCGACGTGGCGGTAGCAGCCGGTGCAGACTTTTTCGTCATTGAGGCGGCAAATGCTGATGCACGGCGATTTCACCGCCGGGCTGACGTTACTGAACAGCGGCTTGGCCGGACGAGGCGGACTGGCAGGGGTCGCGGAAGTGGCAGTCACGATCAATTTCCGTCAATCGGCTCGAAATCGATGTCGACGCCGGCCTGGCTCTTGGCCAGACGATGAAGCATCTCGCCCAGCAATTCCTCGCTCTTGTCGCACACCCAGCGCTTCTCTTCTTCGTCGTAGTCGAAGTGAAAACCACCGGCCGGCGCGGCGAGCCACAGCTGACGCAACGGTTCCTGACGGCTGAAAATCAGCTGGGTGCCGTTCTCGAATTTAACGGTCAGCACACCAGCCGAACTCTCAAGGTCCAGGTCCAGATCGCTCTCGTCGAAGATATCCTCGAGTTTTTCTTGGGTGGCATCGACCAGGTCGTGAAAGCGGGCTTCGGTCAAACTCATTGCAGGAACCTCGGAAGTGTCTACTGATGGCGCAGCGACGCAAGATACGGTCGCACTGCAGCAAATGCAAAGCATACCCGCCCAATTGCGGGTCGCGGCGCCAAAAATCCGCACCATCGCCGCACCTTTGCGCACAGTCGCGTCAAAGCCCCGCCGGACGGGAACTGCGGCGCATAGGCAATCTGTCGGGTGGTCGGTATACTCGGGCGCAATTAATGCTTATACAAAGGATTTCGCCATGAAGCGCCTGATCTCGTCCCTCGCTGCGCTCCTAGCGGTTGCGTGTCTTGTCACTGCCTGCGGTCAAAAAGGCCCGCTGTATCTGCCGGACGACGACGCGTCCAATGCCAGCAGCCCTGAAGCCAAGACCCATCCCGCCCCGCACAAGCACACGACCAACTAGGGAATATTCATGGACGCCTTCAACTACCGCGACGGTGAATTGTTCGCGGAGGGAGTTGCGTTGTCTGCCATCGCCGAGCGCTTTGGCACGCCGACCTACGTTTACTCCCGCGCCCACATCGAAGCCCAGTATCGCGCCTACGCCGATGCGCTGAGCGGCATGCCGCATCTGGTGTGCTTCGCCGTCAAAGCCAACTCCAACCTGGGCGTGCTCAATGTCCTGGCGCGTATGGGCGCCGGTTTCGACATCGTGTCCCGCGGCGAACTGGAGCGTGTGCTGGCGGCAGGCGGACAAGCCGACAAGATCGTGTTCTCCGGCGTCGGCAAGACCCGCGACGACATGCGCCGCGCCCTGGAAGTCGGCGTCCATTGCTTTAACGTCGAATCCACCGACGAGCTTGAGCGCCTGCAAGTGGTCGCCGCCGAACTGGGCGTTCGCGCACCGGTTTCACTGCGGGTCAACCCGGACGTGGACGCGGGCACCCACCCGTACATCTCCACCGGGCTCAAGGAAAACAAATTCGGCATCGCCATCGCTGACGCCGAAGACGTTTACATCCGCGCCGCGCAACTGCCCAACCTTGAAGTGATCGGCGTCGATTGCCACATCGGCTCGCAGCTGACCACACTGGAACCCTTCGTCGATGCGCTGGATCGCCTGCTCGCGCTGGTGGATCGCCTCGGCGACTGCGGCATTCTGCTGAACCACATCGATTTGGGCGGCGGGCTGGGCGTGCGCTATCGCGACGAAGAGCCGCCTTTGGCCAGCGACTACATCAGCGCGGTGCGTGAACGCCTTGAAGGCCGTGACCTTGCGCTGATGTTCGAGCCGGGTCGCTTCATCGTGGCCAACGCCGGCGTGCTGCTGACCCGCGTCGAGTACCTCAAGCACACCGAGCACAAGGATTTCGCCATCGTCGACGCGGCGATGAACGACCTTATCCGCCCGGCGCTCTATCAGGCCTGGATGGACGTGACCGCCGTGCAGCCGCGCGACGGCGCAACGCGCACGTACGACATCGTCGGTCCGATCTGCGAAACCGGTGATTTCCTGGCCAAGGAGCGCGACCTGGCCCTGGCTGAAGGCGATCTGCTGGCTGTGCATTCCGCCGGCGCCTATGGCTTCGTCATGAGTTCCAACTACAACACACGCGGCCGGACTGCCGAGGTGCTGGTAGACGGCGCCCAGGCATTCGAAGTCCGTCGCCGAGAAACCGTGGCCGAGTTGTTTGCCGGCGAAAGCCTGCTGCCGGAGTAATCCCATGCTGCTGCGTTTTACGAAGATGCATGGCCTGGGCAACGATTTCATGGTGCTGGACCTGGTGAGCCAGCACGCGCACATTTTGCCCAAGCACGCCAAGCAATGGGGTGATCGACACACCGGCATCGGTTTCGATCAGCTGTTGCTGGTCGAAGCGCCGAGCAATCCGGATGTGGACTTTCGCTATCGGATCTTCAATTCCGACGGTTCGGAAGTCGAACAGTGCGGCAACGGCGCGCGCTGTTTCGCCCGATTCGTGCTCGACAAGCGCCTGACCGCCAAAAAACAGATCCGGGTCGAAACCAAGAGCGGCATCATCGAGCTGGATATTCGCAGCGACGGCCAGATCAGCGTCGACATGGGCGCGCCGCGTCTGGTGCCCGCTGATATCCCGTTCGATGCGCCAGCCCAGGCCGACAGCTACACCGTCGAGGTCGATGGCGAACAACTCGAACTGGCCGCCGTGTCCATGGGCAACCCCCATGCGGTACTACGCGTCCACGACATCAACAATGCGCCGGTGCGCACGCTGGGCCCGAAGCTGGAACACCATCCGCGCTTCCCGGCCCGGGTAAACGTCGGCTTTCTGCACGTCGTCGATCGTCAGCGCGCACAATTGCGTGTCTGGGAGCGCGGCGCCGGGGAAACCCAGGCCTGCGGGACCGGCGCCTGCGCGGCGGCAGTGGCGGCCATCAGCCAAGGCTGGATGGATTCGCCGTTGTTGATCGACCTGCCCGGCGGGCGCTTGTCCATCGAGTGGGCCGGCCCCGGTCACCCGGTATTGATGACGGGCCCTGCTGTTCGTGTCTACGAAGGCCAAGTACGTCTATGAGCGAGATCATCCAATGACCGACCAGCCGAAGACTTCAACCGACACGCCCGGCGCCGATCACGCAGCGCCAGCCCTTGAAGCCGAGGCGGTCGCGGCCTACCTGCAACAACACCCGGAGTTCTTCGCCGAGCACGATGAGCTGCTGTCGGCGATGCGCATTCCGCACCAGCGCGGCGATACCGTGTCGCTGGTCGAACGCCAGCTCAAGCTGCTGCGCGAACGCAACATCGAGATGCGCCACCGGCTTTCGCAGCTGATGGACGTGGCCCGGGACAACGACCGACTGTTCGATAAAACGCGCCGCCTGATCCTTGACCTGATGGACGCCACCAGCCTTGAAGAAATCGTCATCGCCGTGGAAGACAGTCTGCGTCAGGACTTTCAGGTGCCTTTTGTCAGCCTGATACTGTTCAGCGACAACCCGATGCCGGTCGGGCGCTGGGTCAGCAGCGAGCAAGCGCACAAAGCCGTGGGCGGGCTGATCTCAGGCGACAAGACGATCTGCGGCGCGCTGCGCGAGCACGAACTGGATTTCCTGTTTGGCGCTGATCAGAGCAAGGAAGTCGGCTCGACCGCTATCGTGGCGCTGAACCATCAAGGCCTGCACGGCCTGTTGGCCATTGGCAGCCGTGATCCTCAGCACTACAAAAGCTCGGTAGGCACCTTGTTCCTGAGCTACATCGCTGACGTGCTCGCGCGTCTGCTGCCCCGCCACGCCAACGCTTTGCGCTCGGTTCGCTAGTCATGCAATCGCATCTGGATGCTTACTGCACTCACCTGCGCAGTGAGCGCCAGGTGTCGCCTCACACCTTGGACGCCTATCGGCGGGACTTGAACAAGGTGCTCGCCTATTGCGATAAACACCAGGTCTCGACCTGGACTGCGCTGGACGCCCCGACCCTGCGCAGTCTGGTTGCGCGCCTGCATCAACAAGGTCAGTCGTCCCGCAGCCTCGCCAGGTTACTGTCCGCCGTGCGCGGGTTTTATCAGTATCTTCATCGTGAAGGGGTCTGCGAACACGACCCCGCCGACGGTTTGTCACCGCCCAAAGGCGAACGACGCCTGCCCAAGACGCTGGATGCCGACCGCACGTTGCAGCTGCTGGAGGGTGGCGTCGAGGATGATTTCATTGCCCGTCGTGATCAGGCGATTCTGGAGCTGTTCTATTCGTCCGGGCTGCGCCTGTCTGAACTGACGGGCCTGAACTGCGAGCAACTGGACATTGCCGACGGCTTGGTCCAGGTACTCGGTAAAGGCAGCAAAACCCGCGTCCTGCCTGTGGGCAGCAAAGCCCGCGCGGCGTTGAGCGAATGGCTCACGCTGCGCGCGCTGGCCAACCCGCAGGACGACGCCGTGTTCGTCAGCCAGCAAGGCCGCCGCTTGGGCGCTCGCGCCATTCAGCTTCGGGTCAAGGCCGCGGGCGAGCGCGAGCTGGGCCAGAACCTGCACCCGCACATGCTGCGGCACTCGTTTGCCAGCCACTTACTGGAGTCATCCCAGGATTTGCGCGCGGTACAGGAGCTGCTCGGCCACTCCGACATCTCGACCACTCAGATCTACACCCATCTGGATTTCCAGCATCTGGCGACGGTGTACGACAGCGCCCACCCGAGGGCCAAACGCAAGGGTTCTTCTGACCATGAGCATTAAGCTGATCACGTTTGATCTGGACGACACGTTATGGCACACCGCGCCGGCCATCGTCGGTGCAGAAGCGTCATTGCGCGACTGGCTGGCCGAGCACGCCCCAAAACTGGGCCCCGTGCCGGTAGAGCATCTGTGGGACATTCGCGCGCGACTGGTGGACGCTGATCCGACTTACAAGCACCGCATCAGTGCGCTGAGACGCCGCGTGCTGTTTCATGCCCTCGAAGATGCCGGTTATGGTCATGATCAGGCGCAAGCACTGGCCGAGGAAGGTTTCGAAGTGTTCCTGCACGGACGCCATCAGCTGGATATCTTTCCGGAAGTGGTGCCAACGCTGGAGATTCTGACCAAGCGCTACACCCTTGGGGTGGTCACCAACGGCAATGCGGATGTGCGCCGCCTGGGGCTGGCCGATTACTTTGCCTTCGCCCTGTGTGCCGAAGACCTGGGGATCGGCAAGCCCGATCCTGCGCCCTTCTTTGAAGCCCTCAAACGCGGCAACGCGCAGGCCGGGCACGCGGTGCATGTGGGCGATCATCCGGGCGACGACATCGCCGGGGCCCAACAAGCCGGTCTGCGCGCGATCTGGTACAACCCTGCCGGCAAGCCGTGGGAAGCAGACAAAGCACCCGACGCCGAGATCAGCAGCCTTACGCAGTTGCCGGATGTCCTTGCGCGTTGGGGTTAAACGCTTTCAACCTGTAGGAGCTGCGTCAGCCGCAAATCTCAAGCAAAAAAAAGCCCGCAGCGACAGCAGGCTTTTTCCAGCGCGGTATCTGACACCCTTAGATAGGGCGGCTACCGTACTTGTTGTCAGGCTTCTTGGGCGGATCAGCGACCACGTTGGCCTCCACTTCCTGCACCTTGCCACCACGGGAAAGGAACTCTTCCATCGCGCGAGCCAGAGCATCACGCTCTTTGTTCTTGGCCTCTACGCTAGGCAGTTCATCAACCGAAACGGCGGCCTTGGCCTTGCCTTTGGTTGGCGTTACTGACGCTTCGGGGCTGTCTTCAGCGTCCGAACCATCATCTTCGGGAGCAGCGGCAAGCTCCTCACCGTCCTCTTCACCTTCCAGATCGTCTTCCAGACCTTCGTTTTCGATGTCGTCGTCGCTCATGTTCTACCTCATGACTTGCGAAAGCAGATTAGTTATAGCCCAGCTGCGCGTAATTTCTAAGACAGCCGGGAAAAATTCAACATCCGCCGTTAAACGGCGGTCATGCCCCTTCACCCTGGAGAGTGGCGAGGACGTTACGCGCACCGCCCGCATCGCGATGCTCTCCTAAATAAACACCTTGCCAGGTGCCCAATGCCAGTCTTCCTGCCGTAACAGGTAGAACAAGATGGCAGCCTAGCAAACTGGCTTTGAAGTGCGCAGGCAGATCGTCGGGACCTTCGTCATCGTGTTCATAGCCGTGAACGCCCTGGGGCACCAGACGGTTGAAAAAACGCTCGAAATCTCGTCGTACTGCCGGGTCGGCGTTCTCGTTGATGGTCAACGACGCCGAGGTATGCTGCAGCCACAAATGCAACAGTCCGACACGACACTCACGCAGCTCGGCAATCCCTGCGAGGATCTCGTCGGTCACCAGATGAAATCCGCGGGGCCGGGCCCGCAGGGTGATTCTGGTCTGTTGCCACATACAGTTCTCCGCCCTTCGGCGCGCATTCTAACGCGCTGGAAAAAAAAACAAAGCGAGTAATGAACCACGTTGTTTGTAAGCCTCTGGCTAACGCAGGAACCCCGTCGGATAACCCCGCCAGCCGCGATAATCAACCGGCTTCACCCCAGCCATTGCGCACGTCAGCGTGCGTGAACACCCTATCGACAAACACCAGACAAAAAAATGCCCGGTCGCCCGGGCATTTTTTCAAACGTGATTACAAGTTGTAGCCACGTTCGTTGTGTTGCGCCAGATCGAGGCCGACTGCTTCTTCCTCTTCGGTGACACGCAGGCCCATGACCGCGTCCAGCACCTTGAGGATGATGAAGGTCACGATACCGGTGTAGACCACCGTGAAGCCGACGCCTTTGCACTGGATCCAGACTTGGGCAGCAATGTCAGTCACAGTGCCGAAGCCGCCCAGCGAAGGGGCTGCAAATACACCGGTCAGGATCGCGCCGAGGATACCGCCGATACCGTGTACACCGAAGGCGTCCAGGGAATCGTCGTAGCCCATTTTGCGTTTCAGGGTGGTGGCGCAGAAGAAGCACACCACGCCCGCTGCAAGACCGATTATCAAGCCACCCATCGGGCCGACTGTACCGGCCGCTGGAGTGACTGCAACCAGACCTGCAACCACGCCCGATGCGATACCCAATGCACTTGGCTTACCGTGGGTCAGCCATTCAGCGAACATCCAGCCCAGTGCCGCAGCGGCGGTCGCGATCTGGGTAACCAGCATCGCCATGCCTGCAGTGCCGTTGGCCGCAGCAGCGGAACCGGCGTTGAAGCCGAACCAGCCCACCCAGAGCATTGCCGCGCCGACCAGGGTGTAACCCAGGTTATGCGGAGCCATTGGCGTGGTCGGGAAACCTTTGCGCTTGCCCAGTACCAGGCAAGCCACCAGACCGGCAACACCGGCGTTGATGTGCACGACGGTGCCGCCTGCGAAGTCGAGTACGCCCCAGTCCCACAACAGACCACCGACGCCGCTCCAGACCATGTGCGCAATCGGCGCATAGACCAGGGTGAACCAGATGGCCATGAAGATCAGCATCGCAGAGAACTTCATGCGCTCGGCAAACGCACCGACGATCAACGCCGGCGTGATGATGGCGAAGGTCATTTGGAAGGTGACGAATACGGCTTCCGGGAACAGCGCAGCTGGACCTGTGATGCTCGCTGGGGTGATACCCGCCAGGAACGCCTTGCCCATGCCGCCGAAGAAGGAGTTGAAGTTGACGACGCCTGCTTCCATACCGGTAGTGTCGAACGCAATGCTGTAGCCGTAGATGACCCACAGGATGCTGATCAGGCCGGTAATGGCGAAGCACTGCATCATCACGGAAAGAATGTTTTTTGAGCGGACCATGCCGCCGTAGAACAGGGCGAGACCGGGAATGGTCATGAACAGCACCAAAGCGGTCGAAGTCAGCATCCAGGCGGTGTCGCCTGAGTTGAGGACTGGGGCTGCCACTTCGTCTGCCGCCATGGCCAAGCCAGGGGTGACGAGGGACAACAGGGCTCCTAGCCCTGCGAATTGACGCAGAGTCATATTGTTTTCTCCTGGGGCGTTGGGGTGGGCGGCTTAGATTGCGTCGGTATCGGTTTCGCCGGTACGGATGCGAATGGCCTGTTCCAGATTAACCACGAAGATCTTGCCGTCACCGATTTTGCCGGTATTGGCGGCTTTGGTTATCGCTTCGATAACCCGATCCAGATCCTTGTCATCAATCGCAACATCGATCTTCACCTTGGGAAGGAAGTCGACTACATATTCCGCACCGCGATACAACTCGGTGTGGCCTTTCTGACGTCCGAAGCCTTTCACTTCAGTTACCGTAATGCCCTGCACGCCGATTTCGGACAACGACTCGCGTACGTCATCCAACTTGAACGGCTTAATGATGGCAGTGACTAGCTTCATGAAACTTTCTCCCGAATTGGTGGACTTGCCCCAGGAAAACAAACCCGACTCAAGTCTAAGCGCAGTGTCTGGCTTTGTAACGCGTCGATGGCCCGAATCATTCCAGATCAACGCCAGAAAACTGCTCCTGACGAAACACTTCCCCGCTTCGCCTGTCGCACTGGATTCGTCACAGCGACTGCATCAGTGCATGGGTCATAAGCCACTAAGCAGAAAGCTTGCCATTTCGCTGAATTTCATTGAATACGGTGTATCTATCAAGATTAGTGCAAGTGAGCACGTCGGCAAGATGGCCCTGCGCACAACAACAGTGCGCGCATGCACGCCACGATGCGCGATTACCGTGCAATGCCCGTCCATCCAAGGACTGTAGACCCTGCGTGGTACACTGCCGCGCATCTGAACCTGGAATCCCATCATGCTCGCGCCCAAAGATTTTCTCGACGCCATCAGTGCTCAAGCTTCCCGTTTGCTGAAAGGCGAATCCCCGGTTTCGAGCAGTGAATTCGAAACGCAATTCAAAGCCCTTCTGCAAAGCGGTTTCAGCAAGCTGGATCTGGTCAGTCGAGAAGAGTTCGACAGCCAGATGGTCGTCCTCACCCGCACCCGCGCCCGACTTGAGGCACTGGAAGCGAAGATGGCGGAGATGGAAGCCCAGTTGGCGACCCAGCCGAAAGCGTCAGGGGATAAGCCACAGGGTTGAGCGTTTAACGCTGCGGGTGCTCAGGCGCAGTGCGCAATGCGCTGAACCTGGGCCTTGATCGCCTCACCCCGCTCTATCTCTTCTTTGCGCAGGTCGTAAGTGAGCTACAAGTTCAGCCAGAACTCCGGGGTGGTCTCACAACGGGCCGCATTCCAATCTTGGTCATGGCGCCCCTGAGTCCGTCGACTTCTCCACATGCCGTAGAACATGCACGAGGCCATGCGCCGCAGCAACGACTGTCTATGAAGGTTTCGTTCAGCCACCCACTGGCGAGCAGCCTTGAGCAGCGTGCCGAACATAATAGTTATCAAATTCACCAGCTTCGACGAACTGAAAACCATGACGAGTGTAAAACCGATTTGAAGCGCTTTCCTTCAGCGCCCCAACATATAACGTCAGTGCCGCCGCATCTGCTTCCATGAAGATCTGACGAAGGACAATCGAACCTATTCCTGATCCTTGTGCGACTGGCTTGATGTAGAGGTGATCGAGCAACAGTCCGTCGATACGCGGCTTGACCACGACAAAACCCACCCGCTTGCCGGCGACCACAACGTGACGAGTAAATTCGGGGGAAAAGCCGTCCCGGAAACGTTCGCGGGCGCGCACGGGATCAAATCGACCAATGCGCTCAAGGCTCTCACGCATGGCGTCAATCCGGATGGCAACAAGCGCTTCGAAGTCACCGGCTCGCGCCCCGGCGTAGGTGACCGCAGAGGCCAGCGGTCCGAGAAACTCCTCGCTTGGAATTTCCCCTGGATGCACAGGCCACTCTCCATTACTGGTCATCACTCTTCCTTCCATTCATACACATGCCGTAGAACATGCACGGGGCCACGCGCCGGAGCAATGACTATCCTTCAGCTCGCCGCAGGAAGCGGTGCTGCCTTCAAGGAAAGACATGTCCCTCGCGATCGTTCTGAGCCGTGCCCAGGTTGGCGTCGAAGCACCCGCCGTCACCGTTGAATGCCATCTTGCCAACGGCCTGCCGACGCTGACGTTGGTGGGTTTGCCCGAAGGCGCGGTGAAGGAGAGCAAGGATCGCGTGCGCAGCGCCATCCTCAACTGTGGACTGGAATTCCCGGCGCGACGCATCACCCTCAACTTGGCACCCGCCGATTTGCCCAAGGACGGCGGATACAGATTAGTTGATGCCATGGACTCGATATGAATAAGTGAAACCATGGACATTATGAGGATAGGCGAAGCCCTCCGCGACTTACCATTTTCATACTGTTATTTTGGCTTGCTCAACGTGCGCGAACAGCAGGAGCCTCACCGAGTATCTGTCAACTCAACACCTCCTACGTGATTAAAATTTAGAGGTACCACTTTGAATAGCATTTTCGTATAGCAACTCACGTTGAGCCGAGCGCGAGACCGAGCCATACGACTAGCAAGAGCTAATGAACTTCAATACTAGCCGAGCGCCACGCCTATGCCATGCATCTCTGAACACGGCAGAAATAGGCATTAAATCTGCTTTTGATGGCCCCACTTTGGTTGGTCTTTTTGTGACTGTAAGAATTACCGTAAAAAATTGCTCTTGCTAAACACGCCTGATAGAGCATTGGACAACCGGCCGAAATGTTGATAGTTATTGAAGACCTGGTGAGCAACGAAAGCGCCCAAAATGGCAAGATTAGAAAGCATCAAGTATCATGCAAGCCATGCACGCATTGAGCTTGACAAAGTGCATTGGGAACAGTCCGAAGAAATAACAGTGCATGACTTGCCTGCATTGTTTTGGAAAACTTGTACGCCATGGAGGGAAGCTAACTCTTGGCTTCGGGAACAAGTCATCGCTAATGGAAAGGATGTTAAAACAGCGCTATCTCAAGCCTATGCTCTCCAACATTATGCATCATGGTTAGAGAAAGAGAGCTTGGACTGGAAATATTTTCCTACACGAAGGGACGAACGCTGCCTCCTGCGATATCGGGGATATCTTATTGCAGAAATGAATGCAGGGAATATTGCGCCTTCCACAGCTAAAACCAGGATGAATCAAGTTATCCATTTCTACCGTTGGGTAAAGAAATGTGGACTGATCCCATCTGCGGCCAAGCTTTGGACAGACAAAAAAATAACTATAACAACTCAAAGTATTACGGGATTTGAGCGCACGCTGCAAATTGAATCAAGTGACTTAAGCATCCCTAATGCGGGCAAACGGGGCATAGAACTGGAGGATGGAGTCTTTCCAGTCTCCGCCGAAGACCGAGAAAGAGTTTTGGACATTGCCGAGAAGTACTGTCCTGTGGAGTTATACTACATGCTTCTTTTAGGATTTCACTCGGGCATGAGAATTCAAACAATATGCGACTTGAAGATCAAGAATCTTTTGATGGCCACGCAGCACCCCGTCCGAGATAAAACTTTTCTCGTTAGGGTGGGCCCGACAGCATCTCCCCCAGTGCGCACTAAATACAACATCTCTGGACTGATAGAAATTCCGGCACTGCTGCTGGCAACATTAATCACTTACAGCAATTGTACGCGTCGAGCCAAAAGAGAGGTTCAAGCTAAAAAAGCAAATAAAGACTTCCTGTTTTTAACAAGCCGCGGTAACTCTTATGCACAAAGAGGAACTACTACCTCACCTGCAGTGAATGTGGCGATGGACGATCTAAGAAAAAAAGGGCTGTCCCGCGGCTTAGCCGTAATGCATGGGTTTTCTTTTCATCGGTCTAGAGCCACTTTCGCCACCGAGTATACTAAGGTAGCATTATCTATAGATCCGAAGCACGCGCTCACGATGGTAAAAAACGCATTACTGCACAAAAATGAAAGTACTACGCTTAGGTATATTAGGTTTGTAGAGAGCACCCCGATCAAAGCGGAAGCGAACAACAGATTCACAAGAGAGTTTTTAGGTAGGTATTATGATAACTAACCACTTGCCTGCTTTAACGTTTCCAAGTGTTAATTATGGGGCTGCGGAAACCCGCCATGACTTGCGTTGCCTAGTGTACGAGAATGGCGTAGTGGGAAACGTGCGAAATAGCAAAAAGCTGTTAGCCTCTAAAAATAAAAGACTTCTCGTCGAAAGGCTACCCCTCGTAGTCAAAATACATGAAGTCCTTAACGGAAAGATTGTAGGTGGGGGCAGCCCGTTGACGCTTAGAGGGAAGATTGTCGCAATTAGAGCATTTTTCAGGTGGGCAGAAGAAAGACGCGCGTCCATAACCATCGAGAGCATTGAAAACCTTTATTTGGCATGGGCTGACTACCTGTGGGAGCGCTTTCGCAATGGCGCCATCGATGGCGAACATGCAACTAACCTCGCCTCAAAACTAGGGTCTCTCATAGACGAGATATTGGGTTTTAACCTCGGCCTGCATTCGCGCACCCCATTTTGCAAGAGCAAAATCAGAAGCCGAAATCGGTCAAGAATGAAGAAAGCGTCTGAAAAATTGGATTTGCCAAGGGCATTCGAGTTTGGGCGATTTCTGCATGATGTTACGCGCAGCCTCACAATTGAAAATATACAATCGACCATTCCTGTAGTAATTTCACTTAGCGACGGGCGAACACTAAAAGAATACTTACGCTACAAGCCGGGTAGCAAGAATTTTAGAGTCGCCGCAATAACTTCATATACGCCCCCTGCGGATATTATAACTGAAACTTTTAGTTCGAGGTACCCTCTAATCAACCTAAGGGTAATGGCCGAATTGTTGATTTTTATATCGCAGACCGCAATAAATCTGGCCGAAGCCAGAAAGCTGAAAGTCGGGAAATTTTCCTACAAAGGCTTGAGTGACGGTTACGAAGTTAGGCGAATATACAAAAACCGAAAGAAAGGTGCTGTGGAATTTGAGATCTTTAGCGGATATAAAGAAATATTCGAGCATTACCTTAAGTGGCGCAATGAGCTTTACCCACTTGAGGCCAATGATCTACTTTTCCCCTTCTTCTCACACCAACGCAAGACATTCTCAGACTTCGCCCCAAGTTTTGAAGCTGTGAAATCGCGGTGCGAAATGCTCGGTATAACATCAATACTCGCCAGAAATCTTAGGAAATTGAAGCTAAACTGGTTTGCTCGGCAAACCAAAAACCTACAGTTGACTCTCGAACAAGGACAGCACACAAAAGAAACTTACTTTCGACATTATCATATTCCAAACTTTCAGATGGCGTTAGTTGAAATAAGCTCGTTTTACAAGGCGCATGATCCGACACTCCAAGCGGCAGGTGCGGGGGGTTGTAGTATTGCGAGCCCTCTAGCAATTAGCGCAATACCCAAGCATGCAACAGTTCCAGACTGCATAAGCCCTGCGGGTTGCCTATTTTGCGCAAGTCATCGTGACATTGATTCTCAAGACCATGCATGGTCTTTAGCATCGTACCGCCACTATAAAACGTTGGAACTCGCCACCTATAAGTCCCAACTCATTCAGCATAACTCGAATCCCTGCGCGCTTGCAATAGATGCCGTTACTTCGAAACTCCGATCTTTTGCTGAGTCAAATCAAAATCGCGCCAAGTGGGTAAAGGAAGCACTCGACAGGGTAGCCGAAAGCCATTATCACCCGAAATGGGATGGATTTATTCAACTATTGGAGGCGGCAGATGAAGATACCGCGCAATATTAACATTAGGGTTGAGTCGACGGGTGACTACATACCTAATTTCGTGTTAGATACATGGCCTCCACGATCCGACTTCCCCATTATTCGGGACAAGCAGGGCGCGACTATAAGCCAATATGGAGATGTCATATGGGATCTAACGCCCTGGTCGTCCTCCTCTTCCATAATAAATTTCAACGATAGTGCAGAGCTTAAGTTTAAGGCAAAAAATAGTCTATTCAACGGCGATAGGCTTCGGCAGATCTGCGCTTGGTGGTTGTATGGGCACCAGCCTGTTGGCACGGCCGCAAACCTAAAAGCGAGGTTCGTAAAATTATATAAAATTTTCGAGTGCTGCAGTAGGTACGGAATAAAAATCACAGAGTTGAATTCTAATATTCCAATTCTGGAAAAAATCTCGATGGAATTGGCCTCATCCGCCGCCGCTGGTCTGGTGTCAATATTGCACGGCCTCTATGAGCATCGAGCGTCTCTGGGATTCACAGTTCTCGAACCGAAGCAAATTGCGCGGCTTGTATCATCCTCTGGCACTCACGCAACCCGACAAACCCCATATATACCTCCACGAATTTGGCAATATCAGGTAAGCAGACTGCGCGAGTTCCTCGATGACTTCGTGAGCAACAGCGCTAATCTCGAGGCCTGTTTTTGTCACTGCCTAGAGGTAAGCTTACAATTCTACGGAGTGGAGGCATGCTATGGTAACCGAAAGGGTCTTGGTGCTGCTTTCGGATCTAGAATCTACAAAGATCATAGAAGCGCAGTTCACGGTGGAAAGTTCTCGAGCATTCTTAAAAAGTACCAACTGGAAACGCTGTTCCAAACCTGGATCCTTGAAGAAGACACTGAGGTAGATAGCTATGGACTCGGAATAACATTGTTCGCCTCGCTGTTAACCATGGCGCAACAAGTCGGCTTGGCATACCTGCTCAGTTTTTCAATGATGAGATACCGCGAAGCTTCTGAGCTACGCGCTGACTGCCTAAGCTACGTAGACGATGACCAATTTGGGCGTCTTTGGCTGGTATCGGGCGAGACGACCAAGATCTATCATGATTCTGACGCCCGGTGGGTAGTATCTCCGTCCATCGAAATTGCGATTCGCGCCATGTCGTTGGTTGCAAATTTACGTATGCGCTGTGCACGACAAGACCCGACGGTACCCTATGATAATGAGTACGATGCTAACCCCTACCTCATTAATAGAGCGTATGAGCCTTGGTCAAAACGTGCTGGGGTTGAAATGGATATGACTAAACGCCCATCCTACTTTTCATATATGGAAGTAATAGCCACTCATCCTAGACTTTTCGATCTGACCGAAATCACTATCCAAAGCCGCGACTTGGAAGTTGCCCAGTTGGTCACGCCATCCCTTGACAGAGAAAAGTTCTCGGTCGGCAAAGTTTGGGAATTTACATGGCACCAACTGAGGCGAACAGGCGCTGTTAACATGCACGCCTCAAATATGGTAACAGATGAGTCAGCTCAATATCAACTGAAGCACCTTTCGAGAAATCAGTCGTTATACTACCGCCAAGGATACTCTAACATTTTACTCAACGAAGAGGCCAAGTCGGAATATCTAAAGGCAATGTACGATGTCCAGGCTTCTGGCGCCTTAAGTTTTCTGGAGGACCGTTACATATCTGCCTATGGGGTTGAGCGCAAACGTGAAATGCTTTCTCCTATATGTGAGACCGATTATAAAAGCTTAACGCGCGCTGCAAGAAATGGCGAGCTGTCCTGGAGAGACGTCCTGCTAGGTATCTGCACTTATCGCGGAACCTGCCAGTACGGCGGAGTAGAAAACATTCTTAGATGTGGAGGGGGGGTGGATACGGGTCCTTGCGCTCACCTTTTGATCGATAAAAATAAGAAAAAATCCATGGTTAAATTGGAATCCATCATACGAGAACGGAAGTTAACTGCTCTTGTGCATTCTCCTTACGAACAGTCACTAGAAGCACAGCACTATGCCGTTCGGAGCATTTTAAAAATCATTGAAATCGCGGAGCACTGAGGTGGCGCACCCTACTTCAAAAGCGGAAGATAGATTTCGCGCGGCCTTCGAAAGGTTAATAAAGAGGGAGTCTTTGATCGTCCCTGCTGGAACTGTGATCACTCAAAATAATGTTGCACGAGAAGCCGGGCTAGATCCGTCAGCGCTAAAGAAAAGCCGGTTTCCAGCCCTAGTTCTCGAAATCCAAAATTGGACAGAATCGTTCTCTCCTTACATAAATGCCTCCAAACACAAGAAGCTGGGGAGCCACAGAGAGAAAAATCGGAGCCTACGCGACCAAATTCGAGACATAAAAACTCAGCGAGATAGTCTGCTATCGCTGTTATTGGAGGCAGATGCTAAGATTTTGGAACTTTCGACAGAGTTAAGTGAGTTAAAAAAATCTGTCACGATTGAGTAGTATGGATTCTAGGATCAACGAATTAAAGCCAGCCATCTAAACGTACTCTGCCAGCACTCTGTCGAGTGGCTACGGCGACAGGCGAATCGAAGATTTTGACTAGCATAGCTATATCCATTAGTATCCGTCATTAGGATATTACATTGACGCTGAGGTTGAACAGGTCACATCACCAAAACCATTAGAAAGACCATTGATATTCAGCCTGTTTATAACTTGACCACAACCACGCTTGTTTCACTGACATTACAACGCTGCTGCTCTATTTAAAAGCGAGACAAGATCCGATTCGCACGCCTTCCCCCCAAGTAATATCCTGAGCACCTCATATAATACCTAGAACTACTATAGTTCGTAGAAAATGGTTATCATTTCACAACATGAATATGAACTAACTGAGGCGATCACACAGCAGGATATAAATAAAACTGGAGGAGCCACTGGTGGTTGCTGCTGACCGAAACCCTGCCAAGAGGGGCACGGAGATGAGCTTTCATGTGCTCGCCCAAACCTCAAATGATACCGAGCACGTCGGTATCACAGCGCTGCTTACCGCAATCAGAGCGTGAACGCAGCCGCTAGGCTTACCAGTTAGAAGCCGTCGGGCCGCTCACGCGGCCTAACGCTACAGACGCTATTCGACTCGCTATGCTAACTCGTGCTCAAGATCGCTAATTCAATAGAAAACGCTCGCGACTCATGCTTTTCTGGGTGTTAAACCCGTTGTCATTTAGCTTAGGCCAAAAGCGGCGCATCCTGATATCCATCTATACTAGAGTGAATTTGTATTGCTCGAGATCACTGGCAATAAAATAGGTTATCACCAATTATTACCGTTTATCCGATCTTCGTACGCTGAAAGCTTAGCGCGGTGTTTTTGTGACTGGGATGACCATTAGTGATCGTGACGGTGCCAACAGAGAGATAGATATGCAGGAACTGACGAAAACTGCCCAGAACGATCAGCGTAGGCTGACGGCGGTCGAATTTCAGGATTTGGCTCGGGTACCCGCTGCAGTCGAGTGGTTTGCCAACCTGGACAACCCTCGAACACGACGCGCCTACCAAAATGACCTGGAAGACTTCTGCGGTTTTGTCGGTTTGGCTTCGGCCGATGAGTTTCGTGTGGTGACCCGATCGCACGTTCTGGCCTGGCGTGCCCAGCTCGAGCATCGCGGCTTAGCGGGAGCGACGATCCGGCGCAAATTGGCCGCGCTGGCCAGCCTTTTTGATCACCTCCTGGAAAGCAATGCGATCGCAGGTGGCAGTCCCGTGCATGGGGTAAAACGTCCCAGGATAGAAAGCAACGAAGGCAAGACGCCGGCACTGGGCGATCACCAGGCGAAGGCGCTGCTCGAAGCGCCGGATGAAGCAACACTTAAAGGGCAGCGCGACCGGGCGATATTGGCTGTTCTTCTCTATCACGGGCTGCGCCGTGAAGAAGCGGCGCTGCTGCAGGTGAGCGACATCCAGGAACGCCGCAGATATCGATCAGCACACTTAAGTAACAACGCTTCAATGTTCGCCTAAAGTCTTTTCACTGCGCCACCCATGAACATCTCAATGGCTGACGCGGCCATGAGCTTGATTCGTGCCAGCGTCACCGGCTCTGGTGCAATCTGATACACCCGTTGTTCACATTCCACCGTTATGAGCGACAGCAGTTGCGATGCTCGCAATGACGCATTCTCCTCGAGCAAAATTCCGCGGCGCATTGCAGTGCTCAGCACTTCAGATAGAGCATCAACGCATTGCTGTGGCCCAGATTCATGAAAAATCTGGCCGACCTTGGAGCGCCCCGACTCGCCCACTACCATCCTATAGACCGCAAGGGCGGTAGTATCATTGGTAACTACCGTCAGGACGCCCTCGGCAAAGCGTAAAAGCAAGCATCGCAGACTTTGCACATCCTGACTGTCAGCATTCAACATCGACACCGCGCTAGACAAATGAGACATGGCATAGCACTCAACTACAGCGGCAAACAGTTCATCCTTGGAGGTGAAATAGCTGTATAGCGTCGTCTTGGAACCACCAGCTCTTCGTGCGACCTCGTTCATCGCGGCTCCCTCATAGCCCATTTCCAGAAATACGCTGGCAGCAGCATCGATGATCGCGTTGCGGCGTGATTCTGTTCTAGCCCTCATTCCTTATGACCTAAAAAAATCATTGACAACTCCAAAAAGCCGAGAATATTATAATTCATAAGTGTACCGTACGGTACGGTACGATTTATCTGAAGATGAAGCGGCACACATCACTTTAATAGTCCTTTTCCATCTGTTTACGAAGAGCCAATACAATTATGGAAGAAATAATATTTTGCCTGCAAGGAGTCGTATTTTTTTTCCTAGCCCTCACAAACTGGCCTTCTGGATACCCTGGAAGTCCATTCCAAATCGATTACTTTGAGGAAAATGGCGATCAATAATAAATGTTGTAGTATCGAGTGCAGAGTGCATCGAGCACGGCTCCCCCTAGAGCATGGTCTACACCATCGACTTCTGGATGCCGCTGCGCATTAGTGATCTTGTGCCTGAAGGGCGGTAATCTGCTCTATTCCTTAACCTGAAGAAACAGATACGCCTCTGATTCGACGGCCTGCGTGCCCTGCATGGCCTGGATAACGCCGCGATAAAATCATCCGGTTTGGCTGCTATAGAGGTCGCGCAAGGCAAAATGGTAGAACGCGGTAATTCTGGCGAGTGCTTGATCGAGCGATCCTGGCGCCAAGTCATCGTATGATGATTTAATGGGGGTTCCGCACTGATCGATTACATCAATAATGATGCCCAGACCCTAGGACGCCAATAATGATTCGTTTAGCAGCCTTAATTCCTCTTGCCTTTTCATTGACGTCAAACGTTTCGCAGGGCGCGGAGCCTTTTTGGTGGGGGGCTGCCTCAGCTGCTTATCAGGTGGAGGGAGCTACGCGAATGGATAATCGTGGCCCCTCCATCTGGGATGTTTACCTCGATGATCATAGCCTCGCTGGGCCGGGCGTCTCTGGTGCCACGGCAATCAATTTCTATGATCGCAGCCAGTACCTTGAAGATATCGCCATGATGAAGAAGCTCGGGTTAACGAGCTATCGCTTCTCGATTTCCTGGACTCGACTGATTCCTGACGGCTTGGGGCCAGTAAACCCGACAGCTGTCGCACACTATCGTCAATTCATTACCGATCTCAAGGCAGCGGGAATCAAACCGATGCTCACCCTCTACCACTGGGATATGCCTGCGAGCCTGTCGCGTGAAGGGGGATGGGCTAATCGCAAATCCGTGGATTGGTTCAAGAAATACGCAGACGTGGTATTTGCGAATTTCCACGACCAGGTTGACCTGTTCGTCCTGGTCAACGAGCCATCCGTTGAGCGCGCCACTCAAGAAATGGCTGAAGAACGGCTGGCCGGTAAGCCAGGGACGCTAGCGATCATTCCTGATGCGGCTCACCTAGAAAAAGCACTTAAGGTCTTCAACCACATCCTGCTTGCATCCGCTGCCGCCAAAGAAAGCTTTGCGGCGAGCGGGTATCAAGGTCGACTGGGTCTAGCGGTGCCGCTATTCCCCATGCTGACAGGTGATGGAGCGTCTGTTGAGGATAAGCGCGATGCTAAGCTCGCTGATGGGGTGTTGAATCGCTGGTTCCTTGATGCAATGTACAAAGGCCATTATCCAAAGGACGTTCTTGATCTTGCCAGCAGTAGAGGCCTCGCTATCGATGTGCAGCCGGGAGATGCGGAGCGGATCGGTGCGGCGAAATTTGACTATTTAGGCGTTAATTTCTACTCGCCGCTGTACGTTCGGCATACGGCAGGTGTCAGTGAATACAATCCCCAAATGTGGATTCCGGCCGGAGTTCGAGCAGCTTTCAATGGGGCAGTAAGACCAGACCAGTTTCGCCTTCTGCTCGATCGGATCCGCTCCGATTACGGTAACCCAACCGTATTCATCACTGAAAACGGTGCCGGCTTCCCCGACGAGGACACGCTGGTTAATGGCTCAGTGCATGATGTCAACCGATGCCGATATCTGGTTACCCACATTGACGCTATGAAGCAGGCGATTGAGGCAGGGTCAGATGTACAGGGCTACCACGTCTGGTCTAGCCACGATAACCTCGAATGGCTCAGCGGCTACGGCAGCCGGTTCGGGATGATTTACGTCGATTTCGACACACAGAAAAGAACTCCGAAAGATAGTGCGCTGCTCTATTCAAGGATTATCAAAGGGGAACAGGTTTCTGAAGCCGATTGCTCAAAGCCTTGATGGAGGGGCTTGTCGCTCGACATTCAACAGCATCTAAAATGGGGAATCGCCCCCCTGACATCATTGATTTTAGGAGAAGCACCATGCCGACTTTCCGACTGGGTAAGATCCCCGGTATCGAACACATCGTTTCGGATAACGAATCCGTCCAGAGTGAACCGTGTCCGGGAGAGATCACGGTACGGGTGTTGGCCACTTCGTTGAATCAGCATGATTACAATGTCGTGATGGGTCGATTGCCTAGTGAACCTGGCCGCGTCCTGCTTTCTGACGCATGCTGCATAGTGGAATCAGTAGGGGACGGTGTAACTCAATTCCAGGCAGGAGACCGCGTCATCAGTTGCTTCTTCCCATCTTGGAACTCAGGTCGACAAAAAGTACCTGGATTTTCTACCGTTCCAGGTGACGGCGTAGATGGTTTCGCTTGTTCTTTTGTGACCAAACCGGCCTCACATTTTGTTCATGCGCCCAGCAACCTTGATGCCTTCGGATGCGCAACGCTGACGACCGCGGCTCTTACGGCCTGGCGTGCGCTAGTGGTCGAGAATCAGGTCAAACCGGGGGACTCCGTGTTAACGCTGGGAACCGGCGGCGTATCGATATTCGCTGTGCAGTTCAGCAGGATGCTGGGCGCAACGGTTATCGGTACATCGTCAGCTGATTCTAAGCTTGAAAAGCTTCGTGCGCTGGGTGTCGGCGAGTGCGTGAACTATTCGCAGGATGAGAACTGGGGGCAGCGCGTCAGGGCTTTAAGTGGAGGGGTGGGAGTTGATCATGTCGTTGAGGTCGGCGGGCAGGGAACGTTGGCCCAGTCCATCGAAGCATCTCGTGTGGGCGGCTCTATCGCATTGATAGGCGTGCTTACAGGGATTGGTGGCTATGTTCCGTTGGCGGCGATGATGGGCAAGCAGATTCGCTTGCAGGGCATCACCGTAGCTTCCCGGCAAGATCTTGAAAACATGGTCAAGGCGATTGAGGCAAATCAACTGCAGCCAGTGATCGACACCGTATTTCCGCTTTCGGATTTACAAGGCGCTTTCAGACATATGGCGAGCGGCCAACATTTTGGGAAGATCGTGATAGACCATACGAAATAGACAATGGGTACTCGTTGAAAGTGGGCACCATCGGGTGCCTACTTTTTAGCCCTTAAGTCTCTTAACCCAAGTGGGCACGTTGCTGCTGGTGGCCGGCCAGTAGGAGTACTGCAATGACCAACCCCAGAGCCGCTGCACTGGAAAAAATGACCTCGGGATTACCAGGGATGAGATCCATACCGGCGGAAATAAACTGACCGAAGAAGATGGCCATCGACAGATAGGCAAGGTTTCGGCCGCGTAGCTGGCTGTGGCTTTGCTCAATCGTCATGTGGTTGACCAAGGGTACTGACAGTCCGAAACCCGCGCCGAGCGCGATCGCGCCCCCTAGATAAATCGACAATCCATCGCCTATAGCGAAGACGACATGGGCTACCGCGTAGCAAGCAAACGCTATGGCAATGGTGCGGTGTTCCCCAATCCTATTGACGAATCGGGGCATCATGGCGGCGGCGCCGACAGCGATCAACGATATAAATGACAGAAAATACCCGGTCTGGGCTTCATTGAGTCCGAGCTCACGCAGAGCGATTGGCAGCACGATAATGCCGGTAAAGAAGCACAGCATTGACATAACCGCAGCTGTGAACACTATCTTCAATGATTGGGGCACTGCCGCATCACGGCCGCCCTCATCGCCTCTCTCTTGCGGGCTGTGCTGTAGGCGCGGGACGAAGCAAAACAACATCGCGGCGAAAATCCAAGCGACCAGGTAGAGCACAAATGGCCAAGCCCATCCGATCGTTGCAAGCAAGCCGCCGATGAACAGGAATACAACCCCTCCCAATTCGATCGACATGCCCTGTCGGGCAATCATGGTTAGGCGTGCGGATCCGGTGTAGAGCGCGGAAATCAATCCTGTACCACTCGACATGATAACTGCGGTAGCAGCACCGAGACAGAGGCGGTCGGTGTATACAGCCCATGGGCCGTGTATTGCGGCCCCAGCCATCCCCAGCGCTCCATAGGCAATCAGCCCTGCCATCAAGGAGTTATACAGCCCAAATCGATCCACAAGCCTTCCTGCTATAGGCCCAAACAGTACTACGCCTAGCGCCGGGAGGGTCACGAGAAGGCCGACCCCGTGATCGATCCCGAGCTCTTCAGCAATTCTAGGAAGGCCAGGGACGATTACGCATCCCACCATAATTGTGAGGCATGCAATCGCAAGGAGTGTGAAGGCAGCTAAGGCTGACGGGGTGGAAGTGTGAGAAGTCATGCTTTACTCGTTCCGTATGGTGGATTATAAAACCACTGAGCGGAACATGCTCATCGCTCAAGCTTGAGCTGTCAAGCTTTAACCGCCGGATAACCTTATCGATAACGCGCTGCGGGCCGACCGTGGCATAGGGAGGTCATGGATGAAGGATGAGGTATGCTTTCGAGATGATTGCTTGGTAGGGAATTTATAGATGAGTCAAGAGAAAGAAGGGTCTGGGAAGCAAGTGATCGCCCGTGCCGCAGCGATCCTGACGGCTCTTGAAAAGTTTCCGTTCGGCGCGAGCCTCGGAGAGTTGAGCCAGGCCTGCGATCTACCTAAGACTACAGTTCATCGGATGGTCAGCTCGCTGGAAGCACAGCAACTGGTGAGCACTGATGGAAGCGGAGTGAGACTTGGGCCTGCCTTGGTGCGCTTGGCGGCGTCAGCGCACAAAGACGTAATCGGCATTGCTCGTCCTTACATCGAAGCGCTTGGGCGTAGCACCCGAGAAACGGTCGATTTATGCATCTACCGGGGTACCCATTCTGTTTTGGTTGACCAGTACGCGTCAGATCAGGAACTGCGGGTTGTTTCTGCAATAGGTACTGCGTTTCCGATTCACTGCACGGCCCACGGCAAAGCGTTGCTGGCCCAGCTAAGCGACGATGTCTTTGCGATGTTGTCGACAGGGTTTTCGTTAGAAAAACGCACTGAACAGACTCTTGTGAACATTGATGCACTGAGGGCTGACCTGGTAGTCGGTGCGAAGTCCGGATGCTTTATCGACAGGGAGGAGCATGCGCGTGGGGTGTGCGGCATAGGCCTGACACTGCGCACCGGATTCGTCGATCAGTATGCGTTGGCCTTGGCAGTACCGGCGCTCAGATTCAAAGACCATTTTGAAGAACTGAAAAATGCGCTTATTCAATGCAAATCTCAAATCGAAGCGGTGATAGGTGCTTAGCTCAGTCCTGCTCGTCCAACGCGACCAAGAGCCCTAACGCTTGCTTTAAAGGTTTGGCGCAACGCCTGTACCGCCCCTTACCAAGGGCGATACGGACATTGAGGCAGTCCCGATACGAAGTTTTTTTAGAAATTAAGCCATGTATCAACCAGCAAGGCGGCTTAAGGATCGAGGCGGCCAAGTTTGCACGTGCGCACTCCTCCACTGTCTGACTGCCCGTCATTACGGATTTCTGGGCGAACGAGATCGTTATAGGTTCCTGGCTATGCTCATCCCGTCCTACGCTGATTGCACTAGGGTGCCTTGGCGCTATGGAACAGGTTTGCACTCTCCTTTTTTCACGCCTTGAGCCGTACGGCGCCTCGTCAGGTGACCTTTGACAGGGTGTGAGAAAGCGTCCAGTATAAATCATCAATCGATGATTTATGGATGCATGAGTTGAAGGACAATATATTTTCTGACGCGCTGATAATGCCTCGCCGCACAGTTTTGGCAGGTGCAGTCAGCATCGCCTTCATGTCTGCTCTCGGCAATGTTGCTAGAGCCACCACCATTGGAGATGACGTCATGAAAAAAACGTTTCCCACCCGAATTTATGGCAACAAGAGTCTGCCAGTTCCTTACCGTAAAGCTATGCCTCCAGAGGCTCCCCGCGCCCGGTATATGGGGTTTTCCCCCGGCCAAGTCGTTCTGCCTGAGGGCTCAGTCCGACGTGCCGGTGCCAAGCCATTGCCGGTGGATATCGTTCTAGAGCGCGACGTCGCGGTGAAGATGCGCGACGGCGTGACGATGTATGTGGATGTGTTCCGTCCCGCAAAGAGTGGGAAGTACCCTGCGCTGATCTCGTGGAGCCCTTATGGAAAGCAGCTAGGAGGCCAATGGTTGGACGACATTCACGGCCGTGCTGGAGTGCCGCTGGAGTGGGTGTCGGAGCTACAGAAATTTGAAGGTGCCGATCCGGCTTTCTGGGTTGAGCAGGGATATGTAGTGTTGAACCCAGACCCCCGGGGTGCCTACAATTCTGAGGGTAATATCTCCTACTGGGGGCGTCAGCTTGCAGAGGACGGATATGACTTCATCGAATGGTGTGCCGAGCAGCCGTGGTGTTCGGGGAAGGTCGGCATGGCTGGCAATTCCTGGTTGGCCGTTTCGCAATGGTTCATCGCGGCGGAGAAACCTCCACATCTGGCCGCAATCGCTCCCTGGGAAGGTTTCAGTGATCATTTCCGTGAAACTGGAAACCGTGGTGGTATCCCAGCCCCCGCGTTTCCTGAAGCAATCATCCAGACCTTCGCTGGTAAGAACTACATTGAAGATCAACCCAGGATGATCATTGAGCAGCAGTTGATGAGCCCTTACTGGGAGGACAAGAAGGCACGGCTCGAACGAATTCAGGTGCCCACTTATGTTGTAGCCAGCTATACAAACGCTGCTCACACACATGGAAGCTTCGAAGGGTTCCGCAAGCTGGGTTCGAAAGATAAATGGCTGCGAGTCAACAACACCAATGAGTGGCTCGACTTCTATACGCCAAAGTATGAGCAGGAATTGCTGAAGTTCTTCGATCATTACCTCAAGGGTGAGGCCAATGGATGGCAGGACACCCCTAGAGTCCGCATTTGCGTCCTGGATCCGAGCGGCACCGATGTGGTTGACAGGGTGGAAGATGCCTGGCCTCCCACGCGCGTTGAAGCCAAAAGCCTCTACTTAAATGATTCAAATGGCTTGATTGAGGAAAAGCCTCCACATGAGGGTAAAACGACCTATCAGGTTGCGCCCAAAGGCAGCGTCCATTTCACCTATCGGTTCGATCAGGATGTAGAGCTTATCGGCTACATGAAGCTTCGTCTGTGGGTCGAGGCTGAGGGCGCAAACGACATGGAGCTGTCAGTCACGGTCGAGAAGCGCGATTCGGAAGGTAATCCATACAATCGCGAGCTCGGTGAAGGCATGGTGGGCCCAGTGGCGGCAACCGGCCTACTGCGCGTATCCCAACGAGAGCTTGATAGCGCTAACTCGACTCATTTCGAACCGTACCTGAAGCATGAGCGTGAGCAATTGCTGAAGCCTGGGGAGGTCGTCCCTGTCGAAATTGGGATCTGGCCAATGGCGATGCGGTACAAGCGGGGGGAGGAGCTATACCTGACCATCAGCGCTCACCAGCCAATGGACACCCGGTTCGATATGGGCTTCGGGGCGGTGCCCATTGAGGTAGCACAGGACAGTTTCACCTACGATCCTAAGCAGAAGGTCGCGGTGCGTTCCTATGGTGGAAAAGCTGACACCTCGCCGAAAGCTATTGGGGAACAGCGGGTTCCGACGCCCGTCTCATGCAATCAGGGTCGCCATGTCATCCACATGGGCGGCCAGTATGATAGCCACCTGTTGATCCCTTTGGTTACCATTTGATCGAGCCGTGGCCAGTTGAGCCTCAATTGGCCACGGCTTCAAAGACGTATCGCACTAGCTTCCTCCCATATTAGGAAATTCGTTGAACGAGACATTGCCAGTCAAACCGGCACGCGGTCGGCGCCGCAGCGGCGAGCCAAGCGGTAGAGAGGCACTGCTACGATCAGCGCTTCAGTCCTTTTCCAAGTACGGCTATGAAGGCGTTTCGCTAAGAGCCCTGGCGTCTGACGCAGGAGTTGACATGGCCCTCGTTGGCCGGATTTTTGGCTCCAAAGCGAATTTATGGAACGCGGTTGTCGAGCACCTTGCTGAAAGACAACTGCACCATCTGGAACAACTAAGGCTTTTGGCCGTTCAGGTGGATAGCCATCCTAGGGATGCAATCATCGGATTTATTCGTTTGTTTGCTGACATTTCATATGAAATGCCCGAGTTCCCAGCATTTCTCATTCAAGAAGCCAGCAACCCTGGAGACCGATTAACTAAGCTGAGCGTCGAGCTTGTCGGGCCCTTCAGCGTCTCTTCAAAACCGATCATTGCCAAGGCTCAAGCGGCAGGCGTGATTGTCGCCCCGAATGAACGCCTCTTCTTCGGGATGCTGACTTCCGCTGTGTCATTGCCAATGGTGGCACCCAGCGTGTTCTGTGGCAAAAAAAAACTGACTTTGAAGCTGAAAAAAGAAATCGCCGAGCAAGCCATCGCAATGTTTGTACAGGCGTTGCCTGCGTAGCCACTGCCAACGAAGCGCCGTTTTCGAGGATCTGGTGGCGGAGAGGGTAAATTATCGCCCTTGGGGGGGGGAACAGTGCGCAAATCCTCAGGCGCATCTATTTGACTTCTAGCCCAGCTCTCGAATTTTGCTCGGCTTTAAGAATGTGTTAGTGACGCTGATTGATATGCTGGAACTTGGAACCAGCAAACCTATGGCCTGCTGGCACTTGATTCATGGGAGTTTCAGGTTTTGAAGCGGGCTACCATCTGATTCAAGTTAACTGCCAACTGCGACAGTTCGTTACTGGCGATCAAGGTCTGCTGCGTGCCCTCGCTGCTCTGGAGTGAAAGATTGCGGATGCTTATCAATGCGCGATCCACTTCGCGAGCCACGTGGGCCTGCTCTTCAGAAGCTGTGGCGTAAGCGTCCGGCCAAGTCATCTACCCAGCCCCGCAAAGCCAAGACATGGTGTGCACTTAAATTTAAGTGGGCACCAGTTCTAGCCTTTTAAGCGGGTATTTCATGCAGCCAACACGCCGCTCCTACTCCAAGTCCTTCAAAGCCCAAGTCATTCAAGAGTGTGCCCAGCCCGGTGCTTCGATTGCCAGCGTCGCACTCAGCCATAACCTCAATGCAAATCTCGTCCACAAATGGATTCGGCTGCAAGCGCAGAAAAGCACAGCGCTGCAACCTGCCTTTATTCCGTTGCCCGTGTCGCTGGCTGGGGCGAAATCCCACCTGTCATCATCGAACATCTGCGTTGAAATACAGCACCCGCGAGGCACCGTCAAAGTGAACTGGCCCACTGAAAATGCTGCTGCCTGCGCGACCTTTCTTCGAGACCTTTTGCGATGATTCGCATCGACGCCATCTGGCTCGCCACCGAGCCGATGGACATGCGCGCCGGTACCGAGACGGCATTGGCCAAGGTGATCGCGGTGTTCGGTGCGGCGCAGCCGCACTGTGCTTATCTGTTCGCCAACCGCCGCGCCAATCGCATGAAAGTGCTGGTACATGACGGCTTCGGGATATGGTTGGCGGCGCGCCGGTTAAACCAAGGCAAGTTCCACTGGCCTTGCATTCGCCATGGTTCTGAAATGGAACTGGATCCCGAGCAACTTCAGGCATTGGTGCTGGGTCTGCCATGGCAGCGCGCAGGTTCTAGAGGCTCGATCACACTGCTTTAACGGCTGCCATTAGCCTATCGGTTTATCGCCGCGAAGCGCCTGCTCTGGCAAAATCCGGCGCATGACTTCTTCTCCCAATCTCGACCAAATGTCCCCCGACCAACTGCGTGCTTTGGCAGCGCAGTTGCTGTCGCAAGTCGACACGATGGGCAAGAAAATCACCCGTGATCAAACAGTCATCGAGAAACTGACCTTCGAGATCGCCCAGCTCAAGCGTTTGAAGTTTGCCAAACGCAGCGAGCACATGAATCCCGAGCAAGCCAGTTTGCTCGATGACCTGATCGATACCGATATCGCAGCGATTGAAGCAGAGCTTCAGGCCTTGCAAACAATGCCAGCGGCGACCGAGAAAAAGCAGAAGCCCAAGCGCACTGCATTACCGGCTGAGTTTCCACGCACGCTGATCCATCACGAACCTGACAACACTCACTGTTCATGTGGCTGTGCCCTCAAGCGCATCGGCGAGGACGTCAGCGAGAAGCTGGACTACACGCCAGGCGTATTTACCGTTGAACGCCATGTACGTGGCAAATGGGTTTGCGACGACGGCGAAACGCTGATCCAGGCTCCGGTTCCGGCACAGATTATTGATAAGGGCATCCCAACCGCCGGCCTGCTGGCCCACGTCATGATCGCCAAGTTTGCTGACCATCTGCCGCTTTATCGTCAGGAATCGATCTTTGGTCGAGCGGGCTTGGCGATTCCACGCTCAACCCTGGCTCAATGGGTGGGTGTGACTGGTGTTCAGTTGCAGCCGCTGGTCGATGCGCTGCGCGACGTGGTGTTCGGGCAGCAGGTTATTCATGCTGATGAAACTCCAGTACAGATGCTCATGCCAGGAACGAAGAAGACTCACCGTTCCTACGTGTGGGCCTACGCCACCAGCCAGTTTTCGGACGTGGCAGCGGTGGTTTATGACTTCAGCCCCAGCCGCGCCGGAGAGCATGCTCGCAACTTCCTGCAAGACTGGAGGGGCAAGCTGGTCTGCGATGATTTTGGCGGTTACAAAGCCAGCTTCGAACTTGGCGTGACCGAGATTGGCTGCATGGCCCATGCACGGCGCAAATTCTTCGAACTGCACGCTGCGAATAAAAGCACGCTTGCAGAGCAAGCCCTGCGTTATATCCAGTTGCTGTACGAAATCGAAAGTGAAGTCCGCGACCTGGAACCGGATTTACGGCGTCGAATACGGCAAGAAAAGGCCGTCCCTATAATGAACATGCTGCACGCCTGGATGAGCGCCCAGCGCGATCTTGTGCCCGAAGGCTCAGCCATCAGCAAAGCACTCGATTACAGCTTGAAACGCTGGGCAGCGCTGTCGCGCTACCTCGATGACGGGGCTGTACCCATAGACAACAACTGGGCGGAAAACCAGATACGACCATGGGCTCTTGGGCGTAAGAACTGGCTCTTTGCAGGATCGTTACGCAGCGGCAAACGAGCGGCAGCGATCATGAGTTTGATCCAGTCTGCGCGCCTGAATGGCCATGATCCGTATGCATATCTGAAGGATGTTCTTACGCGGCTGCCGACGCAGCGGGCGAGTGAAATCGATCAGTTGCTGCCGCATAAGTGGCGACCGATTTAATCACGCAAGGCGTGATGCCCGGACGCTTACTTTTTTTCCACATCGGCAACATTTTGGAAGCGATTTTTCCTACTCTGCTTGTGCCGTGACCTTATCTGACAATCAGTGGGCTATATCGCGGTTTAAATCATCAATCCCCAGCGATCTGCCAATGTCGTAGTCATGAGCGATTCTCAACGTCAGCGGTTTGCGGGGTTTTGGCGTCTCGAAAGTGGATATGACAGTCAATGCTTCGTGGTAAATGGCTGCATCGAACCATTCCTTACGCCCGCCAGCTCCATATGGTACTGCTGGTGGCTCTTTTCTCGCCCAATCAAACAGGCGCTTCAGGTAGCTTTCGGCCGCTAGAGCGCTCGCCTTGTCGTGAAAGGAAAAGCTAATGCTGCGGTCAAGGTCGAACTCGCATTCGAAGGCTAGGGCACGCTGTATCCAGTCACCTGAATAGCCGATTTTGATGCTCGAACTGGCTAAATGAAGAAGCATATACACCCGATAAAGCGGAACGTTTACTGGCGCATAGACTTGCGTTGGAACCTTTACACCGTATCGTTTGAGCAGGGTTGAAACGTAGATCCGCTCACCCGGATATTTTTCGGTGTACCTAGAAGCGCTCCTGGTAACCTTCTCAGCCCCAATTTTTCCAGCCAAGTAGAGCAGGCGGCGAGCGTCCATTTCGTTCCCAATATGGACCCCGTAATGGTCTGCGGGTAAGCCGGCTACAAACGGACACGACTCATTCATGACGGCTTTCATTCTGCGTTTCCTTTAACTGTCTTCCTACGTATCAGCTCAGTACTCATCACACCGTGCGGAAGTATTCGATCAGTTCTTGTGCGCTAGGGCAGGCGGGATGCGCAGAGGCATTTTCAATAGTAAAGCCCCAGTACTTAGTAACCTTTGTGGCAAATGCCACCTTGCTGCCAGGGCCGCGCTTACCGCGTTCCGCTGCGACCTGTTTGAGCCGCTCCCAAGGTTTATCTGGAGTAGCTTCAGGGTTAGACTCATGAAAGTCGTCCGTACCCAACCAAGCATTCATCGCCACGCTATCGGCCAGATACCAGGCCTCCAGTGCCTTCACGGCGATGAAGGCAAGTGGATACGCTGATGCGCCACCCGCTCACGCACCGTCGCTACCTGAGCCTCGTCCTCCAGATCAGTCAGCACGAAGATCCGCTCTGCACCGGCAGTATCCAGCGGGGCGATGAAGGCATTGATGTTCTGCGGTAACAGGTTGCCACCGCCCTTAGCATCGACCACTGGAGTGATCAGCTCGTAACCACAGGCGCGTAGCAGCTCCCTGAACATTGGCGATTCGACCACGATCCTTTCGCTGGCCCCTTCTACAATAAAGCCTGCCTTCACCATGGCAGCCCCCCGTCAAACAGATTGCTTAGCCAGGCGGTATCCAGCGGGATTTGCTTCTTGTCCACACAGGCACTGGTCGCTGTCTGCACCTGGGTTTTGCCGTCCGCCTTGCTGACGAAATACAACTCCGGCGTTTCCAGACTTCTGACGATCGACTCGCTGTGGGTGGTCAGAAAAATCGGATGATCGACCGAGGCGCTTTCCCTCATCGGTTGCACCAGCTCACCAATCGCCTTTGGGTGAATACCGCGCTCGGGCTCTTCGATGATTGTGATACCACTCTTGTGGGCGCGGCTGAGCACAGCAGTGAGAATGCACAGCACAAAGATGGTGCCGTCTGACACCAGCTTGGCCGGGAACGAGTTTTCGTGCTGGTTTCTTTAAAGGTAATTACCGTAGAACCATCAAGGCGCTGCTGCTCGGTGGAGACGTTCTCCATGCCAGGCACGATCAGCTCCAGCCACTCCAGCACTTGTTCGCTAAAGTCCGCATCTCTCTGCAGTACCGATAGCATGGACGCAACATTCTTACCGTGGGCGTCCAGCTCACTAGTATCGGTGGTCGAGCTGGATGGTTCCTTGGCCGCCAGCGGATCGAAACGGAACACTTTAATGTTAGCCAAAAAAACATACAGCGGGCTTTGCCCCAGCAGCATCAGTGCGGTCATATCCTTAGGGTAATCCGGCAGACTCTGCAAACCGTCCGCCTCGGTGAGTTGCAACTTGGTATCGTTGCCTCGACGGTCGATCACTAGGCGGCCATCGACCTTTAGCGTCTCAGCAATCTGCGGTGCCTTGTTCAAGGAATGGATACTGATGGTGTAGTCGTACAGACTCCCGGCCAGCTCCAGAACCATCGAGAAGCTGATCGTCGTGCGCTGCTCCTTGCGATACTTGAAGCAATGGATCTGTGAAAAACCGCCAAACTGCGTACGGGCCTGTAGCGCGCCGAATTTGACCACCGCACCGAGAAAAGCCAGTGCATCGACGATGTTGCTCTTCCCAGAGCCGTTGGCCCCAGCGAACACCAGCAGTGGCGATACGTCCTGCAGCACCAAATTGGCCACGCTCTTGTAGCCCTTGATATGCAATTTGCGGATATTCATTAGGTTTCCTATGGTGCATCTGGATCAATGGCGACCCACGCTTTCGCGCCGTTGTAGTCATCGCCGCCTATTACAATCATCCCTCCACCTTTGCGGCTCGCTCGTCCCAAGTTTCAAGAACGAAAGCGGCAATGGTGTGTGCTGCATGCACTGCTAACCGAGCGTGTCTAGGTTTTAATCTGTAAGGTCGCTTCACCGGACCATGTGCTGAGCTTCCATGCGTGCGCAGCGCACCGATCCCATTCACTGTGGCCATGATTCCACTAATAATCTCCTGAAGATCGCGCTCCTCTATGATCGATGCATCTAGTCCAAGATCTGCTTTAACGACCTTCCACACTGCTTGAAGGTCCTGCTTGGCTGGCATTGAGAGGTGTGAGTGTTCCTCAATATAAATTTTGAAAATCGTTTCTAATATGTTGCACGCCGCTGATACTGCTTCTCTTGGGCTTGCCACGACATTTTTCAGAGCCCGATCGAATTCAAAATCAATCACTTCTAGGTTCCGAGCCTTAACTAGCTCTGCCAGAGATTTTGTAGCAATACCTTGTCCATGGCTAAGAATTCCGCCAGAGCTATATGAGAAACCAGCTCTGGCCAGCGCGTCCTTGATTTTTTTCACCCTCAACTTATGCGCCTCAACGGCAGCTTCGGGTTGCCAAAAGGAGGCACTGGGTTCCGGGGCATCCAGATATTTTTCGACAATTCGCCCAATAATCGAAAGCGCGCGGTCGCCACTCTCCTTGTTTACTCGTCTCAACCAGTCAAGCGCCTTTACCGGCTTGCTTCCCTCGGGAGGATCGCCAGGTGCTTCTGCGTACATAAATAAGCTATCTAAGCTTGCGTGAGTTTCGGCCTCTGCTACCGCGTCAGCGACCGCAGCGAGTACGAAGGCGGGTACCGGAAACTTATTCATAATCAGAGAACTCGGCCATACAGTGGGTGATCGATTTCTTGCCGCTCCACCTCCAGCGCAGGTACTCGGCTTTGAAATCCTCCGGGGTCAATCTTTGAACCAACATCAAATAATTCTCCGCACTATGTCGCCCAGACGGGCTGGATCACCTGCGCATAGCTTCTTGACCGCTTCCAAACTCTCGATGCCCAATATCTCGCTGATGTGCCGTAAGTCGATGCCGCTGCGTTTCAACTTGACCGCAAGTGTGCGGCGTCCAGACTGTGCGCTGGCCCCCTCGATCCCGGCCATGCTGAACAGGCGTGTATAGAGTCGGCTGAGCTGGTTCGCGCTGTAGTACGTTTTACCGTCACGCTTCTGAGCGCTGATCTTCAACCCCTCGCCAGTGCGACCGGACACGAACAACGGCGAGTCAGGATCAAGTCCACGAAAGGCCATCACTCTGGTTGAAACGCCGTGACCACGCGCGAGGCGTTCGGCAAGGTGCGCGTCTATGGCATTAGTCAACTTCTTGCTGGTCCAGCACAACGGCCTGGAGCGATGGTTGTAGGCGATTTCTGCACGCACCAGGGAGTCGATCAGCACAGTGCCGGATTCTGTCAGGTAGTCGCTCACGCGAAGGCGGCAGATCTCTGTCACGGTCATGCCGGTGCCAAAGCATGTAAGCAGTAGCGCCGCATCACGACCGCCATTCTCCGGGCTGCTCACTTTGGCGACCCGTACAGCGTGTTCTAACTGCTCATCTTCGATAACGATCGCCTTGGGCATACTTCACTCTAAATGCTTATTTGCCATCAATCCTGACATAGTACGTCAACAAATAGGCCGGGGATAGCCCGGCCTGCTCGATGTATCTGGTGTACACGGAAATTTGGGATCCCCGTCCTTCTGCAGCTGCTTTCTCGTGAGTCAGTTGTGGCCTTCCACAGAAGGCCCCCAGACTTCACGCAAAGTCCGGAGGCCTATTTAACGGATATGCCGCTACGCGCAGTGAAGACGCAGCAAGATGCCGAAGGGCTGAGCGCGGCTTGAGTCGATAGCCGTCGGCAGTGGATGACCGCTTTCGACCCAAAGCAGCCGTTATCAGGGCAATGGAAATCTGAAGAGTCACGCGTGTCAAGACCTAGGCCACTGCCAAGCCTCTGGGGTCAGCCCGTCGGATGCACATGGGCAGGGGCAAGACCCACCAGATCGATGTGTGCAGCGTTCGCGTCGGCCACGATCAGGTTCTCGGCGGTGAAAGTCTTCTCGACGTTCTTGTCGATACTGATCTCGAACCGGTGGCTATGTCGTTTAACACGCTGGTTGGGCAGTTCAAGCTTTAGAACCGAGGAAAAAATTCAGCCAAACAGTTGTAGGTGCCAGCCTTCTTTCCCAGCCTTGCCTGAATAGAGCAGTGGACGGCACGCAACAAAGCGTACGGACGTTCCACTTCGCTATCTCAGCTGTGGGGAGTGAGCTTGTGACAAAGCTCCCGCAGCTGATCAAGGCCGTACGGCTTTTGTAGCCAATACACGTGATCACCGTCCAAGCTATCAGCAGCGGCATGGAACCCGGATGCCACAACCACAGGCATCAGTGGTAGCAGCGCGTGTACGTTGAGGGCTAGCTGAATCCCATCGATCGTCCCTGGCATTCTGAGGTTGGTAATCAGCAAATCGGCGTTAAAGCCGTAGCTCTGAATGTGATTCCAGGCTGAATCAGCTTCGCAAAACGCCTGGACCTCATGCCCGTCCATTTCCAAGACATCGGTCATGATCGTCTGGCTCTTGCAATCATCGACGACATCGCTGCAATCCTCATCATCGGGCAGAGCAAGAACTCCCACGGCGAACGCGATATCGGTTGCGGTCGGAACTGCCCAACCGTGTGCAGACGCCGTGCCCATGTTGTAAGCAAGGTAGATTCCTGCAGGGACTAGCACACCACCCAGTGCCGCACCTAACGGGAGCGTTGCCAGCTTTGCGTTCGACAGAGCGCCGTCCTGGATCTCTTGACGAATCTCCATTCCGACCACGAGAAAGAAGATGGTCATTAAGCCGTCATTGACCAAGAAGTGCAGCGACTGACCCACGCTAAAGGATCCGATGGTGATGGCGACTGGGGTGTGCCAGAAGGTTTCATAGGAAAGGCTGGGCGAGCTGTTGGCCCAGAGCAGTGCAGCGATAGCGGCGAGTACAAGAACGACGCCACTGAGGGCTTCGATATGACTGAATCGCTCGACCGCAGCCAATGCTCGGCTGGTGAGGATTTGCGGCCGGGGGATAACAGTCGATGCGGGCGTATTTGGCGCAGGCACGGGTATTCCTCACCGGCGGCCCGACCGATATTGGAATTTAACCTGCGGATCAGCACATCGCTTTACGCACCCAGGTGGATTGTACGCACGGGCTAATGGCTATCGCAAAGTTTAGAGAATTCCTGCTTCCTGATTCCTGCAGGAAATTGAGACAATGCAGGTCGGCCATCCGGCTGCATGCTTCTCAACGCACAGGTACACCATGGCGCTTAATTCTGATCGCCGGATTACACAAGGTCCTTGGAACGCCCGTTACAGCCAGGATCTGATTGAACACCTTCCCGTCGGGCTCTATATCTGCGATCGAAATGCCGTCGTTGTTGCTTACAACCTCAAAGCAGCAGAGATCTGGGGAGAGACCCCAGTCAAGGGTGATCCCGAGGTGAAGTTCTGCGGCGCTCACAGACTTTATGCAGGTGACGGCACCTACCTGCCCCATGACCAGACGCCAATGGTGCAGGTTCTGGCCACAGGTGAGCCCGCACTGAATGTCGATGTGATCGTTGAGCGGCGTGACGGTAGCCGTCGCAACGTTATTGCAAACGTCACGCCTCTTTTTGACGAAGGTGGACACCAGATCGGCTTCGTTAATTGCGTGCAGGACGTCACTTTCCTTAGGCAGCGTGAGGCAGAGAGGGTCCAGATGATCAGCGATCGGTTTCAGGCTCAGAAGATGGAAATCGTAGGCCAGCTCACCACGGGCATCGCGCATGACTTCAACAACATGCTGACGGCCGTAACGGGCTCGGCAAGTCTCGCTGAGCATTACCTTAAAAACGATAAGCCCGACCATGCAAAGAAGCATCTGGCCAATGCACTGCGCGCGTCCCAGACCGCGAGTGCGATGACAGCCCGGCTTATGGCTTTTTCCAGACGGCACAAGCTGGGTTCAGAAGTGATCAATGTGAATCCGTTAATCACTTCGCTAATTGAGCTTGGTCGTGGAAGCTTGGGATCAAAGGTCTTATATGAGACTGATTTGGCGTCCAACCTTTGGCTGACGAAGGTCGATCCACACCAACTGGAAAGCGCCGTGTTCAATCTGATGGTCAACGCCCGGGATGCGATGCCAGCAGGGGGCACCATTTCGATTCGCACCTCCAATGTAGATGTCAGTGAACAGATGGCTGCCAAGGGCTCCCTACTGGTAACCGGTCAATCGTGTGTGCGAATTCAGGTGTCTGACACGGGCACCGGAATGCCTGTGGCGCTTATCGAGCGGATCTTCGAACCCTTCTTTACAACCAAAGAAGAGGGAAAAGGCACAGGTCTCGGCCTGACGATGGTCTACGGGTATGTCATCCAGGCGGGAGGATGCCTTACGGTTGAGAGCCAGGAAGGCCACGGCACAACTTTTTCGCTGTTCATGCCGAGAGACGTTCTTCCAGAGGTCGACGCGGTCATCTGAGACAGAGCAGGTTTGCCCGCAATCAATCAGGCTAGCTGGCTAGGCTGGCCTTTACTTGCCAGTGTAAGAAATACGTTATCACCAATAATTGGCCTACCAAGGCATGAGACAGGTTTTGCAGATCTCGGAAGGAGATGCATAAACAAGGTTCATTATTTACCCGTAGAAAATGAGCACTGTTTGGCTGCGGTTTTGATCCAGAGCCTCGGGGGGGTGAACCGTTCCTCCGTGCGGAACGGCAGCTATCGGCCATTAGGTGCCAGTCGCAAATCCTGCGCGTAGGATATCGTCTGAGCACCTCAACCGAGAATGGAGCGAGCGTCCGATGAGTGAGGCAATTCAAACAACGGTGGTTTGCCAGGATCTAGGGGATGGCAGCGGTGACGTCATCATCGATCTCCATCCGGACGTCCTCAAAGCACTGAACATCGGTCTCGGTGACTCGTTGAGGATTGAGTTGGCCGATGGATCGCTGGTCCTAAAGCCAATCCGAGAAGTTCATGCGAAGTCATGAGGCTGGTTTCGGCCAGAAGCGGACGCTCCCGGGGAGAAGTTTTGTTGCTACCACGACAGCAACGTTTGAAAGCTATTCAGAGGCAAGTATTCCGCTTTTACACCCACGTTGGGCATAGTGTCAGAGCGGGATGAGAGCAAAATGCAGTTAATCGCTTGCCCAGACTGGATTTCCGACCATCTGTCGCTATTGTTTAAAGGAAGAGTAGGACCATTCCGAGCCCGCACGATGGCCATTCTTAGTAAGCGCGCATAAATATCGTTAACTGCAAGGATGATCAGAATGGCGGCGGAGAAGAGAGTACGATCGGTTGGCTCTGTAGCTGACGAGCTTATCAAGAAATCCAGGGAGGCGGCCCTCGCCTCTGTGCAGATATTCAATAACCCTGCGCTCACCTTCAAGTCGGAAATATTTATTGTTTTGATGATGATATCTTGGACTTATCTCCTGCACGCATTTTATCGAAAAAATGGAGTTGAATATCGATACTTCAAGATAGAAGGTGCGCGAAAGCGATTTCACAAAACTGCTAAAGGTGCTGTAAAGCATTGGGAACTCGAGAAATGTTTGAATCAACCTGAATCGCCGGTAGCCTTGAGCGCCGCTAACAATCTTCGATTTCTGATCGGTTTGAGGCATGAAATCGAACACCAAATGACAACGAAGATTGATCAGTTCTTAAGCGCTAGATTTCAGGCCTGCTGCCTAAATTATAACGAACTCATAAAATCTTTATTTGGCGCCAGCCTTGGCATAGATAAACATTTATCTTTTAGCCTTCAGTTCTCTTCTTTGAACAAGGATCAAGTTGACAGGTTATCCCAAGCAGACGGCCTCCCTGAAAATATTCGAGCCTATATAACTTCATTTGACCTGGCTTTAACCGATGAAGAATTCAATGATCCAAAATTTTCTTACCGTGTTTTCTTTGTTCCTAAAACCGCAAATCATAAAGGCCAGGCGGATCAGGTGATTGAATTTATCAAGCCAGGATCTGAAATGGCTCAAGGAATGAATACCAAGTATATTCAAATAAAAGAGACCGAGCGCCCTAAATATCTGCCTTCAAAAATTGTCGAAAAAGTTAAGAGCGCTGGCTATCCAAAATTCAATATGATGCATCATACTCAGATGTGGCAAACCAACGAGGCAAAAAAACAAGGCAAAGGTTTTGGTGTTACCGTCATGAATACATGGTACTGGTATGAGACATGGCTGGAAAAAGTGCTAGCCGAGTGTGAAATCCGAAAAGTTGAATTCCTATAAGTATACGCTGCTGTCTTCGATTAGTAGCAGTTGTTCGAATATCGTCTAGGGCTCATCTTCCGTGAAATTATCTAGATATTGGAGTAAAAATTGTTAAAGCTTCATACTCAGTTGATTTGCGTTCATCACATGAACAATGCAGACGATCTTTCTGAAATTGTGCCAGCACCTGACAGACGTGCAAATAAACCAATTGGCATTCACGAGACATCCACGAACAAAACAGCTTTTTTTCAAAAAATAATCAAACCAAAAATTGGTTCAAATACAATAACATTGGCGCTCCCCAATGAGATTACTTTAGCCATAAGCGTCGCAACCAAGGCTTTGCAGCAAGCCCAAAAAATCAAAGTGGATGTCGATCGGCTATCGGAATTCACCGATTCTATATATGACCGCAATGTAAGCCTCGCCTATGATTATCTTGAGAGTATTCAAGTGGCGACGATATTTGCATACAAGGCAGTGGAGTCGTTTTGCAATGCGGTAATTCCTGATACATACACATACAAAAAAACCACGAGCAGATCTACTGAGCATTATAGTAAAGAGCAGATAGAACGATGGATATCAACTTCTGAAAAGGTGGCGTCCATATTGCCACCAATACTGAAGTGTTCGCCACCTCAATCAGAAAATTTCTGGTCTGACTTCAAGAGTCTTGAGCGCTTAAGAAACGAAATTATACACAGCAAGTCAAGTAATACGGATGCAATACAGGAAGAGCTATTCGCGGAGCACGTATACCGATATATACAGTCCGCCATGGCTTTACTCGAACACTTCATCTCTATAGACCCATCTAATCCAATTTTTCCATTAGGTTTTGGGATGTCCATGGTGCGAGTTTTGAACGTAGAAAAGGCGGAAGATATATTGGGTAAAATCGAGGGATGAACCACCCATGGTTTCGTGGCCATTCCCGACTGACTGCTTATGGCCGTTAGCGGCATTGTAGGGCGTCCGCTTATGGCCGGTTTCTGCCTCTCACCACGAGCAGAAATCGGCCAAAAGGAGACGATCAGCCATGACCTGTAGCGGCTAATTCCAATCTGTTATGGCTTTAAAAATTAAGTAATTTCAAGCATGACTCCGTTGTAGGAATTCTTCGAATGTATATGGCCCATGCTCTGGCTCAAACGAATCTGCAAATTCCAGATGGGTGCAATAGGATTCAGCTAGGCTTTCATTTCCTTCTGATGGCATGAAGTCAACGTCCATTTCTCTCATGATTTCGAAAACGGGCGATTTGTAGGGGTTGGGTATGTACCCCTTAATAAAAGCTTGATAGAGGAATACCCACTGCCGATCTCTTTGATACACATCAAGTTCACTTAGGGTTTCGAATGCTAGTTGTAGGTTCTCTGTCCAGCCTGTTATATGCATCAATATACACATTGACAGGCAGTCTTGAGAGTTGATAACCGCCGCCTCAGCTAACGTGTTAAGAGTCAGCCCAAGTTTGCTGATGAAGTATAGAGGCCAGCACATTCCATCCGAGCGCCCATTTTTTGAGTTTTCGATTATGATTTGGTTCAGCCTTTCTTCGTAGTCAGAGTGTTGAACCTCATGTTTTTCGAAGATCATACCCAAATAGGGCAGTAGTAGCGGATAATGCCAACACAAGTTTGTCACATAGTCAGTGGTGACTCTGATCCAATCACCATCAAGCAAGTGGATTAGTTGCTGCATGGCGTATTTTAATACACTGCCATCCGGTGTTTGATTGTTTAATGAAATCGCATACTCTAAAAAGTGTATCGTATCATCCGTGTCGTACTTCTTGCCTTCGCCAACTCTTTGAGGGAGTGCGGCATGAAGTTTTGCTACCCAGTCGGTTTGTATTGCAGCGGGCAATGGTTCGACTTTGGTTTTCGATAGATTTAATGAGAATTTGAACTTTTTCAACTCACTGGCAAGCTTTTGCAAAAAGCGTTCGGCCTCCGATGAATCTTTGCAATAGCACACATAGTCATCAACATATCGGACAAATTCATATTCTTCTTCACGTAGTCTCTCGTCTACTACACCTAGTATGAGTTCGACGATGACTGTCGATGTCGCCGGTCCGATTGTAATGCCCTGAGTTTCAAGGCGTCGTGTATTCCTTTGCCACTTATCCAAATCTTTAGACCAATGCTTGTTGCCGTTGTCCTTAACCCCAAGCTGTCTTTTAGCTTCTTCCTCACCCATTCCCGCCCATTCAATAGCATGCGTATAAACAGAGTTAAAGCAGCTTGCAACATCCGTATTCACCAAGTAACGCTTGCCGAATGATGTCTGGCTTTTCTCCAGAACTTTCTCTCGAAAGCTGTCGTAGTTCATCACTACCAACCGTTTGTCAACATGAAAGTATGGTTTGATTTTGCTACTTTCGTTATCGCAGATTCCCCGCATGTGCTCCCAGTTTTCAGAGATACATTTTGCAAGCCGCCCGTACGCCTGCGGATGGGGAATTCCTAGAAGTCTGGGCACGTTGTTGTACCTAGTGGACGCATATTCAACAAAATCAAAGCCCTTTGAAGGCCTTCCTGTCTTATTGCTCTCTGGGTCCTTTGCACGTTCATCGCATGCGTCTGGCTCCTGAATGATTCGAAGTACCACTTCGGGTGTGAATCGTCTAGAATTGAAGATCGGTGGAATCTCGCCAACGCCCTGCTTTTGATTCGGGAAGTAGTTGAATCGGGTTAGCGCTTCAAACACAAATCGTTCTTCGTCCATTATGTAACCTGTCCTATTAAATGAATTAACTTGTATGGATCCATGCTCGTTTGTGTGCTGAAGGTACCGTGCCCAGGTGGATATCTGGGTTTACCTTTCAGGTGAGTAGGGTAGTCGAAGAAGCTGTTACTCGCAGCGTTGTCGACATTGCACGCCCAGGGTTTGGATCTGCTTGGAAGTAAGCAAGCAGGTGATGTTCTCATCGTGACGAAACTCGGCCGGTTGAAGGTCTGCTTCTGGCCGAAAGCAGTCTGCCCTGTACGGCAGTTTTCGGCCAAAAGCAGTCGTTTAGGACGTGCAGACAGCTGACGTTTTACTCTGGCGAAGAAGAGTGAATGGGATATCTTGTCTAGCTGTCGATCCGTACAACACCAAGGATGCCAATGCTCTGTTCACTCGTATCAAATGGTCAGCCACAAACGCCTGACCGATTAGAACTGACGGCTCCCTGGTGGAGTGTTACGAAAACAGTCTTGGCTTCGACAGCCCTATCGTTAGTGCGTGATGGGCTCATCGGACTGGATGACCCAATTCTTGATCAGCCTTACACGTTACGTCAGTTACTGCGGCATGAGGCAGGTCTGGCCGACTACGGTGAGCTTGCGCAGTATCACGCTGCTGTTACGAACAATGAGCCAGCCTGGTCGGCAGAGGAAATGATCCAACGCCTTGACGGTGCTCGACTTCGATACAACCCCGGAACCGGTTGGCGTTACTCAAATGTTGGCTACCTGCTTATTGGCAGGCTGATTGAACAGCTAACTGATCTGACACTCGATGATGCGGTGACCCAAAGGGTACTTTCTCCTTGGGGCTTGTTGAACGTTCGCTTTGCTAAAACTCGAGCTGATTTAAAAACGACCTACCTTGGAAGCACCTTAAATTATGACCCCGCGTGGGTTTATCACGGACTGTTGATCGGCCCAATTTCGCAAGCAGCGCTATTTCTGGATCGACTCCTCCGTGGAGACCTGCTCTCCACAAGCTTGCTCCAAGAAATGCAGACAGCACGAGCATTAGGCGGCCCGATTCCAGGGCGTCCATGGATTACTCCGGGCTATGGCCTTGGCGTCATGCAGGGTTCAATTGAAGGGGGATATTCCCTATGTGGGCACACAGGCTGTGGGCCAGGCAGCGTCATCGCTGTCTACCATACCTGTGCCGGCGACACATCGGCTTGCTGCGCTGCTTTTGAGGTGGATACTAGTGAAGGTGCCGTCGAAACCATTGTTGTTGGACAGCTGATGCAGTTGCTGGAGCCGTGAGCTGCAACCGGTTAAGTTCTTTTGGTGTCGATCTCATCATTCACCGGATAATCGCTTTGGGTCGATAGCTGCCCGTCGGGGCCGGCCGCTTCCGACCCAATGCTGCCGGTCAGCATCGGCAGAGTTAGGCTACAAGCTGACAGTCGCGGCCGCAATGTGACAACCAAGCCTAGTCGAAGCAATGGCCATTCGATGCTTGAGCGCTCTACGACATATCCTATCGGGAGCTACAAAGCCAACAAGATGATCGACAAGCGCGTCTGCATTACAACTGCAGACCTTGCCTAGGGTTTTATGTCCGCAGTGAACATAGGGTGATAGCCGCTGATAGCTAATTCCCGCCTAGGATCTCCGGGTCCTGCGCTTTGAATAATGTCATCCATCTTGCCAGCGAATAGGACAAACGACGATTCAGGGTAATGCCGCAGGAGGCGCTTCGCTTCATTACGAAACTCATCAGGGATGAGGGCGCTCTTTGACAACTCTCGCAAAAACGATTCTGTTTGGATCACACTTCGCGTGCGTTCACTCGGCATAGTCATCTCAGCCTGCACCTCTTTGAGTTTTTGTCCTACCTCGGTGGAATGCAGCCGAAAGAGGTGTTAAAAAATGGCCTGAGCAGTACCTTGAATGCCGCAAGCGATGAAGTATGTGGCATTTTGCATGGATAACCAGATCCGTATAAGCACCGGCAGTCTCCGACCCCCGCATCCCTGCGTATTCACTCGAAGATACCGCTCAACGTGTTTGTGCCTGAGGAGGTATTAGGGCACAAAGCTTCGTGAGGACTTCGGTCGCTTTCCCGATCAGCATCACTTCATTCTGCATGCCGGTGCTGACATCGGCCGTATTGATCTGAATTACTGTTGCACCAGACGACAGCGCAAGCCTAGGGATGTCCGCCGCAGGGGTTACGATCCCAGATGTACCCACAGATATCAGCACGTCACAGCTTTTCACTCGTGCAATCGCCGATTTCCAAACGTTCAACGGCAAGTCTTCGCCATACCAAACAACCCCAGGGCGAAGCTTTCCTTTGCATCTCTCACAGCGCGGTGGTTCGACTAGTGCTCCATCGGCTGGAAAAGTCGATGGTGGCGGAGGTATCTCTGCTGGTCGGTGGCACGCAAAGCATTTTGGCGTACCGAGGCTGCCGTGCAGGTGCAGTACACCCACCGATCCGGCTCGTTCATGTAGGTCGTCAATGTTCTGAGTGATCACGGAGACTTTACGCCCAGAGCCGGCCAGTTGACTCAACGCTAGATGCGCAGCATTGGGACTCGCTTTCGCGGCTTGGTGGCGTCGCCATAAGTACCAACCCCATATAAGAGGAGAGTTTTCGCGAAACGCCCTTGCCGTTTCCAATGTTTGCGGGTCCTGCCGAGCCCAGATCCCCGTCAATGGATCACTGTAAGTGGGAATACCACTTTCAGCTGAGATACCTGCCCCCGTAAATACTACGGCCTCGCGAGCATTCGATAGGGCTTCGACGGCGCGTTCGAAATCGGACATCTAAAAGGTCTCGCGGAATGAGCTATGCGAATGGGAACCTGATTGACGACCTGCGCCTCAGGTAGAGGGGGGCGTACATCTGGGCACTGCCAGACTGGGGAACCGCCTCTGAGATTCTCGGCCGATGGTTTTCTAGACGTTTTTTCGAGAACCAAACCTGAGATGTCTTCTTCTTTCGAAGGTCCAGCTCTCCCATTTTGTAAACCCCTCCCGAGGTACGATACACAACAGCGCTTTCTTGAGTTGCTACGCCTTGGAAGCAAATGATCTGGTCCAGGTCTTCTAAGCTCCATTTGCCAGAGCGGGTTAGATTCGGGGGACACAGCATCTGCACACGGTTGATCTCCACACCAGAAGCGGTAGTCATGTAGAGCTGAAGCTCATACGCGCAGCCAACCATTGCGGCGCGATCGCACATTCCAGTTAGGACAGAGGTAATGGTGATTAGAAAGCTCATACCTTCTAACTCAAAATGAGTCTGGGTGAATACTGTCCGTTCTGCAGGGTCAAGTACGTAAATCAATTGTTAAACCATTCCCGATTCAGTCGGTGCCACTCTATATCAGCAGTAGAAAAACATTGGGTATCGGCAGGACGCTTCTAGATTGCGCAAGGACGAACCCGCCAAGGGCGCTCGCCACGACTGAATGGTATACCCCCACGATGTGAGGCGTCAAAGCGTGGCTTTATGCTTTCTTTTGTGAGTACACGGAAGAGAGATGGGTTATCTGGAGGCTTTAGGGCAGGTGATAAGGGAGGTCCGAGTTGCGGCCGGGCTCAGTCGAGAGGGCTGTGCCCATGTCCTTAATCGAGATCATCTTGCCAAGGTCGAGCAAGGGCGCCAGGCCATTTCTGTTCTCAGGTTCAATTGTTTATGCGAGTGCCTCGGTGTCTCTCAAAGCTTGCTGCTTATGGCTGTGGAGGCACGGCTGCTGGGCATCGACTTGAAAGCATATCGGCACCAGCAAGAAAGTGATTTAACCCGATTGGTTGAAGCTGGGCTGCTTAGCAATGTGCCCAATCATCGGGCGATTCGCGGGGTACGCGGAAAAAGGGCGGACGATAATCGTTCGGCAATTCAAGCGCTTCAGGTCGCAGGGTTCGCGAAGATGGAGGTGGTTCGTAAACTAGGCGTCAGTCGCGCCACCGTCGACCGTTATTGGCTAAACCAATGAGCTATTAAACACAGCCCCTCGCCGTTCTCACTGTGAAATTTTTTTCAAAGTACTCGACCTCCAAGCCTGATCTGGCTTTGCGTACTCCATGAACAAACGCTTTCTAAGCATGTGACCTATTCAGTCATTAATTCCAGGGGCTTCAAAAAGCTCACTCAAAGCGCCCGCATTGTTTTTTTAGAATCTGAGCAAACACTGAGCGGTTTGACATAGCAGTGCTCAGCTTCGCGTCGTGTTTTCAGGGGGTTCGGTACGTGTTTCTTCAGCGTGACCGTTTGGAGCTCCTTAACGAGGTGCAACCCTCCCCCTATGGACATATTTCCAAATTCCCCGCGACTTTTTCACGGACGCCTATGGACATCGATGGAGACCCCGCAACCGCCTTAAACATTTGGTCTCCAGGGGTATGTCCATACGTCTTTACTAATCTGTATACGAGCGTTTCGATCTGGCCATTGCCCTGGGACTGCTGGCCGCCAGCGCGCAGGTGCCGACCCTCGCTCTTCAGGCCGTAGAGTGCCTGGGCGAACTGGCGCTGTCGGGCGCGATTCGGCCCGTTCAAGGTGTGTTGCCCGCCGCATTGGCCGCGCGGGAAGCGGGACATACGCTGATCGTCCCGGCGGTGAACGCCGAAGAAGCGTGTCTGGCCTCGGGCCTGCGTGTCATCGCCGTCAACAACCTGCTGGAACTGGTGGCGCATCTGAACGGGCGCACCCCGATTGCGCCTTATCAGTCCAAAGGACTCATCCTGCAAACCCGACCGTATCCGGATTTGAGCGAAGTGCAAGGCCAGACCGCCGCCAAGCGTGCGCTGCTGGTTGCTGCGGCGGGTGCGCACAATCTGTTATTCAGCGGTCCGCCCGGCACCGGCAAGACGCTTCTGGCCAGTCGCTTGCCCGGCCTGCTGCCGCCGCTGGACGAGTACGAGGCGCTGGAAGTCGCCGCCATTCAATCGGTCGCCAGCCATACGCCGCTGACCAGCTGGCCACAGCGCCCGTTTCGCCAGCCCCATCACTCGGCATCGGGACCGGCACTGGTGGGCGGCGGCAGTCGGCCTCAACCGGGGGAAATCACCCTGGCCCATCACGGGGTTCTGTTTCTGGATGAGCTGCCGGAATTTGATCGGCGGGTGCTGGAGGTGCTACGTGAGCCACTGGAGTCCGGGCATATCGTGATTTCCAGGGCCCGGGACAGGGTGCGGTTCCCGGCGCGCTTTCAATTGGTGGCGGCCATGAACCCGTGCCCCTGCGGCTATTCGGGCGAACCCACAGGGCGCTGCCGCTGCTCGACGGATCAGATTCAACGCTACCGAAACAAACTGTCCGGGCCGCTGCTGGACCGCATCGACCTGCACCTGACCGTCGCCCGGGAAACCACTTCACTGACCCCGACGCCCCAAAAGGGGGACGACAGCGCCAGCGCATCGATCCTCGTCGCCGAAGCCCGCGAGCGTCAGCAAAAACGCCAGGGGTGCGCCAACGCGTTCCTCGACCTGCCCGCCCTGCGCCAACACTGCGCACTCAGCGCCGAAGACGAAGCCTGGCTCGAAAAGGCCTGCGAACGGTTGACGCTGTCCTTACGCGCCGCGCATCGACTGCTGAAAGTCGCACGCACGCTGGCCGACCTGGAACGCGCCGATGCCATCGCCCGCTGCCACATCGCCGAAGCGTTGCAGTACCGGCCGACGACAAATTGATGAACATCGTTGCCCGTATCTCTAATGAGATACATAGTGTTCATTTTCGGGAGAAATGAAATGGCAACTCACACCTCGATGCTCCATGTTCGAATCGATGACGAACTCAAAGCTCAAGCTGCGGAAAACCTTGCCAAGTTTGGGCTGACAGTGTCCGACGCTGTGCGGATTTTACTCACGCGCGTGGCAAAGGAAGGCGCACTGCCGGCCGGCTTTACCAGCGACACTCAAGCCTACGACGCATGGTTTCGCGCCAAGGTACGTGAGGCCATGGAAGACCCCGAGCCGTCCATTCCCCACGAGCAGGTAATGGCGCAAGCACAAGCCTTGATTGACAGGAAACGCCATGGCGAAAGTTGAATGGAAAAAAGGCCGCCAGCGCGGACCTGTTGGCGATTCTCGAACATGTGGGAAATGAGAATCCGGAAGCGGCGCAAAGGTTGAAAGACGAGATTCAACAGAAAATCGCTCGTCTTTCTGACCACCCACAGCTGTATAGAACGGGACGAGTAAGGGGCACCCGCGAACTGGTCGTGTTGCCCAACTATCTGGTTATCTACCGCGAAAACACAAAAGTGATATCCATTCTGCGGATTTTGCATGCCGCCCGGCAATGGCCGCCGGGCAACCAGGCTTAATCAACGAAACCGATCAACTTCCGTGCGCAGATCCGTCGCCAGCGCGTTCAGCTCCTGGGCGGTGATGGCCAGGTTGGAGACCACTTCACGCTGCTCGCTGTTGGCCAGAGCAATGCTCTGCAGGTTGCTGCTGAGCAGGGTCGCGGTGTCGCTTTGCTCTTGCGTGGCGGTGGTGATGGCGGCGAACTGGTCACCGGCGGAGCGACTCTGTTCGTCGATCTGGGCCAGTGCGGCGGCGACCTTGGCGTTGCGGGACAAGCCTTCCTGCATCAGCGCCTTGCCCTGCTCCATGGTGCTGATGGCGTTGCCGGTTTCCTGCTGGATGCTGGCGATCATGCCAGAGATCTCGTCGGTGGCCTGACGGGTACGCGAGGCCAGGTTACGCACTTCGTCAGCGACCACGGCAAATCCGCGGCCTTGCTCACCGGCACGCGCCGCTTCGATGGCGGCGTTGAGCGCCAGCAGGTTGGTTTGCTCGGCGATCGAAGTGATGACGCTAACGATGCCGCCAATTTCCTGCGAGCGCTGACCCAAGGTGTCGATCACGGTCGCGGTACTGCTCAGCGAGCCGGCGATCTGCTCCAGCGAGGCTGACGCTTCCTGCATCGAAGCGCGACCGATTCGGGTTTGCTGAGCGTTGCCCTGTGCCAATCGCTCGGTGTGGCCCATGTTGTCGGCAATGTTCAACGCCGTGGCGCTGAACTCCTCGACGGCCCCGGCCATGCTGGAGATCTCGCCGGACTGTTGCTCCATGCCTTCGTAGGCACCACCGGACAAACCGGACAATGCCTGCGCCCGCCCGCTGACTTCCTGCGCGGCGATACGGATATGCGACACCATGGTCGACAGCGCTTCGCCCATCTTGTTGAAGCTGCCGGCCAATTGTCCGATTTCATCGTGGCTGGTCACCGTCGAACGCACGCTCAGATCGCCCCCACCCAACGCCTGGGCCTGATTGACCAGATCGGACAACGGCTTGAGCTTGCTGCGCAGCAACCAGATCGCCGCACCGACCGCGATCAGCATCGACAACAGGCTGCCAATGGCCAACTGGGTGCCAACACTCCAGGTCACTGCACTGATTTCCGCTTTCGGCATGGTCGCCATCACCGACCAGGGTCCACCCGGAAACGGCTGGACCACGGTGTAGAAATCACTGCCTGCATCCTGCCAGTAGCGGCCTTTGCCTGGATGTTTGATGAAGCCGGCCAGGGTTTTGCTCGCCTGATCCAGATCCTTCACGCCCGCCGGCGGCACCAGCCACTGATTTTGTTCATCGAGCAGCGCCAGCGAGCCGGTCGCGCCAATGCGGAAGCTTTTGAGGTTATCGAACTGCGCTTTCTGGGCGTCGGTGTAATCGAACCCTACGAACAGCACGGCGATGACTTTGCCCGCAGCATCCCGCACCGGGGAGTATTGGGTCATGTACGAGCGATCGAAAAGCAGCGCGCGGCCGACGTAGCCCTGACCCGCCAGCAGGCGCTCATAAGCAGGATGCTTGTGGTCCAGAACCGTACCCATCGCGCGGGAACCGTCCTGCTTGGTCAGGGAGGTGCTGATGCGTACGAAATCGTCGCCACTGCGCACGAATACAGTCGCCACGCCCGCCGTTATGCTGCGGAAGTCGTCGACCTCGGCGAAGTCGTTGTTCAGCGGGTTACCGTTGAGCAGCAAAGCAGGTGTCTGCAAGGACCCGACCGTGATCGACTGGTCTGCCTGCAAGGTCAGGCCGTTGGTAAAGCGCTTCTCGAACAAGCCGCTCAGGCGCTGGGTACTGTCGCGCAAGGTGCTGTGGAAGGTATTGAGCTGATCGGCCAGCAGTCTTGCCTCGCTGCCCATGTGTTCTTCCCGGATCGCCAGGTTCGCGTTATCCAGTGAGCGCAAGGCGAACAGCGTACTGCCGCTGATCACGACGGCAAGGATGACAGCCAGCGCGACACCTAGTTGGGTTGCGATACGGGCGCGAGGTTTAGACATGACGACTCCCTGACCGAAACACTGGAGTCAATCGACCCCCAGCGCATGTTCGGACTTTCAAATGAACAAGCTTGGTGAGCCGTTGCTGACGCATGACTCTGATAAGACGGATTCGGCCGACGTCGGAAATACTTGAGTCCTACACAGGGACACTACGGCCGATCAGCGGTTACAGGCTATTTCAGGATCGTCACATCCGGCAGCGACATGGCGTGCACCTCGTTCAGTAAGAAGTCGCTCAGCCGGCGCAGGCGCTCTCCGCCAGGACGCGTCCTCGGCCAGACCAGATAGTAGTTTTCACCACTGACCACCGCCGTGCGCCACGGCAAACTCAAGCGCCCTTGTGCAACGTCCTCGGCCACCATCAGCAAGTCGCCCATGGACACGCCATACCCTCGCGCTGCCGCAATCATGCCCAGCTCAAGGGTGTCGAACACCTGGCCGCCCTTGAGCGAAACCTGATCAGACAGGCCCATACGCTCCAGCCAGAAGCGCCAATCGCGCCGGTCCGGGGTTGGGTGGAGCAGTTCGGCGCTGGCCAGCCGCTGGACATCCCACGGTTTGTCTTCCAGCAATGTCGGCGCGCCCACCGGAATCAGCAGCTCGGGAAACAGGCATGTCGCTTCCCAGTCCGGCGGAAAATGCCCTCGACTGAGCAACACCGCACAGTCGAACGGCTCCTGAGTGAAATCCACATTATCGATGTCCATCCAGGCGCTGGTCAGCTGGACTTCGTTGCCCACCTGCAGATGACGAAAGCGGCTCAGCCGCGCCAACAGCCAGCGCATGGTCAGGGTGGAAGGCGCCTTCATGCGCAAGATCCCCTCTTCGGCCAGCAGCGTGCTGCATGCCCGCTCCAGCGCGGAAAACCCCTCGCGGATGCCCGGCAGCAGCGTGCGCGCCGCTTCCGTCAGTTGCAGGTTGCGACCGTTGCGCTGAAACAGCCGGCAGGCAAAGTAATCTTCCAGGGTACGGATATGCCGGCTCACGGCGCTTTGCGTAATCGAAAGCTCCTCGGCAGCACGGGTGAACGAGGCGTGACGTGCTGCCGCTTCAAATGCACGTAACGCATACAACGGCGCAAGACTTCGAGACATTCGGGGCTTCCTCTTTGCATTGCGGCGGGGCTGGACGTCACTGTAGCTCAAACTCAGCATGAGTATTAATCATGCTATGGATCGGATTTATCCCTTTGTGCGCAAACACCTTACCCACCAGAATGACCGGCTTATCGACACCTGCCCCCGAGCGCCACGACCATGCACGCACACGCCTTTAAAGAACTCTGGATCATCCTGCGTCTGGCCGGGCCGCTGATTACATCCCAGATGGCGCACATGCTCATGGTCTTCACCGACACGGTGATGATGGGTCAGCTGGGCCCGGAAGCCCTGGCCGGCGGTGGCCTGGGGGCAGCCAGCTACAACTTCATTTCTTTTTTCTGCGTCGGCGTCATGGCAGCGGTCGGCACACTGGTGGCGATTCGTCACGGCGCCAACGATGTGAAGGGCGTGACCACCCTGGCTCAAGCCGGCTTCTGGCTGGCGTGGGGCATGGCGCTGATCGCAGCGCTGATCCTCTGGAACCTCGAGCCGATTCTGCTGAAACTGGGTCAGGACGAAGCCAACGTGCACATGGCCAGCCAGTTCCTGATCACCCTCCCCCTCGCCCTCCCCGGCCTGCTGAGCTTCATGGCGCTGCGCGGCTTCACCAGTGCGCTAGGCCGGGCCGGCCCGGTCATGGCAATCAGCCTCGGCGGCGCCGCCGCCAACTTCGCACTCAACTACGCGTTCATTCACGGCCTGTTCGGTCTGCCCCATTGGGGGCTGATGGGGATTGGCCTGGTGACCGCGATTGTCACCAATGCCATGGCGATCATTCTGGCGCTGCACATTCGCTATCACCGGGCGTACGCCGCCTACCCGCTCCATGTGGGGCTGATGAACCTGTCGCGCAGTTGCCTGAAAGAGCTGTGGCGCCTGGGCTTGCCCATTGGCGGGACGTACGCGGTGGAAGTGGGCTTGTTCACCTTCGCGGCGTTCTGCATGGGGGCGATGGGCAGCGCCCAGATGGCCGCGCACCAGATCTCGCTGCAGTCGGTGTCGATGGCGTTCATGATCCCGGTGGGGATTTCCTATGCCGTCACCATGCGCATCGGTCTGCACTACGGCGCTGGCAACCTGCTGCTGGCGCGCACCGCCGGGCGCATGGGCATCGCTTTCGGCGGGCTGGTGATGCTGGCGTTCGCGTTTCTGTTCTGGCTGGCGCCCCACGCCGTCATCAGCCTGTTTCTGGATATCAACAACCCGCAATACCAGGAAACGGTGGAACTGGCGGTCAAGCTGTTGGCCATCGCGGCCTGGTTTGAACTGCTCGATGGCACGCAAACCATCGCCATGGGCGCGATCCGTGGCTTCAAGGACGCCAAGACCACGTTCCTGATCGGCTTTGCAAGCTATTGGGTCGTTGGCGCGCCCGCCGCGTGGAGTTTCGGATTTCTCGCCAACCAGGGCGCCGTCGGAGTCTGGTGGGGGCTGGCGCTGGGGCTGCTGTGCTCGGCCATTGCGCTGACCTACGCCTTCGAGCGCAAGGCCGGGCAGTTGCTGCGCAAGGAAGCATCGGGCGTGGCGGTGATGGGATAGGACGCAGGACTGCTTGGGAATCTTCTGTAGGAGCCAACTTGTTGGCGAAGCGGCTGATGCAGAGTGTGAGCGGTGAACGCTTTCGCGAACAAGTTCGCTCCTACGGCCTTCGCCCAGAATCGGCAGCCTGCACGAACACATTTGCGCCTACAGGGCCTGCGTCCCGTTCGCCTTGCCCTGCCCGAACATCAAATAGCCCATCAATTCCGGCAGCGGCAGGGGATGGCTGATCAGGTAGCCCTGCACCTGATCGCACTTGAAGCTGCGCAGTAACGCCAGTTGCTCTTCGGTTTCAACGCCTTCGGCCACCACCTCAAGGTTGAGGTTGTGCGCCAGGTTGATCATGGCGTGCACCAGCTTGCGGTTCTCTTCGCGCTGCTCCATCTCGCCAACAAAGCTTTTATCGATCTTGAGCAAGGTGATCGGCAGGCTGTTGAGGTGCACGAAAGAAGAAAACCCGGTACCGAAGTCATCCAGCGAGAACCGCACGCCCAGGCGGCCCAGCGCATCCATGGTCTGCTTGACCAGATCACTGCGGCGCATGACGGCGGTTTCCGTCAGTTCGAACTCCAGCCATTGCGCATCAATGCCACGATCGGCGATCAAACGGCTGAGCGTGGCCAGTAACTGATTGTCCTGAAACTGCCGGAACGACAGGTTGATCGCCATGTGCAGCGGCGGGATGCCCTGCTCGCGCAAGGTCTGCATGTCCCGCAGGGCGCGGGAGATCACCCAATAACCCAATGGCACGATCAGGCCACTCTGCTCAGCCAGCGGCACGAACTCGCTGGGCGGCAGCAGGCCACGCTCGGCATGACGCCAGCGCACGAGCGCTTCAAGGCCAAGAATCTTGCCGCTGTTCAGGCACAGTCGCGGCTGGTAGTGCAGCTCCAGCTCATCACGGCGCAGGGCCCGGCGCAGCTCGCTTTCGAGGTCCGCCAGGCTGCGCGCGTTGCGATTGATGCGCTCATTGAAGACGTGAAAGGTGCAGCCCTGCGTACCCTTGGCCTGCTGCATGGCGATGTGGGCATGCCACATCAGCGGATCGGCGCCGTTCTGCGCGCGGGCATGGGCGATCCCCAGGCTGCACCCGATCAGCAGGCTCTCGCCATCGACCCAATAGGGTTCGGACAACGCCTCGGTAATGCGCTCGGCCATCCATTCGGCGCGATTGGGCGCGCGGCGAGTGTCGATGAGCAGGGCAAACTCGTCGCTGCCCAGACGCGCCAGCTGATCGCCGGCTTCCAATTGACCCTTCATCCGCGCCACCACCTGCAGGATCAGGCGGTCACCCGCTTGATGACCCAAGGCATCGTTGGCGCGACGAAAGTTATCCAGATCAAGGTGTCCCAGCGCCAAACCGCGCCCGTCGAACTCGGCGAGCCGCGCGGCAAGCAGGGTTTGAAACCCCTGGCGATTGGCAATGCCGGTCAATGGATCCTGTTCGGCCAGCCGCTGAAGAGTGTTTTCCAGCAAGCCACGTTCGCGCACGTGACGCAGGCAACGGCGCATGCCGGATGTATCGAGGGTGTCACGCACCAGATAGTCGGCGACGTCCGCAGGCTCTGTGTCCGGCTCAATGTCGAGTAACAGCACGACCGGGAATTTGCACCGGGCCGCAGGGGGTTGCCGCGCCGGGGTGGCGAGCACGATGGTGTTGTGCGGGATGTCCAGTGGGTCGCCGACAGATTCCCAATCCAGCACGCAGACCAGAACAGTGGCGTCTCCCAACGGAGCCAGGCACTCGCGTAACAACGCTGACCATTCCGGCGTTTCGGCCAGAAGCAGCAAACGCAAGGGTTCGACGGGCGTAGACAAGCTAGCTCCCCACACAGACAAAGGACGTTGGCGGCCCTCAAAACAAGCACCGTCAGACGCGGAATATCACCGAGTGATGCGCAAATGTAACAAAACGGCGAAATATAGATAGCGTGCTGCATCACATGTCAGACGGTCGCTGCACAAACCGTCGAGCCTGTTAAAATGCCCGCCCATTTCGCAAGCGACTCCCCCTTCGTCATGTCCCGACTCAATCCCCGGCAACAAGAAGCCGTGAACTACGTCGGCGGCCCTCTTTTGGTGCTCGCCGGTGCGGGTTCCGGCAAGACCAGCGTGATCACGCGCAAGATCGCCCATCTGGTGCAGAACTGCGGCATTCGCGCGCAATACATCGTCGCCATGACCTTCACCAACAAAGCCGCCCGGGAGATGAAAGAGCGCGTCGGCACGTTGCTCAAGGGCGGTGAAGGCCGTGGCTTGACAGTGTCCACGTTCCACAATCTGGGCCTGAACATCATCCGCAAGGAACACGTGCGGCTCGGCTACAAGCCAGGGTTTTCGATCTTCGACGAAACAGACGTCAAAGCCCTGATGACCGACATCATGCAGAAGGAATACTCGGGCGACGACGGCGTCGACGAGATCAAGAACATGATCGGCTCGTGGAAAAACGACCTGATCCTGCCGCCCGAAGCGCTGGCCAACGCGCGCAACCCCAAGGAACAAACCGCCGCCATCGTCTACACCCACTATCAGCGCACGCTCAAGGCGTACAACGCAGTGGACTTCGACGACCTGATCCTGCTGCCCGTCAAGCTGTTCGAAGACAATCCGGACATCCTGGAAAAGTGGCAGAACAAAGTCCGCTACCTGCTGGTGGACGAATACCAGGACACCAACGCCAGCCAGTATTTAATGGTGAAGCTGCTGATCGGCACCCGCTGCCAGTTCACCGTGGTCGGTGACGACGATCAGTCGATCTACGCCTGGCGCGGCGCCCGCCCCGAAAACCTGATGCTGCTCAAGGACGATTACCCGTCGCTCAAGGTGGTGATGCTGGAGCAGAACTACCGCTCCACGAGCCGTATTCTGCGTTGCGCCAACGTGCTGATTTCCAACAATCCCCACGCGTTCGAAAAACAGCTGTGGAGCGAGATGGGCCACGGCGATGAAATCCGCGTGATCCGTTGCCGCAACGAAGACGCCGAAGCCGAGCGCGTCGCGGTCGAAATCCTCAGCCTGCACCTGCGCACCGACCGCCCCTACAGCGATTTCGCGATTCTGTATCGCGGGAACTACCAAGCCAAGCTGATCGAGCTGAAGCTGCAACACCACCAGATTCCGTATCGCCTGTCGGGCGGCAACAGCTTCTTCGGGCGTCAGGAAGTCAAAGACCTGATGGCGTACTTCCGCCTGCTGGTGAACCCGGCGGACGACAACGCCTTCTTGCGCGTGATCAACGTGCCGCGCCGGGAAATCGGCTCGACCACCCTGGAAAAACTCGGCAACTACGCCACCGAACGCAAGGTCTCGATGTACGCCGCCACCGATGAAATCGGCTTGGGCGAGCACCTGGACGGTCGATTCACCGACCGCTTGAAGCGCTTCAAGCACTGGATGGACGGCGTGCGCCAGCAGTGCGCGCAGAACGACCCGATTGCCGCCCTGCGCAGCATGGTCATGGACATCGATTACGAGAACTGGCTGCGCCAGAACAGCTCCAGCGAAAAGGCTGCCGATTACCGCATGGGCAACGTGTGGTTCTTGATCGAAGCGCTGAAAAACACGCTGGAGAAAGACGAAGAAGGTGGCATGACCATCGAAGAGGCCATCGGCAAGCTGGTCCTTCGGGACATGCTCGAGCGCCAGCAGGAAGAGGAAGACGGCGCCGAAGGCGTGCAGATGATGACGTTGCACGCGTCCAAAGGGCTTGAGTTTCCTTACGTGTTCATCATGGGCATGGAAGAAGAAATCCTGCCGCACCGCTCCAGCATCGAGGCCGATACCATCGAAGAAGAGCGCCGCCTGGCGTATGTGGGCATCACCCGCGCCCGCCAGACGCTGGCCTTCACCTTCGCCGCCAAGCGCAAGCAATACGGCGAGATCATCGATTGCTCGCCCAGCCGTTTTCTCGATGAACTGCCCCCGGACGATCTGGCCTGGGAAGGCAATGACGACACACCGACAGAAGTGAAAGCCGTTCGCGGCAATACGGCATTGGCGGATATCCGCGCCATGCTCAAAAGATAATCCTTACTGCGCACTTGCGCGCCTGAGGCCACACCGTGGAAGCACTGCACAAGAAAATACGCGAAGAGGGCATCGTCCTGTCTGATCAGGTCCTGAAGGTGGATGCGTTTCTCAACCACCAGATCGACCCGGTACTGATGCAGCAGATCGGCGACGAATTCGCTGCGCTGTTCGCAGACTCAGGCGTGACCAAGATCGTCACCATCGAAGCGTCAGGCATCGCGCCGGCGGTGATGACCGGCCTCAGGCTCGGCGTGCCGGTGATCTTCGCGCGCAAGCATCAGTCGCTGACGTTGACCGAAAACCTGCTATCCGCGACGGTGTACTCGTTCACAAAGCAGGTGGAGAGCACGGTCGCGATTTCGCCTCGTCACCTGAGTAGCAGCGATCACGTGCTGATCATCGATGACTTCCTGGCCAACGGTAAGGCCTCGCAAGCGCTGATTTCCATCATCAAACAAGCCGGTGCGACGGTGGCAGGGCTGGGGATTGTCATCGAGAAATCCTTTCAAGGCGGGCGCGCCGAACTGGATGCCCAGGGTTATCGGGTTGAATCGCTGGCGCGGGTGAAGTCATTGAAGGAGGGCGTCGTCACGTTCGTCGAGTGACAGCTCTGCACCCCTGTAGGAGCGCGCTTGCCCGCGAAGACGGCGTAACATTCGATGCATGTCTGCCAGCTGGAAAATCGTTTTCGCGGGCAAGCGCGCTCCTACATCCAGGCGCTTCGTCTGGCGGCGGCAAACAAACACTTTCGGAGAGCAGCAATGATCATTGGCGAAACCTTGAGCGTCGACGCATTTTTCGACGAGCAGACATCGACCATCAGCTATCTGGTCATCGACCGCTCCACCCTCAAAGCCGCGCTGATCGACAGCGTGCTCGATTACGACCCCAAGTCCGGCCACACCAGCACCACGTCGGCGGACCGACTGATCGCCAAGGTGCATGAGCTGGGCGTTTCAGTGGAATGGATCCTGGAAACCCACGTTCACGCCGACCACGTTTCCGCTGCGGCCTACCTGAAAGAGAAGCTGGGCGGCACGGTGGCCATCGGCAATCAGATCACCCGCGTGCAGAAAGTCTTCGGCACGCTGTTCAACGCCCAGGGCGACTTCGCCCGTGACGGCAGCCAGTTCGATCAATTGCTCGAAGACGACGCGCATTTCCAGATCGGCTCGCTGCACGCCCGCGCCATGCACACCCCTGGGCACACCCCGGCCTGCATGACGTACCTGATTGAAGCCGGCGGCGAGACGATCGCGTTCGTCGGCGACACCTTGTTCATGCCCGATTACGGCACGGCGCGCTGCGACTTTCCGGGCGCCAGCGCACGTACGCTGTATCGCTCCATTGGCAAGATCCTCAGCCTGCCGCCCCAGACGCGTCTGTTCATGTGCCACGACTACCTGCCCAATGGCCGCGAGTTGATGTACATGACCACGGTGGCCGAGCAGCGCGCTGGCAACATCCACGTTCATGAGGGGATCGACGAAGACGCGTTCGTCGAGATGCGTGAGCAACGCGACGCCACGCTGGGCATGCCCCTGCTGATCCTGCCATCGGTGCAGATCAACATGCGCGGCGGGCATTTGCCGGAACCCGAAGACAACGGCGTGCGCTACCTGAAAATCCCGATCAATGCCTTGTAAGCCGCCCCGCTCTTGAGTGAGCACGATCTGCTGGGCGCAGCGCTGGGCACGATTGTCGGCGCGATTCTCGCGCTGACCGGCGCAGGCGGCGGGATTCTCGCCGTACCGTTGCTGGTGTTCGGGCTGGGGCTGTCGATGGTTGAAGCCGCCCCGGTCGGATTGCTGGCGGTGGGGCTGGCCGCGTGGATCGGTGCACTCCTCGGGTTGCGCCAGGGCATCGTTCGCTACCGCGCGGCCGGGTTCATTGCGGTTATCGGCATCATCATGGCCCCTTTGGGGGTTTGGCTGGCCCATCAGTTGCCCAACCGCCCGCTCTCGTTAGGCTTCGCACTGGTGCTGGTCTATGCCTGCGCACGCGTTTACCGCAAGGCCGCTCACCACTTGCAGCACGGGCAACCGGCCCCGCGCATGGCATTTTTGCCGTGCGTGCTGAACCCGCGAGTGGGCCGCCTGCGCTGGACCCTGCCCTGCGCCCGATCCCTGGCGATCACCGGCATGGTGGCCGGGCTGTTGTCCGGCTTGCTGGGCGTGGGCGGCGGGTTCGTCATCATCCCCGCGCTGACCCGCTACACCGACCTGGACATGAAAAGCATTGTCGCCACGTCACTGGCCGTCATTGCGTTGGTCTCCACCGGCAGCGTTGCGACAGCGGCCGTGAGCGGCACCCTGCATTGGGCGGTGGCCATGCCGTTTGCGGCGGGCGCGGTGGCGGGGTTGATCGCGGGATTACAAGCCGCACGATTCGTCGCAGGCCCGAGGTTGCAGCAGCTGTTTGCGGTGGCCGGGTTTGTTGCGGCGGGGTTGCTGGCCTATAAAGCACTCGCCTGAATACACTGTTGGAGCGAGGCTTGCCCGCGAAGCTGAGTATGCGAGCTGCGTGACACACGCCAATCACAGCTTCGCGGGCAAGCCTCGCTCCAACAGGTTTAGCTGGCCGTTGCTCGTAACCCCGCCAGCAACAGCCGCTGATACAGTTCTTCCCGCAATCCTTGCGGCTGATCCAGTCCCATGCGCGCCAGATGCTCGGGGAATGCCGCAGGTTCCGGAGCGTCAAGCGTGGCTTTGCCCAGGTCGATGATGTCCCGTAGCTTGAATTTGTCCTTGAGCCAGTTCAGCGCCCGCAGCAAATCGCGCTCCTCGGCAGTGAAATCGCTGCCCAGCGGGTATTCGGTGAACAACGGCAAGTACTGCTCGCGAATCGCCAGCAGGCGTTCAGGGGTGTTTTGCGTGAACAGCGGATCGAGGCGGAAGCCCTTGGGCAGCTTGCCCGCTTTCTGTGCCTGATCGATCAAACCGGGCTGGAAACGTGAATCGCTGATGTTCAGCAGCGCTTCGATCACCGCTGCATCGGTCTTGCCGCGCAGATCGGCGATGCCGTACTCGGTGATGACGATGTCCCGCAGGTGCCGCGGGATTGTGGTGTGCGCATAGTCCCAGACGATATTGGAAGTCACGTCCCCGCCCGACTCACGCCAGCTGCGCAGGATCAGGAGTGAGCGGGCCCCCTCCAAAGCATGGGCCTGAGCGACAAAGTTGTACTGTCCGCCGACGCCGCTGACCACACGCCCGTCCGCCAGTTGATCGGACACCGCCGCCCCCAGGAGCGTGACGGTGAACGCGCTGTTGATGAACCGCGCATCGCGCCGCTGCAGGCGCTTGAGCTGTTCATCACCGTACAGCTCGTTGATGTAGCTGATGGCGGTCATGCCGACCTGCGCCAGCTGATCGGCGGGCAACTCCCGAAGACGCTCATAGAAACTGCGCGGCCCGACGAAGAAACCGCCGTGCACCAGCACGCCGTCCGACTGCGCCGATTCGTCGAGTACGCCGTCGTTGGCTTGTTGCTGCTGTTCGACGGTCGGGTAAACCTTGCGCCGGATAATGCCCGCATCCAGCAACACCAACAGGCCGTTGACGAACATCTCGCTGCAGCCGTACAGCCCGGTGGCGAACGGCATCACTCCGCCTTCTCGCTCGATCAACGGCTTCCAGGTCGAGATGCCGTCCAGTTGCGACAGGCAGGCCCTGTAGCTTTCATTGTCCGCCTGGCGCGCCAGCAGTGCCGCCGTCAGCGCATCGCCCATCGAACCGATGCCGATCTGCAACGTGCCGCCATCGCGCACCAGCGTGCTGGCGTACAGGCCGATAAAATGATCCTGGAAACCGACCGGCATGTTGGGCGTGGAAAACAGCGTGCTGCGCTCATCGACGTCGATCAGCAGGTCGAAGGTATCAACGCTGACCTCGGCATCGCCCGGCATGTACGGCAGATCCGTGTGGACATGCGCCAGGGTCAGGATGGTTTCCCCCGCCGCACGGCGCTTTTCGACCATGGGCAGCAGGTCCAGCGTGACATCGGGGTTGCAGCTCAGGCTTAAGAAATCAGGTCGCTGCGGGTCGCGCGCCACCAGTTGCGCGATGAGGTTCACGCCATTGGCATTGATGTCTCGCGCCGCATGGCTGTAGTTGCTGCTGACGTAGCTTTGCTGGGCCGATTCGCTGTTGAGCAAGCTGCCCGGCTGCATGAAGAACTGCTCGACGTGAACGTTGGACGCGAGCGTGTCAGCGCGCAGGTCGGTGAGGAAATCCAGCTCCGGGTAATCGCCGAACACCCGCTCCAGAAACGGCTCGAGAAACCGGCCCTGCAAGCCGTCGCCGGGGGCAGGACGCCCGAGACACAAGGCGGTGTAGATCGTCAGCTGGCGGTCGGGCAGGGTTTTGAGCCGGGCGTACAGCGCGTTGGCGAAGCGATTGGGTTTGCCCAATCCCAGTGGCATGCCCATGCGAATGTGATTTGGCAGCGACGCCAGCACGTGATCGACAGCTTGCTCAAGCGAGCAGGAATGCGGCATCCGGGCCTCTCCTGATTTGTTATTGAATGGGGGTTGGACCCGCTCAGTTTCTCCTCGTTTCGATGGAGACGAGCTTATCGTCGATGAATCGCAGATGTTGGTAGGCGCCGCCACGTGGCCCGTACACCCAATGACTGATTTTGGCGGCGTTGCGATAGGGCACGCCATTGGCTAGCCGCGCGGGGCCTTCGCTGGTTTGCGTGTCGGGGGCGCCGCATTTTTCGAGAACGGTCTGCGCCGAATCACCATTGCTGATCAGCGAAGTCCCGCAGCGCATGGTGGCGTCTGCGTCGAATGCGACCAGCAGCAAGGCCAGCAGCCACAACGACGCAGTTCTGGAGATCGACATAACGGCGGTCACAGCCCCGACATTTTCTTGATGGCGCCTTTGAGGTCTTCATCCGAGCAATCGACACACGTGCCTTTGGGCGGCATGGCATTGATGCCGGTGATGGCTTTGGCGAGGATGCCGTCCAGGCCGCCCTGGTGATCGGCGCGGTCTTTCCAGGCGGCGGTGTCTCCGATCTTGGGCGCGCCCAGCAGACCGGCACCGTGGCAGGCGTTGCAGTGCTTGGCAATGATGTCATCAGGGGTCTTGGCCGCCCCGCCACCGGCCGATGCGGTGACTTCCATGCCCGGACACGCCTTGCCCTGAATGCAGACTTGCCCGACCGGCTCGAGTCGTTTGGCGATGTCATCGTTGGTCGCGGCCTGGGCAGCCAACACCCATAACGCCAGGAATCCGGCTACCGCCAAAATCTTATTGGTATGGTTCACGCTCTCACCCTCATGGTGGCTATATCACCCCGCGGGCACGGTATACGCAGGCGCTCAAAAATTGGCGGGCGTTGCTGCGCTGATGAGCCGCGCCGGGGCATCGAACGGATTACGGAAGCGATGCGGCCGAGTGCTTTCAAAATAGTAGCTGTCGCCAGCCTCGAGCACATAGGTATCGAGACCGATGACCAGCTCCAGGCGGCCTTCCACCAGAATCCCGGTCTCCTCGCCTTCGTGGACGAGCATCTCAACGCCGGTGTCGGCGCCAGGCGGGTAGACCTCGGTCAAGAATGCAATGGCGCGGCTGGGGTGGGATTTGCCGACGAGCTTCATGGTCACCGCGCCGTCCGAGATATCGATCAGCTCGCTGGCCTTGTAAACCACTTGGGCGGGGTTTTCCGGCGCAAGCTCTTCGGAAAAGAACTCCACCATGGACATCGGTATGCCGCCGAGCACTTTTCGGAGCGAGCTGATCGAGGGGCTGACGCTGTTTTTTTCGATCATCGAAATCGTGCTGTTGGTCACGCCCGCTCGCTTGGCGAGTTCACGCTGGGACAGACCTTTGAGTTTGCGAATGGATTGCAGTCGTTCACCGACGTCCAATGCGGCAGTCCTCCTGATGATCAAATGGGGGCAAGTGGCAGTGGCCGCCATGATGGCAACAGCGTTCAGTATTTACAACACTTGCGCCGGGCAGCTGATCAGCGAGGGGACTGGCGGCCAGAAACGGCCGCTCACGGACAGGAAAGGACTGCGTCGGCGTGACCGTCAGGCCTCTGAATAGAGCCGGGGCACGCGACGCAGGTTGCAGAAGATCTGATAAGGGATCATCCCGGCGCTGGCGGCGACGTCACTGGCCAGCACGTTTTTGCCCCACAGCTCGACACGGCTGCCGAGCCCGGCCTGCGGCAGCCCGGACAGGTCGACGCAGAGCATGTCCATGGACACGCGCCCCAGCAGTTGACTGCGCTGGCCATCGATCATGACCGGCGTGCCGGTCGGCGCCTGGCGCGGGTAGCCGTCGGCATACCCCAAGGCCACGACGCCAATGCGCATGGTTCGGTCGCTCACGAATGTGCCGCCGTAACCCACCGGCTCGCCCGCGGGCAGCTCGCGCACAGAGATGACTTTCGACTCCAGGGTCATCACCGGTTGCAAGCGGTCGGCAACGGCCTGCGGCTGATCGAACGGGGTTGAGCCGTACATCATGATCCCCGGACGGACCCAATCGCTGGGGATGTTCGGCCAGGCCATGGTGGCCGGCGAGTTGCGCAGGCTGACCTCGGCGTTCAGGCCCTGACGCGCGGCTTGGAAAATCGCGACTTGCTCATCACAGCGGCTGCTGTTCAGTTCATCGGCGCGAGCGAAGTGGCTCATCAGCACGATCTTAGCCACTTTGCCGCTGGCCATCAGCCGCTGATAGGCCGCTTGATAGTCGTCGGGATGCAGGCCGACGCGGTGCATGCCGGAATCCAGCTTGAGCCACACATTCAGCGGCTTGCCGACGCTGGTGCGTTCGATAGCCTCCAGTTGCCACAACGCGTGCACGACGCACCAAAAGTCGTGTTCGACAATCAGCGCCAGCTCGTCAGCCTCGAAAAAGCCTTCCAGCAGCAGGATCGGCGCGGTGATTCCGGCCTGACGCAATTCCAGCGCCTCTTCGATGCAGGCCACCGCGAAACCATCCGCCTCGGCCTCCAGCGCCTGTGCTACGCGCACGGCTCCGTGGCCATACGCGTCGGCCTTGATCACCGCAAGGGCCTTGGCGCCGGTGGTGGATCGGGCCAGTTGGTAGTTGTGGCGCAAGGCCTGGAGATCGATTAAAGCGCGGGCTGGACGCATGGTGGGCTTCTAGGCAAAGGGCATTAGAGCTGTAGGAGCGCGCTTGCCCGCGATGGCGCCATGGCAGTCGACGGCAGTGTGGCTGACCCACCGCCATCGCGGGCAAGCGCGCTCCTACAGGGTATATGTGGCTTACGGCATCGCCGCCACAACCGTCATTTCAACCAGAATCTCCGGCTCGCACAGCTTGGACTCCACCGTGGCGCGGGCCGGGGCGAGGCCTCTTGGCAGCCACTTGTCCCACACGTTGTTCATGCCGGCGAAGTGGGCGTCGATGTCTTTCAGGTAGATGGTCACCGACAGAATGCGGCTCTTGTCGGTGCCCGCCAGGTCCAGCAGACGCTCGATATTGTTCAGGGTCTCGCGGGTCTGCTGCTCGATGTCCGCCGCCAGGTTGTCAGCCACTTGGCCAGCAAGGTAAACGGTGCCGTTGTGCGCGACGATCTGGCTGAGTCGTTCATTGGTGAGCTGGCGCTGGATTGACATTTTTTGCGATCTCCTTGGTGCTGCCATAACGAGAAATATCGAGGCCGGCGGCGCTGATCTGAGGCTTTTTGCGGGCGATCAGATCGGCCAGCAAGCGTCCGGAACCGCAGGCCATGGTCCATCCAAGCGTACCGTGGCCGGTATTGAGAAACAGGTTGCGATAAGGCGTTGCACCGACGATCGGCGTGCCGTCCGGCGTGGTCGGACGCAGCCCGGCCCAGAAACTGGCCTGGGCCAGGTCGCCGCCCCGAGGATAAAGGTCGTTGACGATCATCTCCAGCGTTTCGCGGCGGCGTGGGTTAAGCGAGAGATCAAAGCCTGCGATCTCGGCCATTCCGCCCACCCGAATACGGTTGTCGAAACGGGTGATCGCCACTTTGTAGGTTTCGTCGAGAATGGTCGAAGCCGGTGCCATGGCCGGGTCAGTGATCGGCACCGTCAGTGAATAACCCTTGAGCGGGTACACCGGCGCCTTGATGCCCAGCGGCTTGAGCAATTGCGGTGAGTAGCTGCCCAGCGCCAGCACGTAGCGGTCAGCCGTTTCGAGTTTGCCGTTGACCCACACGCCATTGATGCGGTCGCCGGCAAAGTCGATGGATTCGATGGATTGCCCGAAGCGGAATTCGACCCCCAGGCCAACCGCCATTTCCGCCAGCCGCGTGGTAAACAGCTGACAGTCGCCGGTCTGGTCGTTGGGCAGACGCAGGGCGCCGGCGAGGATATTGCTGACACTGCCCAGTGCCGGTTCGACACGGGCGATGCCGTCGCGGTCGAGCAGCTCATACGGCACGCCGGCTTGTTCCAGCACGGCGATGTCTTTGGCGGCGTTGTCGAGTTGTGCCTGCGTGCGGAACAGCTGCGTGGTCCCCAGGCAACGGCCTTCGTAGGCAATCCCGGTCTCGGCACGCAACTCGTCGAGGCAGTCGCGGCTGTATTCAGACAGGCGCACCATGCGTTCTTTGTTGACGGCATAGCGATTGGCCGTGCAGTTGCGCAGCATTTGCGCCATCCACAGGTATTGGTCGATGTCGGCCGTGGCCTTGATCGCCAGCGGCGCATGGCGCTGAAGCAGCCATTTGATGGCTTTGAGCGGCACACCCGGTGCGGCCCATGGTGATGCATAGCCCGGCGATACCTGGCCTGCATTGGCGAAACTGGTTTCCATCGCAGCGGCTGGCTGACGATCAATGACCGTCACTTCAAAGCCTTCACGTGCCAGGTAATAAGCACTGGTCGTACCGATCACGCCACTTCCAAGGACCAGAACGCGCATGTAGATCACCTCATCGCGGATATCCGCTGACGTTTGAGAGTTTCAAGCAAGGATGTGGGCAGTATAAAAAGCTAACGGCAGTGCTTTTCACTATATAAGTGCCTATATTCGGCTTTAATTCCCGACAACGACGTCTTTCGCAGAGGGGCTTTTTTATGCGTACACAGCATCAGTCCAAGCGCGAGCTGGACAAGATCGATCGCAACATCCTGCGCATCCTCCAGAGCGACGGCAGAATCTCCTTTACGGAGCTCGGCGAGCGCGTGGGTTTGTCCACCACGCCGTGCACGGAACGCGTCCGCAGGCTGGAGCGCGAAGGCATCATCATGGGTTATAACGCCCGCCTTAATCCGCAGAGCCTCAAGGCTAGCCTGCTGGTGTTCGTGGAGATCAGTCTGGATTACAAATCGGGGGACACTTTCGAGGAATTCCGCCGAGCGGTGCTCAAACTGCCCCACGTGCTGGAGTGTCACCTGGTGTCCGGCGATTTCGATTATCTGGTCAAGGCGCGGATTTCCGAGATGGCGTCTTACCGGAAACTGCTGGGGGACATCCTGCTCAAACTGCCCCATGTGCGGGAGTCCAAGAGCTACATCGTGATGGAAGAGGTGAAAGAGAGCTTGAGCTTGCCGATTCCGGAGTGAAGCCGCAGAGGTTTGCCCCGTTAAACCAACACCTGCCGGGTCGTCGCGATGTACTCGTGGACCTGCGCTTCCACCCGAGGGTGAATCAGCTCCTCAGGCCGGCGGCCATTGGGGCATGGCAGTGTCCTGGTGGTGCCGAACAGACGACAGATCAGCGGCCGCTCCTCATACACCGTGCAGCCGTTGGGCCCCAGATGCACGCAGTTGAGCTCGTCCATGGCGGCCTCTTGTTCGGCGGCGGTCTTGCGTGGCAAGCGGGCCATTTCTTCGGATGAAGTCGTCACGGGGCCGCAGCAATCATGACAGCCGGGCACGCACGCGAAGGAGGGAATCTGTCGGCGCAGGTCGCGGATTTTCTGGCTGTTGCAGCTCATGGCGTCATTACCGAAAGAAGATGGCGAGAGTTTCCCTCATCTGGACGCGATGCGACACCCGCCCGGTGTCGCAGCTTGCCCGTCGCCTGACACGCGGCTACCCTCCGTAAAATTTTTTAAACACAGTCCCGGGATAAACCACATGAACGCCCGCGTTCAGCGCCCTATCGATCAGCACGCCGCTTCCTACTACGCCGCCAGCAGCCACCCGCAGCCCGACCACCCCGCGTTGGCGGGTGATGTGACGGTGGATGTCTGCGTGGTGGGCGGCGGATTTTCAGGGCTGAACACGGCAATCGAACTGGCCGAGCGCGGTTTGAGCGTTGTGTTGCTGGAGGCCAGGAAGATTGGCTGGGGTGCCAGCGGCCGTAACGGCGGGCAGTTGATCCGTGGCGTCGGCCATCATGTCGAGCGATTCAAGGACGTCATCGGCGATGAAGGCGTTCGCCAGCTCAAGCTCATGGGGCTCGAAGCGGTGGACATCGTTCGCCAGCGCGTCGCCCGCTATGCCATCGATTGCGACCTGACCTGGGGCTATTGCGATCTGGCGAACAAACCACGGGAACTGGCCGGTTTCGCCGAAGATGCCGAAGAGTTGCGCAGCCTGGGTTACAGCCACTCGCTGCAGATGCTGAGCAAGGACGAAATGCCCAGCGTCATTGGCTCGGACCAGTATGTCGGCGGCATGATCGACATGGGCTCCGGGCACCTGCACCCGCTCAACCTGGCCCTGGGCGAAGCGGCCGTGGCGAAATCCCTGGGCGTACAGCTGTTCGAGCACTCACCGGCGACCCGCATCGAATATGGCGCGCGAGTGACCGTGCATACCGCGAACGGCACAGTACGTGCGAACACACTGGTGCTGGGCTGCAATGCGTACCTCAACGACCTCGACCCGCTGCTCAGCTCGAAAGTATTGCCTGCGGGCAGTTACATCATCGCCACCGAGCCCTTGAGCGAAGAACAGGCGCATCAGCTGTTGCCGCGCAATACGGCGGTGTGTGACCAGCAAGTGGCCGTGGATTACTTCAGGCTGTCGGCTGATCGGCGGCTGCTGTTCGGCGGCGCGTGCCATTATTCCGGCCGCGATCCGCAAGACATCGCCGGCTACATGACGCCGAAGATGCTCAAGGTTTTCCCGCAACTGGCCGGTGTGAAGATCGACTACCAATGGGGCGGCATGATCGGTATCGGCGCCAACCGCCTGCCGCAGATCGGGCGATTAAAGACGCATCCCAACGTTTTCTATGCCCAGGCGTACGCAGGCCACGGACTTAATGCCACGCACCTGGCGGGGAAATTACTGGCCGAGGCCATCAGCGGTCAGCACAGCGGTGGCTTTGAGCTGTTCAATAGAGTCCCGCACATGACCTTCCCCGGCGGCAAGCATTTGCGCTCGCCGCTGTTGGCGTTGGGGATGTTGTGGCATCGGTTGAAGGAGTTGCGTTGACACCAAACCACTGTAGGAGCGCGCTTGCCCGCGATGCGATATCCCGGTGACGATTGCATTGCCTGATACACCGCAATCGCGGGCAAGCGCGCTCCTACAACGTTTATTCCCTCCAAAACGGCTTCATCCCTTCTTCCCGCGCCACTTCAGCCGTCAGCCCGATGTCTTTCAGCTGATCAGCGTTCAGGTTCAGCAACGCCCGACGTGTTGCTCGCCGATGCTGGAACAGACTCCAGCGGCCGAGGTTGTCCGGGTAGCTCACTTTTACCGAGCGAGCCTGCCCGTCCACCAATTCCTGGCTGTAAAGCGCTAACCGCACATCACTCAACCCGTTCATTTGCCTGTCCTCATCATGCGTTTGTGTGGCTTCATGATGAGCGCCGCCGCCAACCCAATACAGATTCAAAGAAAAGATATTATTTCCATACAGAACACCCACAGTTGACATTGAATGGTGTATTTTTGCGCCATCTGTATGGGTTACAACCTAGAATCAATCGGGAGGTCATCATGACCCTGTACGTCAATCTTGCCGACCTGCTCGGTACGCGCATTGAAAATGGCTTCTATCGCCCCGGCGACCGCTTGCCCTCGGTGCGGGCACTCAGCGTTGAACACGGCGTCAGCCTGAGCACGGTGCAGCAGGCGTATCGACTGCTGGAAGACAACGGCCTGGCCTCCCCGCGCCCCAAATCCGGTTATTTTGTGCCGCCCGGTCGCAAGTCCCCGGCCCTGCCGGCTGTAGGCCGCCCGGCACAACGACCCGTGGATATTTCTCAATGGGAGCAGGTGCTGGAACTGGCAAGCGCCACGCCCAATCCGGACGTCATTCAACTGGCCCGCGGCATGCCAGACATCACCAGCCCGACCCTGCGGCCGTTGACCCAGGCCCTGGGCAAGATCAGCCGCCGCATGGACATGCCGGGGCTGTATTACGACAACATCTACGGCACCCAGGCCCTGCGCATTCAGGTGGCGCGCCTGTTGCTGGATTCCGGCACCCAGGTCGGCCCGGATGATGTGGTCATCACCACCGGCGCCCAGGAAGCGCTGTCGGTGAGCATTCGCTCGGTCTGTCAGCCCGGCGATATTGTGGCTGTGGATTCCCCCAGTTTTCACGGCGCCATGCAGGCGCTCAAAGGCTTGGGCATGAAGGCCCTTGAGATCCCGACGGACCCGATCACCGGCATCAGCATCGAAGCGCTGGAACTGGCGCTGGAGCAATGGCCGATCAAGGCCATACAGTTGACGCCCAGTTGCAACAACCCGATGGGTTACATCATGCCGGAGGAGCGCAAACGCGCCCTGCTCACCCTGGCGCAGCGGTATGACGTGGCGATCATCGAAGACGATGTGTATGGCGACATTGCCTACACCTACCCCAGACCGCGCACGATCAAATCCTTCGATCAGGACGGACGCGTCCTGCTCTGCAGTTCATTTTCCAAGACACTCGCGCCGGGGCTGCGCGTCGGTTGGGTGGCGCCCGGCCGCTATCTGGATCGGGCGCTGCACATGAAATACATCAGCACCGGCTCTACCGCGACCCAGCCGCAGTTGGCGATTGCCGAGTTTCTCAAGGACGGTCATTACGAGCCACACATGCGCAGAATGCGCACGCAGTACCAGCGCAGTCGCGACCAGATGACCGATTGGGTCACCCGATATTTCCCTGAAAGCACCCGGGTCAGTCGTCCGCAAGGCGGCTTCATGCTGTGGGTCGAATTGCCGGAGGACTTCGATTCGCTGCGGCTCAATCGCGCGCTGCAGGGCCAGGGCGTACAGATCGCGGTGGGCAGCATTTTTTCTGCCTCCGGCAAGTACAGAAACTGCCTGCGCATGAACTTCGCTGCCAAGCCGACCCCTGCGATTGAAGACGCTGTGCGCAAGGTCGGTGCGGCGGTCTCTGCGCTGATGATTCAATCGGATTGACCAGTGGTTAACTTTTTGCCGCCGGATGCGGTCATATCGCCATGATGTAACTTCTGGATAACGCCGTTGACCTACAAATGGGCCACGCCCTACTTGCTGTTTTGTGCCCTCTGCGTCAGCGGTTGCGCCCATTCCCCGCCGCCCGGCGTGCCCACTCAGGCCCTGCCCGCGGCGGATTCTTCGTTCGGACGTTCGATCATGGCGCAGGCCGCGCCTCACGAAGGCCGCTCCGGTTTCCGCTTGTTGCCCAACAGCACCGAAGCGTTCATGGCCCGTGCCGAACTGATCCGTAACGCCAAGACCAGTCTGGACCTGCAGTACTACATCGTGCACGACGGCCTCAGCACTCGGGCGTTGGTCGACGAACTGCTCAAGGCCGCCGATCGCGGCGTGCGGGTGCGCATCCTTCTGGACGACACCACCAGCGATGGTCTGGATCAGGTCATTGCGACCCTCGCCGCGCACCCGAACATCCAGATTCGGCTGTTCAATCCGCTCAACCTGGGCCGCGGCACCGGCGCCACCCGAAGCCTGGGGCGCCTGTTCGACCTGTCACTGCAGCACCGACGCATGCACAATAAACTGTGGCTGGCCGACAGCGCGGTGGCCATCGTCGGCGGGCGCAATCTGGGCGATGAGTATTTTGACGCCGAACCCAACTTGAATTTCACGGACATCGACATGCTCAGCGTCGGTCCGGTGGCCGAGCAGTTGGGTCACAGCTTCGATCAGTACTGGAACAGCGCCCTGAGCAAACCCATCGATGACTTCGTGTACTGGCAACCCGATGCGCACGACCTTGCGCAAGCGCGCGTCCGCCTGGCCGAATCGCTGGAGCAGTCCCACGCACACAACAAGGCGCTGTACGAGCGGTTGATGGCCTACAAGGACCACCCGCGGATGAAGACCTGGCTCAACGAGCTGATTTGGGCCTACAACCAGGCCCTGTGGGACGCGCCGACCAAAGTCCTGTCCCAAGGCGAACCCGATCCCCATCTGCTGCTGACCACGCAACTGGCACCGGACCTGGTGGGCGTGCATCAGGAGCTGATGTTGATCTCGGCCTACTTCGTGCCGGGGCAGCAAGGGCTGGTGTATCTCACCGGGCTGTCGGACAAGGGCGTGTCGGTCAGCCTGCTGACCAACTCACTGGAAGCCACTGACGTGCCCGCCGTGCATGGCGGCTATGCGCCGTATCGCAAGGCGTTGCTGGCCCATGGCGTGAAACTGTTTGAACTGCGTCGCCAGCCGGGGGACACGGGGAACTCCGGCGGCAGCGGCCCCAAGTTCTTCAAGCACGGGTCGTTCACCGGGGGTTCGGATTCAAGCCTGCACAGCAAGGCGATGATCTTCGACCGACAGAAGGTCTTCGTCGGCTCGTTCAATTTCGACCCGCGCTCGGTGCTGTGGAACACCGAGGTCGGCGTGCTGGTGGACAGTCCGGAACTGACCCAATACCTGCGCGAACTGGCGCTGCAAGGCATGTCGCCCGCGATCAGCTATCAGGCCAGGCTGGAAAATGACCGCGTGGTCTGGGTCACCGAGGACAACGGCAAGCTGCACACGCTGTACAAGGAACCGGGCGACTGGTGGCGCCGGTTCAACGCCTGGTTCGCCACGACCGTCGGCCTTGAGCGCATGCTCTAGGCCGCCACCGGCTCAACGCCGAATGCACGCTGACGCTGCGACAGGATCACCAGCCCGAACGCGCCCGCCGCCATCAGCAAAGGCAGCGCTTGACCGCTGATCCACTGGCTGCCCGCCCCCGCCAGCAACGGACCCAGCAGGCAGCCGATCCCCCAGAGCTGCGCCACATGGGCATTGGCCCGGACCAGTGCATCGTCGCGATACCGCTCGCCGATCAGGATCAGCGACAGGGTAAACAACCCGCCGGCGCTGGCGCCGAACAGCACCCACAGCGGCCAGATCAGCCGCGTGTCCACCAGCAGCGGGATCAACATGCTCGCGACCATCAGCGCCAGCGCACAGCCGGAGAACAGCCGCCGCCGGGACACCCGGTCCGCCAGCGCACCAATGGGCAATTGCAGCAGCGCATCGCCCACTACCACGGTGCTGACCATCGCCAACGCGATTTCCGGGGTGAAACCCTGTTGCAGGCAATACACCGGCAGCAAGGTCAGGATCATCGCTTCGAACCCGGCGAATAGGGCAATGGCCCAGGCAATCGCCGGCAGGCGCGCGCAAAAGCCCCACAGATCATTGAGCGTCACATTGGCCGAGTGAGCGCTCGGGGCGCCGGTTCGGCCCAGTAGCAACAACGGCGAGGCAGCCAGCAGGGCGGTGCCCACCCAGAAACCATAATCGGCGTCAGTGCCCACGAATCCGAGGAGTATCGGGCCCGCCAACTGGCTCAAGGCGTAGCTGCTGCCATACAACGCCACCAGCTTGCCGCGCAGGCGCTCGATCACCAGTTGGTTGATCCAGCTTTCGCCGAGGATGAAGACGATGGTCAGGATGACGCCGAGCATCAACCGCAGCACCAGCCAGATCCAGTAATTGGGCAGCAGTGCGAGTAATCCGACCGAAGCCGACCCACCCCACAGGCAGAAGCGCATCAGTGCCGGCGTGCCCAGCCATGCCGCGAGCCGACTGGCCAGGCTGGCCCCCATCAACACGCCAATGGCCGGCATCGCCGCCATGACGCCGATGGCGAACGCGCCGTAGCCCCAGGCCTCAAGCCGCAGCGACACCAGCGGCATGCTGACGCCCAGTGCCAGACCGACACTCAGCACCGACGCCAGCACGGCGAAATACGTACCCCAACGCATTACAACGCTCCTGCGATTTCAAAAGGGAAAGACGAAACAGCCGGGTTTTCGTGGGAAAACCCGGCTGTTTTATATTCTGTCATTGTGATCTGTAGGAGCGCGCTTGCCTGCAATTGCGTCTGGTCCGGCACCCACAATGCTGAATGTGCCGTCCTCATCGCGGGCAAGCGCGCTCCTACAGTTCAACAGCTAAGGCGCCTTCTTTTACAACTTGATCCAGGTCGCTTTCAGCTCAGTGTATTTATCGAACGCATGCAGCGACTTGTCACGGCCATTGCCCGACTGCTTGAAGCCACCAAACGGCGCGGTCATGTCACCGCCGTCGTATTGATTGACCCACACACTGCCGGCACGCAACGCTTTGGCGGTCAGGTGCGCCTTGGACAGGTCCGCCGTCCATACCGCGGCAGCGAGGCCATACGGCGTGTCGTTGGCAATCTGGATCGCCTCTTCGGCGCTGTCGAAGGTCAACACCGACAATACCGGGCCGAAGATCTCTTCCTGGGCGATTTTCATGGCGTTGGTCACGCCGTCGAAAATCGTCGGCTCGACGTACGTGCCACCGGTTTCCTGCATGATCCGCTTACCGCCGGCGACCAGCTTGGCGCCGTCGGTGTGACCCGATTCGATGTACGACAGCACGGTGTTCATTTGCTGGGTATCGACCAGCGCGCCCACGTTGGTGGCCGGATCCAGCGGATTGCCGGGCTTCCAGGCTTTCAGGGCCTCGATCACCATCGGCAGGAAGGTGTCTTTGATCGACCGCTCTACCAGCAGCCGTGAGCCGGCAGTGCACACCTCGCCCTGGTTGAAGGCAATGGCGCTGGCAGCCGACTCGGCGGCAGCCTGTAGATCCGGTGCGTCAGCAAACACGATGTTTGGGCTTTTACCCCCGGCCTCAAGCCATACGCGCTTCATGTTCGACTCGCCCGAATACACCAGCAGCTGCTTGGCGATCTTGGTCGACCCGGTGAACACCACGGTGTCCACGTCCATGTGCAGCGCCAGCGCTTTGCCAACCGTGTGACCGTAACCTGGCAGCACGTTGAGCACGCCAGCCGGAATGCCCGCCTCAATCGCCAGTTGTGCGACGCGGATGGCGGTCAGTGGGGATTTTTCCGACGGTTTGAGAATGACCGAGTTACCGCTGGACAGCGCCGGGCCCAGTTTCCAGGAGGCCATCAGCAGCGGGAAATTCCACGGCACGATGGCGGCCACGACGCCGATAGGCTCGCGGGTGACCAGACCTAGCTGGTCGTGCGGGGTTGCCGCTACTTCGTCGTAAATCTTGTCGATGGCCTCGCCGCTCCAGCTCAACGCTTGCGCGGAGCCCGGAATGTCGATGCCGTAGGAGTCGCTGATCGGCTTGCCCATGTCGAGGGTTTCGAGCAAGGCCAATTCTTCGATGTTTTCTTTGATCAACGCCGCAAAACGCAACATCGCCGCCTTGCGCTTGACCGGGGCCAGACGTGACCAGATGCCCGAATTGAACGTGGCGCGTGCATTTTCAACCGCGCGTTGGGCGTCAGCGGCGTCGCAACTGGAGATGTGGGCCAGGAAGCGGCCATCGACCGGGCTGATGCAATCGAACGTGGCAGCGGATGCGGAGTGCGTGTACTCGCCGCTGATAAAGGCACGGCCTTCAATTTTCAGAGCCTGGGCGCGTTGTTCCCAGTCAGCATGAGTCAGGGTCGTCATGAAACATTCCTCCTCGTGTGAATTGGCGCGTCCGTAGGTTCGTGAACCGCGCTGCAGGACCCGCCGTTATGGTGTGCCGGTTCTGGCAAAGGCGATGGGTCACCCTAAACCAGCGTTCAGCGAATTTCCAATATATTGGACGGAACCTGCGGAAACGACGCCGTTTCGTGCATTTTATTCAACAGCCAAGTGCGGCACTATCGCCCGGCCAGCCTCTCCAACCCTTGCCCTCACCGCACTCCAGGAGCCAGATAAACATGAGCATCGAAAGCATCGTCGACTTCAGCGCCGTCAGCACCGAAGCGGAACGCTATCGGCCTGCGGCGGAGAAAATCCTCAAGGGTGATCCGCAGCAGACCCTCTATAACCACTACAACAGCCCTTGCGGACAGATGAGCGCAGGCGTTTGGGAAGGCGAGCCCGGACAGTGGAAAGTCAGCTACAGCGAGCATGAATACTGCGAGATCGTGCAGGGTGTGTCGGTATTACGAGACGAAGACGGCAACTCTAAAACCCTGCGCGCGGGCGATCGCTTCGTGATCCCGGCGGGGTTTGTGGGCACGTGGGAAGTGCTGGAAGCGTGCAGGAAGATATACGTCGTGTTTGAGCAAAAGACGTAAACGCCGCCCACAAAAAAGCCCGCATCGCTGCGGGCTTTTTCGTAAGACGCGAAAATCAATTACTTGATTTTGGCTTCTTTGTAGATCACATGCTTACGAGCAACCGGATCGAATTTTTTAATTTCGATTTTATCCGGAGTCGTGCGCTTGTTCTTGTCGGTGGTGTAGAAGTGGCCGGTGTTAGCGGACGACACCAAACGGATCAATTCACGCATGATTCTCTCCCTTAAACCTTAGCGCCATCACGGCGAATTTCGGCCAGAACGACAGTAATGCCACGCTTGTCGATGATGCGCATGCCTTTGGCAGATACGCGCAGACGTACAAAACGTTTCTCTTCTTCAACCCAGAAGCGGTGATGCTGCAGGTTTGGCAGGAAACGACGACGGGTTTTGTTGTTTGCGTGGGAAATGTTATTCCCAGTCACCGGACCCTTACCGGTAACTTGACAGACTCTCGACATGCCTCAGCCCTCTAAAACCACATGCCCAACCCGGCATGGGTTGGCCGCTTAATCTCTCAGTCATTTGGCGCCAGGCGCCGCGTTTCTTCAGGGGTCTTACCGGCCACACCTACGATGAAGGCAGCGGGCCCCTAGAAAAGAGCGCTGCTTTATACCAGAAACCCTCCGGTGCAACAACAACGATGACGCTTAAAGAACAGAATCCATAGGGTTTGCCACCTGACAGAGCCAGCTGCCAAGGCTGCGGCGCAAATATACCACTCGTCGCGCCAGAGTGATTGTCCTGCGTTCAAGCATGGTCTAGGGTTACTCCCTCACCAGACTGCGCCAGCAGATGGCCCCTACTGATCAGCAGGAACATCGCCATGCGTCTCGCTTTATTGCCTATTTTGCTCGCGCCCTTTCTCGCTCCACTGATGGCAAATGCTGCCTCGGCGCTGAGTGTCTGCACTGAGGCCAGTCCGGAAGGTTTCGATGTGGTCCAGTACAACTCGCTGACCACCACCAACGCCTCGGCCGACGTACTGATGAACCGATTGGTGGACTATGACGCCCAGACCCGCAAACTGGTGCCCAGCCTTGCGGAGAGCTGGACGGTCTGGCCCGACGGCTTGACGTACGACTTCAAGCTGCGCAGTGGTGTGAAATTTCACACCACCGATTACTTCAAACCCACCCGCACCCTGGATGCCAACGACGTAGTGTTGACCTTCCAGCGCATGCTGGACCCGGCCAATCCGTGGCACAACGTCGCAGTGCAGGGTTTCCCCCACGCCCAGTCGATGCAATTGCCCGCGCTGATCAAGAAGATCGAGGCGCCAGACGCCAACACCGTGCGCTTTACCCTCGACCACCCGGACGCAACGTTCCTCGCCACGCTGAGCATGGGGTTCGCGTCGATTTATTCGTCCGAATACATGGGCCAGTTGATGAAAGCCGGCACGCCGGAGAAGCTCAACAGCCAACCTATCGGCACCGGACCGTTTATTTTCAAGCGCTTTCAGAAAGACGCCGTGGTGCGTTACCAGGCTAACCCTGACTATTTCGCGGGCAAGCCTGGGGTCGACGCGCTGATTTACGCGATCACGCCGGATGCCAACGTTCGGCTGCAGCGCATCAAGCAGAACGAGTGTCAGGTGGCGCTTTCGCCCAAACCGCTGGACATTGCAGAGGCCAATAAAGACCCTGCACTGACTGTCGAAAAGACTGACGCGTTCATGACCGCGTTCCTTGCGATCAACAGCCAGCACCCGCCGTTGGACAAACCTGAAGTGCGGCAGGCCATCAACCTGGCGTTCGACAAAGCGACTTACCTCAAAGCGGTGTTCGAAGACTCGGCTAAAGCCGCGAACGGGCCTTTCCCTCCCAACACCTGGGGTTATGCCAGTGACCTGCCGGGCTACAAACTGGACATCGCCAAGGCCAAGCAACTGCTGGCCAAGGCCGGTTTGAAGGACGGTTTCAGCACCACCATCTGGACCCGACCCACCGGCAGCACGTTGAACCCCAACCCGAACCTCGGCGCACAACTGCTGCAGGCGGACCTGGCGAAAGTCGGGATCAAGGCCGAGATCAAAGTCATTGAGTGGGGTGAGTTGATTCGCCGCGCCAAGGTCGGCGAGCACGATCTGTTGTTCATGGGCTGGGCAGGCGATAACGGTGACCCGGATAATTTCCTGACGCCGCAGTTTTCCTGCGCGGCCGTACAGTCCGGCACTAACTTTGCGCGCTACTGCAATGCTGATCTGGACAAGCTGATCAGCGACGGCAAAACCACCAGCGACCAGGACAAACGCAGCAAGATCTATCAAAAGGCGCAAGCGCTGATCCAGCAGCAGGCATTGTGGCTGCCACTGGCTCACCCCACGGCCGCCGCCCTGACGCGCAAAAGCGTGACGGGGTATTCGGTCAGCCCGTTTGGTCGCCAGGACTTCTCCAAGGTGACCGTGAAGTAAACGCACTGTAGGCCCCGCAGCAAGTGGGGGTTGTGGCACGGAGCCTGTTCGCGATTCGATATTTGGCGCCTAAAATAGGCGGCGGTTGTAACGGCCTCATCGCGAGCAAGCGCCCTCCCACGGCGGGTCGCCAAACCGCTGACGTCGGCTGACAACTTTTCATCGCGGGCTAGCACGCTCCCACAGGTCCAAGCCCGTCACATCAAACCACTCTCTGCCATCGACAGTGGATCACCGTCGCCAATGATCAGGTGATCCAGCACCGAGACGTCGACCAGCGCCAAAGCAGCCTTCAGGCGATGCGTCAGCTCCAGGTCCTCCTTGCTGGCGTCGGTAATACCTGAGGGATGGTTGTGGCAAAGAATCAAACTGGCCGCGTTGTTTGCCAGCGCACGCTTGACCACCTGCCGGGGATAAACCTGCGCCGTGTTGATGGAGCCGTAAAACAGAATTTCGAACGTCAGCACCCTGTGCCGGTTGTCCAGAAACAGGCAGCCAAACACTTCGTGGGGCTCGTGCCTGAGCAGCGCCTTGAGGTAGTTGCGCACTTGAAGGGGGTTTTGCAGCGCCGAGTCGCGCTTGATCGACTCGGCCATGTGCCGACGCGCCATTTCCATGACCGCCTGCAGCTGGGCGTATTTCGCAGGCCCCAGCCCGAGCTCGCCGCTGAAGGTCACAAGGTTGGCATCCAGTAACGCACGCAAGCTGCCGAACTGACTGAGCAGGTGCCGGGACAGGTCCACCGCACTACGCCCGGCTACCCCCGTGCGCAGGAAAATGGCCAGTAATTCCGCGTCCGACAGGCTGCCGGCACCTCGCGCCAGCAGCTTTTCCCGCGGACGTTCCGCCGCAGGCCAATCACGAATACTCATAGCACCTCCATGTGTGTGGGCGCCGCTGTTCCCGTGCGGTCGCTGTGCTATCTTAGCCCATCTTTTTTACGCGTCGGTCTGGCCTGGGGAGGCGTCTTGATTGCCGCGTGTTAACTCGACCAAAAGGCAGGCCTATGCAGCGGCTGTATCGGAAACGCATCGTTCTCGGCGTGGGCGGTGGCATCGCGGCCTATAAAAGTGCCGAGCTGGTCCGCCGCTTGCGCGACCACGGTGCAGAAGTGCGGGTGGTCATGACCAAGGGCGGCGCTGAGTTCATCACGCCGCTGACCATGCAGGCCTTGTCCGGGCATCCGGTACACATGGATTTGCTCGACCCCGCAGCCGAAGCGGCGATGGGTCACATCGAGCTGGCGAAATGGGCCGACATGGTGCTGATCGCGCCAGGCACCGCTGACCTGCTGGCGCGTCTTGCCCAGGGCATCGCCAACGACTTGCTGACCACCGTCGTGCTGGCCACTGACGCCATCGTCGCCGTCGCGCCCGCCATGAACCAGGCCATGTGGCGCGACCCTTCCGTGCAGGCCAACATCCGATTGCTTGAAGAGCGTGGCCTGCGCATGTTCGGCCCTGCCAGCGGCAGCCAGGCGTGTGGCGACATCGGCTACGGCCGTATGCTCGAGCCTAACGACCTGGCGCTCTCGGCCGCAGACTGCTTCCAGCGTTTGGCGCTGACCGGAAAGCATGTGCTGATTACCGCCGGACCCACCCAGGAAAACATCGACCCGGTGCGCTACATCACCAATCACAGCTCCGGAAAGATGGGCTTCGCGCTGGCTGAAGCCGCTGCCGAAGCCGGCGCGCGGGTCACGCTGATCACCGGCCCGGTCCATTTGCACACCCCGGATCGGGTATCGCGTATCGATGTGGTCAGCGCCCGGGACATGCTGGCAGCCTGCGAGGCGGCGATGCCCTGCGACCTGTTCATCGCGTCTGCGGCCGTTGCGGACTACCGCCCTGAAGTCGTCGCACCTCAAAAATTAAAGAAAGATCCCACGAACGGAGACGGCTTGCTGCTGCAGATGGTGCGCAACCCGGACATCCTCGCGACGATTGCTCAACGCAATGACCGCCCTTTCAGCGTGGGCTTTGCGGCTGAGACAGAACACCTGCTCGATTACGCGGCACGCAAACTCAAGGACAAGAACCTTGACCTGATCGTGGCCAATGACGTCGCCAACCCCAGCATTGGCTTCAACAGTGAGGAAAACGCCTGCAGCGTGATCGACCGGGCGCTGCACGAAACGCTTTTCACCCAAACCAGCAAGGCCAAGATCGCCCGCCAGCTGGTGACCTTTATCGCCGAACGAATGAACCAGGTTTAATCACGCATGCATGCTCTACAAGCCAAGATTCTCGATCCCCGCATTGGAAACGAATTCCCACTCCCCGCTTACGCCACTCCGGGTTCTGCCGGCCTCGACCTGCGCGCCATGCTCAAAGAGGACACCGTTCTGGAGCCTGGCCAGACGTTGCTGATCCCCACCGGCCTGTCGATCTACATCGGCAATCCCGGGCTTGCCGCTTTGATTCTGCCGCGCTCCGGGCTTGGCCATAAGCACGGCATCGTGCTGGGCAATCTGGTCGGCCTGATTGACTCTGACTACCAGGGCGAATTGATGGTGTCGTGCTGGAACCGTGGTCAGACCGCCTTCAAGATCGCCATCGGCGAGCGCCTTGCCCAGCTGGTGCTGGTGCCCGTGGTACAAGCTCACTTCGAACTGGTTGAAACGTTCGATGAGAGTCAGCGCGGCGCCGGGGGCTTTGGGCATTCAGGCAGTCACTGATCCTGCTGCCTGACCCGCGATTCGCAGCACACGAGGATTGTCAGGGTCCTCGATCCGCCGAGCAGCAACTTAATTCGATTCAGGACCGTTGAGCAGGGAGAGTTCAGGTGAAAGGCATCAAGCGCACCGCGAAGGCATTCGCTCGTACGGACAGCACGGACGTTCCGGTCAAGGATTCCAATCTGAGCGTGTCCACACCCGGCCTGATACCTGCGGTCATCGGCCTGATTGCCGCCGCCATTCTGGTGTGGCTGGGCCTGCTGAGTCAGCCGCAGCAGCAGGACCAACTGGCGCAGGCCTGGGGCAGCGCGCAAGCCAGCGCGGTCAACAAGGCCCTGCAACAGATTGGCGCCGACACCCAGGCGGCGGCCCGGGACGGCGCGCTGGCTCAAGCCCTGCAAAGCAATGATTCGGGCGCTATCGCCAGCGCTCAAACTCAGCTGCAGTTCCGCAATGGTGTGATCGGTTCACGCTTGAGCCCGCCTGGCTTCAATGACGTCGACAATCAAGGCGCCCTGCCCGTCAGCTTCGCTACGCTGGACATGCTGAACAAGGCCGCCAAAGGCACCTCGCCTGCACCCGAAGCGCGAAAAGTCGGGGACGCCTGGCTGATCTACAGCGCCGCGCCCTTGAGGACAGCGGCCAATGCGCCGGTTGCGGGTACGCTTTTGCTCGTCTACTCGGCGCAACGCCTGCTCGATGCCCTGCCGACCATGCCAGATGACGCGGGACAGATCGTCCTGAGCCAGCAATTCGGCACAAGCGCTGCGCAGCCTTTCCTCACCCGCGGGCAAGGCGACGGCAGCTCAGCGCAGAGCTTTGACACCGGCTACGCCAACTGGAAACTGCAATTCACCCCCGGCCCCGCACTGCACAGCTCGCCTGCGTACTGGATGCTGGCCGTAGCTGCGCTGGTCGCGCTGGGTGGCGTTTTATTGGGTCTGTATCTGAACGAAAGCGCGCTGAAACGCCGGGTCGCCGCTGACGCCCGACAACTGGATCAGCTCATACACGAACTCTCCGGAGGAAAAGCCGTCAAATCCTTCGGTTTAAGCTTGCCTGCCCTGAACGGACTTGCCCAAAGCCTTGCCAGATTCTCGCAACGCAATCAGCCAGTAACATCCGCTGGTTCTACTACAAGCAGTGATACGCCATCGCCAACCGACGCCTTCAGCGCCGAACGGACCGATCTGCTGTTTCAAGACACCGACATTCTCGACATCGACATTCTCGACGAAAACCTGGACTTCCTGAGATCGGAGCATCCTCACGCCATGAACAGCACAGCCTCAACAGCCCCTCAATTTCCCGACAGCATCTTCCGCGCGTACGACATTCGCGGTGTAGTCGGGGACACGCTCAGCGCTGAAACCGCTTACTGGATAGGCCGCGCCATCGGCTCCCAAAGCATCGAGCAGGGCGAACCGCACGTCTCCGTCGGCCGTGACGGCCGCCTTTCCGGGCCGGAGCTGGTTCAACAACTGATTCAAGGCCTGCACGATGCGGGCTGTCACGTCAGCGACGTAGGCCTTGTGCCAACCCCCGCGCTTTACTACGCCGCCAACGTGCTGGCAGGTAAAACCGGCGTGATGCTGACCGGTAGCCACAACCCGAAAGACTACAACGGGTTCAAGATCGTCATCGCAGGCGACACGCTCGCCAACGAGCAGATCCAGGCCCTGCACGACCGTATTAAAACCAACAATCTGCCCGAGGCAAAAGGCAGTATCGTTCAGGTCAATATCCTTGAACGCTACTTCGCCCAGATCAAGGACGACATCGTCCTGGCCCGCAAACTCAAGGTCGTGGTGGATTGCGGCAACGGCGCTGCAGGCGTCATCGCCCCACAACTGATCGAAGCGCTGGGCTGCGAAGTCATTTCGCTGTTCTCTGAAGTCGACGGTAACTTCCCCAACCACCACCCGGATCCGGGCAAGCTGGAAAACCTTCAGGACCTGATCGCCAAGGTCAATGAGACCGGCGCCGATCTGGGCTTGGCCTTCGATGGCGACGGTGACCGCGTGGGCGTTGTGACCAACAAGGGCAACGTGGTTTACCCCGACCGTTTGCTGATGCTGTTCGCCCTGGACGTGCTGAAGCGCAACCCGGGTGCCGACATCATCTTCGACGTCAAATGCACCCGCCGCCTGACGCCGCTGATCAGCCAACATGGCGGTCGTCCGGTCATGTGGAAGACCGGCCATTCCTTGATCAAAAAGGAAATGAAGAAAAGCGGTGCGCTGCTGGCTGGCGAGATGAGCGGCCACATCTTCTTCAAGGAGCGCTGGTTCGGCTTCGACGACGGCATCTACAGCGCGGCCCGCCTGCTGGAAATCCTCAGCCAGGAATCCCAGAGCGCCGAAGACCTGTTCGAGACCTTCCCCAACGACATCTCGACGCCTGAAATCAACATCAAGGTCACCGACGTCACCAAGTTCACAATCATCGAAGCGCTGGAAAAAGACGCACAGTGGGGCGATGCCAAGCTGACCACCATTGATGGCGTGCGCGTGGACTATCCGAAAGGCTGGGGCCTGGTACGCGCTTCCAACACCACCCCCGTGCTGGTATTGCGCTTCGAAGCTGAAACCGAAGAAGAGCTGCAGCGCATCAAGGACGTGTTCCATGCTGAGCTGAAAAAAGTTGCACCGGATCTCGAACTTCCTTTTTGATCAACCTTTTTGAGTGGAGCCCAAATGACCCTCGAACGTGATGCCGCCACCAATGCCGCCAAGGTCCTTTCCGAAGCCTTGCCTTACATCCGACGGTTTGTCGGCAAGACATTGGTCATCAAATACGGCGGCAACGCCATGGAGAGCGAGGAGCTGAAAACCGGCTTCGCGCGCGACATCGTGTTAATGAAAGCTGTAGGCATCAACCCGGTGGTGGTGCACGGCGGGGGTCCGCAAATCGGTGATCTGCTCAAACGCTTGTCGATCGAGAGCCACTTCATCGATGGCATGCGCGTCACTGACGCCCAGACCATGGATGTGGTGGAAATGGTGCTGGGCGGCCAGGTCAACAAGGAGATCGTCAATCTGATCAACCGTCACGGCGGCAGCGCCATCGGCCTGACCGGCAAGGACGCCAACCTGATCCGGGCCCGGCGTCTGACTGTGACGCGCCAGACGCCTGAGATGACCAAGCCGGAAATCATCGACATCGGCCAGGTCGGTGAAGTGGTCGGCATCAACACCGACCTGCTGAACATGCTGGTCAAAGGCGATTTCATTCCGGTCATTGCGCCTATCGGCGTAGGCGCCGACGGTGAGTCCTACAACATCAACGCCGACCTGGTCGCGGGCAAAGTCGCCGAGGCCCTGAAAGCCGAGAAGCTGATGCTCCTGACCAATATCGCCGGGCTTATGGACAAGAATGGCGAGGTCCTGACCGGGCTCACGACGGAACAGGTCAATGGGCTGATCGCCGACGGCACGATCTACGGCGGCATGCTGCCGAAGATCAAATGCGCGCTGGAGGCCGTTCAGGGTGGGGTGACAACGTCGCACATCATTGACGGCCGCGTACCGAACGCAGTGTTGCTCGAGATCTTCACCGACACCGGCGTAGGCACCTTGATCAGCAATCGCAAGCGTCACTGATCGCAGCCACATGACCAAGGCCTCGTCCGCTTAACGGACGGGGCCTTTTTTTGGGCATTTTTCAGGATTGCCCACGGAGCGTTCGGACCCTTCCCACCTCAGGTTTCGACATCAATGACAGTCGCTCCGCTGCGCTTCGTGCAACGTGGATTCTCGATTAAAACTTGAGAATTTCTGATGTCGTTGCCCACTACCCACTCACCGCAGCCCCAGGCTACGGAAGACGCCCTGGACTTTCTTCTTCCGGGCACCCCGCCAGACCTTCCCGCGCCGATAGCGCCCGAACGGCTGGATTCCTTTGTCTCGTCGCAATCCCTGACGGACCAAGCCGTACTTGAAGGTGTAGGCCCTTTCGACGGCGTGCATGACATTGAAGGTCTGTTCTTCATTAAGCTCGACGGCCGTGTGTTTGAAGTGCAGTTCGATCCCGATAAATTCCGCTATAACATCGTCTCGCCGCATTCAATTGAGCAACATAACGGCACAAGCCAATCTGGCGAGCACGCCTCTAGGCCGGTGCTCAGTGATTGGCATCCGCAGTATCAGGCAGACAGTAAAGAGTGGGTGCTGCTGCCGGCTTCGCAGCACTCTGACGCTGACGCCAGCGAAGCTGACCGGACTCGTTTCACGATACTGCCTTACCGGGTGGACGGCCTGTTGAGGCGCGAGGACCTGGACACTGTCGTGAGCACGGTCGAGCGGTTTTTACTGCGGCGCGTCATCGCACAATCAGAGGCTGTCGCGCCGGCTCGGACCCTCCTGTCATTGCTGGCATCACCGCACCTGACGGCTCTGGCCGTGTCGCCCGGCAATGCGGGGCCGAGCAGAAAAACGCTGGATGACACCCTGGACGCCATGCTCACTTCTACAATTGCCGATCAGTTGGCCGAGGAGCTTCTGTGGGCGCTTGAATGGTACGGCGGTGAGGATGGCGAGATCACCGATCCCGCGATTCGGCAACAACTGGTCTGGGCAGCCCTCATGCTGGAGCTGGACCCGCCTGGGCGGCAGCAGGAAGGCCACGTCGCCGATTGCGACCTGCAAGGCCCTGACAATTGGGGACTGACGTATCCCCAACGCCGCGCGCGACTCATGGCAGCGGTGTCGTCAAAAACAGATATCCCGGAGATGGCGTTGCACATCCTGGGGCCGGCCATCCCCGACTTCATGGTTCATGACGTCGATGAAGACATGCAGTACGGCTCCGCGCCTTGGGTGAATTTCGCTCACGGCGTCGCCCTGGCGAATACGCTTCAACCTGGGTCGCTAATGACGCTGACGTTCGATGAGTTGATCGAACTGCCGTTGAAACTTGGCAAACGCGCCGCTGATGATGAGCTGAAACTTATCGCCGCCATGCGAGCGCTGCCATGCGTCATCTGGGCCCGCGCTCATGGGATTTTACAACCCGCCGCTGGGAGCAGTGGATCGCCGACGGAACTGCAAATCGCTACCCGAGCGCTGGACAACCACCTGACGCAGGCGACCAAGGCAGTGGAAGATGTGACACGTGAGGCACCGGATCGCAGCAAGATAGCGTACAAAAAGCTGCAAGCGCTATTTGGGGTCAACTACGCGCAGTTCCTGCAGTACAAAGACATGCATGGTGCGTCCCTTTGGAAACAGATTTATATCACGCTCAAAAATCCGTCCCCACAAAAGTCCGTTGGTCCGTTTCTGCTGATCGACGTTTTCTCCGCAGGAAAAATGATCAATGGGATGGACGAATACCAACCCTTTGCTTCACTTCATGAACAGGAGGAGGCCAATCAGAAATTCAGCATCATCGCGAACATGTTAAGAGGCATAGACATACCCGCGATGTTTGAGGCCGCGTTTGACACCTACGAGGCTAAGGCGAAGTCGGGCTACGCCTTTCTCATCGAAAACCTGCTGTCGAGACTGCCCCGGAGCGATAGAAAAGCGCTGCAAAATGGTCGGGTCAGTATCCACACGCTACGCATTTGGACGGGCAAGCTGGCGGGCTCGGAAAAGGAGCAGCACCGGGTTCAAAAGCGAGGTCGATTCGGTTTCATCATCGAGTGCCAACACCTGGGAGATACTTTTTTCTACGAGATGTTCCCCATTCTCGGACTGTTCGTGCGTCACGCTAAACTGGCGATTCCTACAACTCGCCCCGCGGAGTACCCATCAATTTTGCCCTCCGCGCTTAAGATAACGGCAGGCACTCAGGTGGCAATCGACTGGAGCGCCTATCAAACATTGGCAGTCCCGCGACCTGCCCAGAGCTCGCTGGTCATCAGTGAAAAAATTCTTGATTTTGCCTCACCTGGCGCTCCGGGCGAAGCGGAGCCAGTTCTGCTGACGTCGATTCGCTTAAAGCACATTGCGTTTGCCGTGGCCAACGAACACGTATTCTTCAATCCGCAAGACAGTCGCGAGCGTCACCGCCAACGAACGTATTCCGAAGTGATTGAAGCGACCTATCCACTGGTACTACGTGCCCTCGAACCACTTGTGCCTGGTTTGGCCTGTACCAATGCGATAATGACCAACGAGACGCCTTTGGCCATCTGCGCATTAGAGGGCGTGCCCCTTATCGGACCGGCGTTCAAGTTTTTGCGAGGGGCGGTGCAGATAACGATCAAGACGGGTCAATTGGCAATACTCGGGGCGCTGCCGAAATTCGGGGCGCTGACGAACTCGGCCTTGCTTTACGGGCGTGTGCGTTACGGACCAACACTCCTCGTTTCCGCGCTGCCAGCCTTCGGCAGCGGCTTGATCACCCGAACCTTGGGCGCTGGGGCCATAGGCGTGCAAGCGCTCCACACGCTTGCCACTCGAATGAAAAGGTACGTAAACAGCGTCGCCGGCAGGGCCAGTGGCTACAACCTCATCGCCAGCATTCCTTCTGTGTCAGCGCCCGGGGCATGGCGCCCGCTTGGTGCATTCGATGCGCTGGGACAGGTGAACGGCTTGACGCACGTTCCTTTTCGCACAATCCCGAGGCAGTCGTCCGGCACGGGTAGCGCTCATTACCTGATCACGCCCGGCACTGGGTTGCCCTTCGGCCCCCGCCTGGTTCAGAAAAGCTCCTTCACTCCACCGCGGCGTATCAACGGCCAGCCGGGCTATGCGTTGTCTGGGCGAGGCGCAATGGCCAGTCCGATAACCAGTTCCAACAGCGGGAAAATGGGTGAGGCCATTGAAGCTACGGCCGATGTTGGCGCGGTTCTGGAAAAGCATGGCATCGCCGCAGATGCCGGTCAGCTTGAGACGATTGAGATGTGGCTGAAAGAGGGCGCGCCCGTATTCCTTTACGAAACAAGCACTGGCCGCAAGAGCCTTGTCCTGCACGTGGTAGACGAAAAGATTTTTCAGGATTTGTTCACGGACGCGAAGGTGTACTTCTCTCGGCACTACAACCATCAGACCCTTGGGACCTGGAAGGTGCCGCCAGCTATTGAGGAGCAGATCAGACAGGTGAAGCTCGACGAACTGCTCGCCGGGCGCAGCCATTTATCCTCGGACCGACTGTCCAACGTGCGCGAGGCCATTATGGAAGGTCAACACTTGCCGCCGATCAAGGTGCGACCGCCCTCTCACGGGCTCTACTCGGTGGTTGATGGTAATCACCGACTGGAAGTTGCACGAAACCTGGGGCTCGAGACCGTGCCTGTTCAGATAGTGGATGCGTAGGCCGTTCGCCGGCAACTACTGCCCAACGAGCTTTTGCAACCGGGCACGGTCCTTGGCAAAGGCTGCATCGGCCTGCTGTCGCGCCGTTTGATAGCGCACGATATCGTCGTTCAGGTTTTTCTGCTGATCGCGCAGGTCGTCCATCTGGTCCAGCAAAGCCTTGGGCACTTGCCGCCCCGCACGCTCTTGATCAGCCGCCTGCCCCTGAAGCGTGGACTGCTGAAGCGCCAGGGCCTGGAGGTTACCTCGGGCCACGGCGATCAAGGCGTCGAGCTCGGCAAGGCGGCGCGTTCTGGCGCGATCGATGTCGGGGACACTGCTGTAGAGATGCGTGAGTTGGGCATCGGCGTCGGCCTGCAATTTCGCCGCCTGTGCCTGACGAATTTCATCGGCGGTCGGCGCAGGTGGAATCACCTGAATCACCCGGCCACGCTGATTCAAGACCTCATAGCCCTTGCCCACGTATTCTGGCGGCACACCTTGCGTGTCCAGCACGGTCACGCCACGACCGTCAACGTAGCGATACAGCACGACGGTCGGGCTATCAGCGGCCTGTAGCGTTGCGATATTGCCCAGCGAAAGACAAAAAACGACTGCGCCCAGCTTGAGCATAAAACGACATCCTCTGGCGGCTCAGATGCCGTACTGAGCCCGGTATGCTTCAACGGCGGGCAAATGCTGCTTGAGTTGCGGATTGTCGGCCAGGTATTCGAGCACCTGATCAAGCGACACGATGCTGACCACGGCCATGCCGAAGTCACGCTCGACCTCTTGAATGGCCGACAGCTCACCGTTTCCGCGCTCTTGGCGATTCAAGGCAATCAACACCCCGGCGGCTGTGGCGCCGTGGTGATTGATGATCTGCATGACCTCACGAATCGCCGTACCGGCAGTGATCACATCATCGATGATCAGCACATTGCCTTCCAGCGCAGCGCCAACGAGGCTGCCACCTTCACCGTGATCCTTGGCTTCCTTGCGGTTGAAACACCACGGCAAGTCGCGATCATGATGTTCGGCCAATGCCACGGCTGTCGCGGCCGCCAAGGGAATACCCTTGTACGCCGGCCCAAACAGGACGTCGAAGGAAATACCACTTTCAACCACAGCCGACGCATAGAAGCGACCCAGCTGCGCCAGGGCCGAACCGCTGTTGAAAAGACCGGCATTGAAGAAGTAAGGACTGGTGCGTCCAGACTTTAACGTGAACGCACCGAAACGCAGAACCCCACGTTCGATGGCAAAACGAATGAAATCGCGTTGATACGCCTGCATGAAAAAAGCCCCGAATACCACGGATTTAGCTAATTAGGTAGAGCTCGGGTATCATACACGCACGTGATTTTTGGGGCCATTTATGCGGATCATCAGTGTGAACGTAAATGGCATTCAAGCCGCAGTCGAGCGTGGTTTGCTCAGTTGGCTGCAAGCTCAGAATGCCGACGTCATCTGCCTTCAGGACACCCGCGCCTCCGCCTTCGAACTGGACGACCCAGCCTTCCAACTGGATGGCTACTTCCTTTATGCCTGCGAGGCTGAAGTGCCCGCACAAGGCGGCGTGGCTTTGTACTCGCGGTTGCAGCCAAAGGCGGTTATCAACGGTCTGGGGTTTGAAACAGCCGACCGTTACGGGCGTTACCTGCAAGCAGATTTCGACAAAGTCAGTATTGCCACCTTGCTGCTTCCCTCCGGGATGAACGGCGATGAAGACTTGAATCAGAAATTCAAGCTCATGGACGATTTCGGCAAGTACCTCGACAAGCAGCGGCGTAAACGTCGCGAGTACATTTATTGTGGCTCGCTCTACGTTGCGCAGCAGAAGCTGGACATCAAAAACTGGCGTGACAGCCAGCAGTCTCCGGGCTTCCTGGCGCCAGAACGCGCCTGGATGGATGAGATCGTTGGCAACATGGGTTATGTGGATGCGCTGCGAGAAGTCAGTCGCGAAGGCGATCAGTACAGCTGGTGGCCCGATAACGAACAGGCCGAGATGCTCAATCTGGGCTGGCGGTTCGATTATCAGTTGCTGACCCCAGGCCTGCGTCGCTTCGTGCGCAGTGCGCGCCTGCCCCGTCAGCCACGCTTTTCCCAGCATGCACCGCTGATCGTGGACTACGACTGGACGTTGACGATCTAACGTTCAATCGCCCACAAAAAAGCCGACTTCTCGTCGGCTTTGTTTTGTGCGCTGTTTACACTGCGCCGACTATTTCACCAGCCGCCAGGTGAACGGATAGCGGTACGCCAAACCGTCATTGGCCTTGATGCCCGCGATGATGGTGAGCACCAGCGCACCCACCCCCACCAGCATCAACAACGGAAAGCCGATCACCACGATCATCAGCAGAAAGCAGATCATCGCGGCGATGGAAACGGTGATCTGGAAATTCAGGGCTTCCTTGCCCTGCGCATCGATGAACGCATCGGTTTCTTTCTTGAGCTGCCACACAATCAGCGGCCCCAGCAAATTACCGAACGGGAATATCAGGCCGAAGAACGCCGCAAAGTGACAGAGCATCGCCCATTGGCGCGCTTCCTTACCCGGCAATGGAAGCGGAGGTTGACTGTCATCATCGTGCGTTCCCTGTGCTGATGGATGGAATCAGTCGGCCAGTGCAGCCGTCTGCAACTCAAACAACTCGGTCATGCCTTTCTGCGCCAACGCCAGCATTGCATTGAGCTCTTCCGGCTGGAAGGGAGCGCCTTCAGCCGTGCCCTGCACTTCGATGAAGCCGCCGGCGCTGGTCATGACGACGTTCAGGTCGGTCTCGGCAGCGGAATCTTCCAGATAATCCAGATCCAGCACGGGCTCGCCTTGATACATGCCCACCGAAACGGCAGCGATCATTTGCTTGAGCGGATCGCCACCCTTAAGGCCACCACGCTTTTTGATCACTTTCAGCGCGTCCGCCAGGGCAACCATGGCGCCTGTGATGGAGGCAGTGCGCGTACCGCCGTCCGCTTGAATGACGTCGCAATCGACATACAGCGTGACGTCGCCAAGCTTGGACATGTCCAGTGCGGCACGCAGTGAGCGACCAATCAGACGCTGAATCTCCAGGGTACGACCGCCCTGCTTGCCGCGGCTGGCTTCTCGCTGGTTACGCTCGCCGGTGGCGCGTGGCAGCATGCCGTACTCGGCCGTCAACCAACCCTGGCCCTGGCCTTTGAGAAAGCGCGGTACGCCGTTTTCGACGCTGACGGTGCAGATCACTTTCGTGTCACCGAACTCGACCAGCACAGAACCCTCGGCGTGTTTGGTGTAGTTGCGGGTGATGCGGATCGAGCGGAGCTGATCGGCAGCGCGACCACTTGGACGTTTCATCTGGGATACCTGTACTGAGACGGAAAACTGCCGAGCATTATAGAGGCGACAACCGACACTGGGCACATCTAATCCGAGGTCGATGACCATTGGCAGCGTGCTCGACCGGAAAACTGCTACCAAGGTGCGGCTCGCCGGGGCACCATGCATCGCTTCAAACTTGCCATATTTGGGCGCAATCGCCGCACTGCGCTACAATCCTGCGCCTTTAAAGCCGGTCGATCTTTCACGACTCCCACTGGGCAATACACCGCCCGGTGCACGCTTTTTCACCGCCTGACTATTGAGGTAACTCCCATGGTGCATAGCATGACTGCCTTCGCCCGAGCCGAGCGCGCCGGCACCCAAGGCACGTTGAGCTGGGAATTGCGCTCGGTTAACCACCGCTACCTCGAACCCCATCTGCGCCTGCCGGAATCCTTTCGTGACCTGGAGGGCGCTGTGCGCGAGGCGCTGCGTCAGGGACTGTCTCGGGGCAAGGTCGAATGCACCTTGCGCTTCACAGAAGAAACCGCAGGCAAGCCGCTTCAGGTTGATCGCGAGCGCGCCAGTCAGTTGGTCGCCGCCGCGGAGATCGTCGCCAGCCTGATCAAGCAGCCTGCCGCGTTGAATCCGCTGGAAGTGCTGGCGTGGCCTGGTGTGCTGGTCGCCGATGCAACTGACCCGCAAGCCTTGAACAATGAAGCCATGGCACTCTTCACCACGGCGCTGGAGGAGCTCAAGGCCGGTCGCGGGCGCGAAGGCGAAGAGCTGGCAAAACTTCTCGACGAGCGGCTGGCGGCGATCAAGACCGAAGTCACGACGTTGCGCACATTGGTGCCACAGATGCTCGCGACCCAACGGCAAAAGGTGCTCGACCGCTTCACCGACATGAAGGCCGAACTCGATCCGCAGCGGCTGGAGCAGGAAATGGTGCTGCTGGCGCAGAAGAGCGACGTCGCCGAAGAGCTTGATCGGCTCAGCACCCATGTCACCGAAGTGCGCCGCGTACTGAAAACCGGCGGACAAGCCGGGCGCCGCCTTGACTTCCTGATGCAGGAACTCAACCGCGAAGCCAACACACTGGGCTCCAAAGCCTTCGATCCTCGCAGCACTCAGGCAGCGGTCAACCTCAAGGTGTTGATCGAGCAGATGCGCGAACAAGTGCAGAACATTGAGTAAGGCCAACCTCGACATGACCCACAGCACCGGCACCCTGTACATCATTTCCGCCCCCTCGGGCGCAGGCAAGACCAGCCTGGTCAATGCCCTGACCAACGCTCAGCCGCAGATCCGCGTCTCGGTGTCCCACACCACGCGCGCCATGCGCCCAGGCGAAGTGGACGGCGTGAACTACCACTTCGTCGAACGCGCCGAATTCGTGCGCATGATTGAACACGGCGACTTTCTCGAGCAGGCCGAAGTCTTCGGCAACCTGTACGGCACGTCCCAGAGCAAGCTGCAGCAGACACTGGATGAAGGCCACGACCTGATTCTGGAAATCGACTGGCAGGGTGCGGCGCAGGTGCGAAAATGGATGCCCCAGGCTCGCTCGATCTTCATTCTGCCGCCGACCCAGCAGGCATTGCGCCAGCGCCTGACCAATCGTGGCCAGGACAGCGACGAAATCATCGAGGGCCGCATGCGTGAGGCGGTCAGCGAGATGAGCCACTACGTGGAATACGATTACATCGTGATCAACGATGATTTCGCCAGCGCGCTGGAAGACCTCAAGGCCATCTTCCGCGCCAACTTGCTGAGCCAGAACCACCAGCAACAGCGCTTCGGCGAATTGCTGGCGCAGCTGTTGGCGTAACTTCTGCAGGAGCCAACTTGTTGGCGAATCCCGTGAAGCGAGATCCCAGAAACACGGCTTCGCGAACAGGTTCACTCCTACAGATTGGGCGGCAGCGAAATCAGCGCTTCCCTAAACGCTGGTGATTTTTTAGACTGTCGAGTCCGCTCGCCCATCCGGGCAACGCGCATATCGCATTTGCTACGAGGAATACCCATGGCCCGCGTAACCGTTGAAGACTGCCTAGACCACGTGGATAACCGCTTTGAGCTGGTCATGCTCTCTACCAAGCGTGCTCGTCAACTGGCAACCGGCGGCAAAGAACCCAAGCTGGCGTGGGAAAATGACAAGCCTACCGTCATGGCATTGCGCGAAATCGCTGCCGGCCTGATGGATTACGCTGTAATTGCAGAAGCCGAAATCGTTGAAGATGAACCACTGTTCGCAGCATTCGAAGACGAGTCAGCCGAGGCCGTTTAAGCCTATGCCAGGGCGACGCAGTACGGCGCAGGGTCATAGTGATCGGCAGGACTCATTATCATGCCGAGCATAGACGCCCTCGCCGATCGCCTCTCGGCCTACCTCGGCAAAGACCAGGTCAATCTGGTCCGCCGGGCGTATTTCTACGCCGAACAAGCCCACGACGGCCAACGCCGTCGCAGCGGCGAGCCTTACGTCACGCATCCGCTGGCGGTGGCTAATATTCTTGCCGACATGCACATGGACCATCAGAGCCTGATGGCTGCCATGCTGCATGACGTGATCGAAGACACCGGCATCGCCAAGGAAGCGCTCAGTGCGCAGTTCGGCGAAACGGTGGCCGAGTTGGTCGATGGGGTCAGCAAACTGACCCAGATGAACTTCGAGACCAAAGCTGAAGCGCAAGCGGAAAACTTCCAGAAAATGGCCATGGCCATGGCGCGCGACATTCGCGTCATTCTGGTCAAGCTTGCAGACCGCCTGCACAACATGCGCACGCTGGAAGTCTTATCCGGCGAAAAGCGTCGCCGCATTGCCAAGGAAACCCTCGAAATCTATGCACCCATCGCCAATCGGCTGGGCATGCACAGCGTGCGCATTGAGTTCGAAGACCTGGGTTTCAAGGCGATGTACCCGATGCGTTCCTCGCGCATCGGCCAGGCCGTCAAGCGCGCCCGGGGCAATCGCAAGGAACTGGTCAACAAGATCGAGGAATCCCTGAGCCATTGCCTGGCAGTGGATGGCATCGAAGGGGAAGTCAGCGGGCGGCAGAAGCATCTGTACGGCATCTACAAAAAGATGCGCGGCAAGCGCCGGGCCTTCAACGAGATCATGGACGTGTATGCGTTCCGGATCATCGTCGACAAGGTCGATACCTGCTATCGCGTGCTCGGCGCTGTTCATAATTTGTACAAACCGCTGCCGGGCCGGTTCAAGGACTACATCGCTATCCCCAAAGCCAACGGCTATCAGTCGCTGCATACGACCTTGTTCGGCATGCACGGCGTACCCATTGAAATCCAGATTCGTACACGCGAAATGGAAGAAATGGCGAACAACGGGATCGCGGCGCACTGGCTGTACAAGTCTTCCGGTGATGAACAGCCAAAAGGCACCCACGCCCGGGCCCGTCAGTGGGTCAAGGGCGTGCTGGAAATGCAGCAGCGTGCGGGTAACTCGCTGGAGTTCATCGAGAGCGTCAAGATCGACCTGTTCCCGGATGAAGTGTACGTCTTCACCCCGAAAGGCCGGATCATGGAGCTGCCAAAAGGCTCCACCGCGGTCGACTTCGCCTACGCCGTGCACACCGACGTGGGCAACAGCTGCATCGCCTGTCGGATCAATCGTCGATTGGCCCCGCTGTCTGAACCGTTGCAAAGCGGCTCCACGGTGGAAATCGTCAGCGCTCCCGGCGCGCGCCCCAACCCGGCCTGGCTGAACTTTGTGGTCACCGGCAAGGCGCGCACGCACATTCGCCACGCGCTTAAACTGCAGCGCCGCTCTGAATCCATCAGCCTCGGTGAGCGCCTGCTGAACAAGGTGCTGAACGGTTTTGAAACCACGCTGGAAAAGATTCCGGCAGAGCGCGTGCAATTGATCCTCGCCGAGTACCGGGTCGAGGTCATCGAAGACCTCCTCGAAGACATCGGCCTGGGCAATCGCATGGCGTATGTCGTGGCCCGCCGCCTGCTTGCCAGCGAAGGCGAAGAACTGCCCAACGCCGAAGGCCCCTTGGCGATCCGTGGCACCGAAGGCCTGGTGTTGAGCTACGCCAAGTGCTGCACCCCTATCCCGGGTGATCCGATCGTGGGTCATTTGTCCGCAGGCAAGGGCATGGTCGTCCACCTGGACAACTGCCGGAACATCAGCGAACTGCGCCACAACCCCGAGAAATGCATCCAGCTGTCCTGGGCCAAGGACGTCACCGGCGAATTCAATGTCGAGCTGCGCGTCGAGCTGGAACATCAACGCGGCCTGATCGCGCTGCTGGCCAGCAGCGTCAACGCCGCCGACGGCAACATCGAGAAAATCAGCATGGACGAACGTGATGGTCGCATCAGCGTCGTCCAACTGGTGGTCAGTGTGCACGACCGCGTGCACCTGGCCCGCGTGATCAGAAAGCTGCGTGCCTTGGCCGGGGTGATCCGCATCACCCGCATGCGCGCGTAGCCACCCCCGACAACAGGAGTTCTTCATGAGCAAGACCGTTATCAACAGCGACAAGGCGCCTGCCGCCATCGGCCCTTATTCTCAGGCGATCAAGGCTGGCAACACTGTCTACATGTCCGGACAGATCCCGCTCGATCCGCAGACCATGGAGCTGGTAGAAGGCTTCGAGGCCCAAACCGTGCAGGTTTTCGAAAACCTCAAGTCGGTGGCTGAAGCGGCCGGCGGCTCGTTCAAGGACATCGTCAAACTCAACATCTTCCTGACTGACCTGAGCCATTTCGCCACGGTCAACGAAATCATGGGCAAATACTTCCAGCAACCGTATCCGGCCCGTGCCGCGATCGGCGTTGCCGCGCTGCCAAAAGGCGCCATGGTCGAGATGGACGCCATTCTCGTCATCGATTAAATCCCTCGCGGAGCATTTCTCGCTCCGCCACCCCTCTGAGCAGAAGGACTCCGTTTATGCGCGTTGCGTTCGCCCTCTCGCTGCTGGCTGTACTGTTAAGCGGCTGCGCCAGCCACTCCAACCGCAATCCCGACGGTACCTGGATCAATCAAACCGCTATCGACGCCGCCGCTGAAGGCGGAAATCTCCGTCAGGCGTTGCTGACCCACGGGCCCAATCTGGAATGGAACGTCGATACCAAGTCAGGCAAAGCCACCGCTTCCAATGGCTTTGAGCTCAGTGAAGGCAAGATTGTCAGCGCTGCCGAAGGCAGGCTGCACATAGACTTCTATGGCAACTCGTTTGAAGACCTGGCGATGGACAGCGATCAGTTGGTTCAGAAAGCCAGTGACTCCGGCCCCGAGCAGCATTTCGTCACGCCTAAAGAGGCTGCGCCTGCTGGCGCTCAGCCCGGCACCAGCTTCGAACGTGCACTGTACAGCGCCTACCTGGGTGGCAAATGGTCCATCGTTCAAGGCGAGGGCCAAGGCAGCGTGGTTGAATTCCAGGCTGACGGCAGCGTTTCCGGCTTGCCGAACAATGACCGTTTCGCGCTGTGTCTGGCGGGCGACTGTGCCGCCATGAGCGGTGAATACGACAGCATGTGGCTGGAGAAGAACGAAAAGGGCAATCCGTGGATTTTCGTGCGCAAAGGCAAGCAGCTTGAGATTTTCCAGGCTGTGAACAATGCCAAGGCGGATGAAATGCCTGACCTGCGTCCAGGCGCCAGCCAGTGGGTACTGCAGAAGAACTAACTGCCACTGCTTGACGTTGTAGGAGCGCGCTTGCCCGCGATTAATCTGTCCGGCAATGAACATTGGTCGGACAGATCGCCCATATCGCGGGCAAGCGCGCTCCTACCGTCAGCGACTCAATCCTGCGCCTCAAGCATCGCTTCATACCCTTCCCGATAACTCGGATAGCGCGGCGTCCAGCCCAGGGCTTTTGCCCGCGCGTTGCTGCATCGCTTGCTGCCTGCTCGCCGAATGCTCGTTTCGTCCGACCATTGAGTGACGTCCAGTCGCTGTCGCATCCAGTCCACCACCTCGGCCAACGGGTCAGGCGCGTCGTCGACCCCGATGTAGCAATCGTCCAACGGCACACCCTGTGCGTCCGACTGGAGCAGAAATGCCAAAAGCCCGGCCGCATCGTCAGCGTGAATCCGGTTGCCATATAAAGGCGGGCTGACCGCCACGCTGTAGCCCTGGCGTACTCGATTCATCAGGTCACTGCGACCCGGACCGTAGATACCGGTAAGCCTGACAACGCTGGCGGCGAAGCCACTGTGCAGCGCGACCTGCTCGGCTGCGAGCATGACCTCACCGGAGAATCCGCCTGCGTGCGTGGGCGACGTTTCATCTACCCACTCGCCCTGCTGCTGACCATACACACTGCTGCTGGAGACGAAAATCAACCGTTTGGGCCGCTGACCGCTGCGCCGGGTCCAGTCCAGCACGTGTCGCAAGCCGTCCACGTAGGCGGCCCGGTAGCCGGCTTCATCACGTTCGGTCGGGGTCGCGCAGTAGACCAGATAATCAAGCGGACCTTCCGGCCATTGAGCAGGCAGGCTGGCGTCAAACAAGTCGGCGCAGACACCAATAACGCCGCTGGGCAGATGCCCTACCGAACGGCGCAAGCCGAACATCGTCCAGGCATGGGGCATCAGCTGCGATGCCAGTCGGCTACCGATATCGCCGCAACCGGCAATCAAAATGCGAGGGGCTGGCATGTGAGGTCTCCACATCAAGATAAAAATCAAGCGCCTGAGGCGCAAAAAGGGGCTGGCGGAACGCGACTAAAGGAAAAAAAGAGACGCTGTTACTTTCGTTAACGAGAATTACTTGCAATAATACTGGCCCTTTGTTCTCCTCCGCTCGCCCTGTGCAAGCGTGACGCCTCCAGAACGAACACCTATTTTTCATCTCAGGTCCGGTCAGCATGATACCTACTCAGTCTTCCGCTTCGCTTATCAAGCTTTCACGCCTGCCCCGTGCTCTACACGGTATCGCGGCAATCCTGTTCAGCCTGATGCTGACCCCGGTCGCACTGGCCGACGCCACTGCACCGACGCAACCGGCCACCCAATCGGCGGCGCCTGCCATTACTCCAGTTGACAGCAGCGCCGCTCCGGCCGTTCAAGAGCCTGCCGCCCCTGTCGAAGCCGCTGATGCAGCGCCGGAAGACAACAGCCTGGGGATGTCCCACGACCTGTCGCCTTGGGGCATGTACCAAAACGCGGACATCGTCGTCAAAGCGGTGATGATCGGTCTGGCGATTGCCTCGATCATCACCTGGACCATCTGGATCTCCAAAGGCTTCGAACTGCTGGGCGCCAAGCGCCGTCTGCGCGGCGAGATCGCCAATCTGAAAAAAGCCCGCACCCTCGATGAAGCCAGTGTCAGTGCCAGCAAGCAAGGCACCCTGGCCAATCTGCTGGTCCATGACGCCCTCGAAGAAATGCGCCTGTCAGCCAACGCTCGCGAACGCGAGGGCATCAAGGAACGTGTGAGCTTCCGCCTCGAGCGCCTGGTCGCTGCCTGCGGCCGCAACATGAGCATGGGCACCGGCGTCCTCGCGACCATCGGCTCGACCGCCCCCTTTGTCGGCCTGTTCGGTACTGTCTGGGGCATCATGAACAGCTTCATCGGCATCGCCAAAACCCAAACCACCAACCTCGCCGTCGTAGCACCGGGCATCGCCGAAGCCCTGCTGGCCACTGCGCTGGGTCTGGTTGCCGCGATTCCAGCGGTGGTCATCTACAACGTCTTCGCCCGCTCCATTGCCGGCTACAAGGCACAAGTGTCCGATGCCTCCGCTCACGTGTTGCTGTTGGTGAGCCGCGATCTGGACCATCAGCCTGCCGTCGAGCGCAGCCAGTCGCCGCACATGGTAAAAATGGGGTAAGCCATGGGCCTGCATCTGAACGAAGGCGGCGACGATCTCGCCGAAAACCACGAAATCAACGTCACGCCGTTTATCGACGTCATGTTGGTACTGCTGATCATCTTCATGGTGGCAGCACCCCTGGCCACGGTGGACATCAAAGTCGACCTGCCCGCGTCCACGGCCAAGCCCGCACCCCGACCCGAAAATCCGGTTTTCCTCAGCGTCAAAGCCGATCAGAGCCTGTACCTGGGTGACGAGAAAGTGGCCCGCGAGCTGATCGGCCCGACGCTGGACGCCAAGACCAAGGGCAAGAAAGACACGACGATCTTCTTCCAGGCCGATAAAGGCGTGGATTATGGCGATCTGATGGAAGTCATGAACGCGCTACGTGGGGCCGGGTACCTGAAAGTCGGCCTGGTCGGTCTTGAGACGGTTGGTAAGAAATGATCAGTACGCGCCAAAAACTGACGCGCTATAGCGGTAGTCTGTTGTTGGTGCTGGCGGTGCATGCCATTGCGATCATTGTCGCTTTGCGCTGGCCGACCTCTCAGGCCATCGAGCTGCCACCGGCGGCCATGATGGTTGAGCTGGCGCCCGTTCCAGAACCTGCGCCGCCACCGCCGCCAAAGGTCGTGCAGCCACCGCAACCACCTGCGCCGGAAGAGGCGCTGCCGATTCCGCCGATTGTCGAGGCGCCAAAACCGGAAATCGTCGTTCCCAAACCGGTGAAGCCCAAGCCAAAACCGCAGCCGCCAAAGCCTGTGAAGAAGGTTGAGCCACCGAAGGAAGAGAAGCCTGCCGACGAAAAGCCGGTGGACACGCCGCCTTCCAACGCCAAGCCGGAAAAGTCGGCCGCACCCCAGGTCGCCCCCCCAAGCCCGCCAAGCAATGCCCTGCCCAGCTGGCAAGGGGATCTGTTGCGGCACTTGAGTAAATTCAAGCGCTACCCGGAAGACGCCCGTCGTCGCGGCACGCAAGGCATCAACCGCTTGCGCTTCGTGGTGGACAAGGACGGCAACGTGCTTTCCTACGAAATCGCAGGCACGTCAGGCAGCCCGGCACTGGATCGCGCGACCCTGGAAATGATTCGCCGTGCGCAGCCGTTGCCCAAGCCGCCGGCCGAATTGCTCAACAACGGTTCGCTGGAAGTGGTCGCACCCTTCGTTTATTCGCTGGATAAACGTTGAAATCTTGATTTTGTTACACCGACTGGGTTGATAACGTGCGTCTATCGATTGCACCCGCTATGCTGGGGCCGCAACTTCATGGACGCACGCTATGACTCTTACAGAATTGCGCTACATCGTCACCCTCGCCCAAGAGCAGCATTTCGGCCATGCGGCCGAGCGCTGCCATGTCAGCCAACCCACGCTCTCGGTTGGCGTCAAGAAGCTGGAAGATGAACTCGGTGTGCTGATTTTCGAGCGCAGCAAGAGTGCGGTACGTCTGACGCCCGTCGGCGAGGGCATCGTGGCTCAGGCGCAGAAAGTGCTGGAACAGGCGCAAGGCATCCGTGAGTTGGCCCAGACCGGCAAAAACCAACTGACCGCCCCACTGAAAGTTGGCGCGATCTACACCGTTGGCCCTTACCTGTTTCCACACCTCATCCCGCAGCTGCACCGGGTCGCCCCGCAGATGCCGCTGTACATCGAAGAAAACTTCACCCACGTCCTGCGCGACAAGCTGCGCAACGGTGAGCTGGACGCGATCATTATCGCGCTGCCGTTCAACGAATCCGACGTGCTGACGCTGTCCCTCTACGACGAACCGTTCTACGTCCTGATGCCCGCTGACCATCCGTGGACGCAAAAATCCACCATTGATGCCTCGGCGCTCAATGACAAGAGCCTGCTGCTGCTTGGTGAAGGTCACTGCTTCCGCGATCAGGTCCTGGAAGCCTGCCCAACCCTGGTCAAGGGCGGCGACAGCGCACGCCACACCACCGTGGAATCCAGCTCCCTGGAAACCATCCGGCACATGGTGGCATCCGGACTGGGTGTATCGATCCTGCCAATGTCCGCCGTCGACAGCCACCACTACGCACCCGGCGTGATCGAGGTGCGTCCACTCTCGCCGCCCGTGCCGTTCCGCACCGTTGCCATTGCCTGGCGCGCCAGCTTCCCCCGGCCGAAAGCCATCGAAATCCTCGCTGATTCGATTCGTCTGTGCTCGGTTGCCAAACCCAAAGCACAAGCGAGTTAAGCAGGCGGTATGACGGAGCTGTCCCACGTCTCGGTGACGGCGCTCAAGGGCGTCGGCGAGGCCATGGCTGAAAAGCTGGCGAAGGTCGGCCTGGAGAATATTCAGGACGTGCTTTTCCACCTGCCCTTGCGCTATCAGGATCGTACCCGTGTGGTGCCCATCGGCCAGTTGCGGCCGGGGCAGGATGCAGTGATCGAAGGTGTGGTCAGCGGCGCCGATGTGGTGATGGGCAAACGCCGCAGCCTGTTGGTCCGACTCGGCGACGGCACCGGCGTGCTGAGCCTGCGTTTTTATCATTTCAGCAATGCGCAGAAGGACGGCTTGAAACGCGGCACCCACGTTCGCTGCTATGGCGAGGCGCGTCCCGGTGCGTCGGGTCTGGAGATCTACCACCCCGAATACCGTGCGCTGACCGGGGATGAGCCGCCGCCGGTGGACCAGAACCTGACCCCCATCTACCCGACCACCGAAGGCCTGACCCAGCAACGCCTGCGCCAGTTGTGCCAACAAAGCCTGGCGATGCTCGGCCCCCAGAGCCTGCCGGACTGGCTGCCGGAAGAACTGGCGCGCGATTACCAGTTGGCGCCGCTGGATGAAGCCATTTGTTACCTGCACCACCCGCCGGCCGACGCCGACGTGGACGAACTGGCCCTGGGGCATCATTGGGCGCAACACCGACTCGCGTTCGAAGAGCTGTTGACCCACCAACTGTCGCAGCAACGGCTGCGTGAAAGTCTGCGCTCCCAGCGTGCACCGGCGCTGCCCAAGGCCAAAAAGCTGCCGAAGCAGTTCCTGGCCAATCTCGGCTTCCCCCCAACCGGCGCACAGCAACGGGTGGGCAATGAAATCGCCTACGACCTCAGTCAGCACGAACCGATGCTGCGCCTGATTCAGGGCGATGTTGGCGCCGGGAAAACCGTCGTCGCGGCGCTGGCTGCGTTGCAGGCGCTGGAAGCGGGCTATCAGGTGGCATTGATGGCGCCCACCGAAATTCTGGCTGAGCAGCACTTCATCAACTTCAAGCGCTGGCTCGAGCCGCTGGGTATCGAAACCGCCTGGCTGGCAGGCAAGCTCAAAGGCAAGGCGCGCGTGGCCTCGCTTGAACAGATTGCCGGTGGCGCGCAGATGGTGGTCGGCACGCACGCGCTGTTTCAGGACGAAGTCCAGTTCAAGAACCTCGCACTGGTGATCATCGACGAGCAGCACCGTTTCGGCGTTCAGCAACGGCTGGCCTTGCGCAAGAAAGGCGTGGGCGGTCGCATGTGCCCGCACCAGCTGATCATGACCGCCACGCCGATCCCGCGCACGCTGGCCATGAGCGCTTACGCGGACCTCGACACCTCGATCCTCGACGAATTGCCGCCCGGTCGTACACCCGTTAACACCGTACTGGTGGTCGATACCCGACGCATTGAAGTGGTCGAACGTGTACGCAATGCCTGCGCCGAAGGCCGTCAGGCGTATTGGGTGTGCACGCTGATCGAAGAATCCGAAGAGCTGACGTGCCAGGCGGCCGAAACCACGTTTGAAGAATTGACCAGCGCACTGGGCGAGCTGCGCGTAGGCTTGATCCACGGCCGCATGAAGCCCGCTGAAAAAGCCGCGGTGATGGCCGAGTTCAAGCAAGGCGCGCTGCAGTTATTGATCGCAACGACGGTGATTGAAGTGGGCGTCGATGTTCCCAACGCCAGCCTGATGATCATCGAGAACCCAGAGCGGCTGGGCCTGGCGCAGTTGCACCAGTTGCGCGGTCGGGTTGGACGTGGCAGCGCGGCCAGCCACTGCGTGCTGTTGTATCACCCGCCGCTGTCGCAGATCGGCCGCCAGCGTCTGGGGATCATGCGCGAGACCAACGACGGGTTTGTGATCGCCGAGAAGGACCTCGAACTTCGCGGCCCCGGTGAAATGCTCGGCACAAGGCAGACAGGTCTGCTTCAATTCAAGGTTGCCGATTTGATGCGCGACGCCGATCTGCTACCTGCCGTGAGGGATGCGGCGCAGGCGCTGCTTGAAAGGTGGCCCCAACACGTCAGTCCGCTGCTTGAGCGGTGGTTGCGACATGGCCAGCAATACGGCCAAGTGTGAAGCAGTAAACGCATTGCACCAGAGCCTCACACGCCGAGCAACTAAGCTGGTTATACTCCAACGATTGTAGGAAATTGGATCCATACCATGACAGAAGTTGCCCACGTCGATGTAACCCCAGATACCCCGTCTGCGATCCGGCAGTTGCTTGGCAAACTGGCCATCAGTTACCGCGAAGTCCTGGACGACAAAGTCCGGCCGCCCGCGCAGAAGGTGCAGGCCGTACTGGTAGACGACTCCGTGGGCACCCTGCTCGTTCTGTTCCCTCAGAACCATCTGCTGGACCTCAACCGGCTTACCGAGCTGACCGGCCGCCAATTGAAGGCTGTTTCGCAGGAACGCATCGAGCAGATGCTGGGCAAGCACAACCTGCGCATGCTGCCGGGGTTACTGGGACTGACCGGCTGTCCTTGTCTGTATGAAGAACGCATCCTTCAAGAGCCGCTGCTGTTGATCGACTCCGGCGAACCGGGTTTGCTGCTGGAAGTCTCCAGCGACGATTTCAGAAGCATGCTGAGCAAGGCCAGTGCCGCGCGGTTCGGCGAGCCTGTGACGTCTGTTCAACCGAACCTGACGCGCCCGGACGACGACCGCAAGGAAATCAACAAGGCGATGCAGGACTTCACGGCTCGCCGCATTCAGCAGCGCCTGGAAGCGACGGTCGAGATTCCGCCACTGGCCGACACCGCGCAGAAGATCATCAAACTGCGCGTCGACCCGGATGCCACCATTGATGACATCACCGGCGTGGTTGAAACCGACCCCTCTTTGGCCGCGCAAGTGGTCAGCTGGGCGTCCTCGCCGTATTACGGTTCTGCGGGCAAGATCCGATCGGTTGAAGACGCAATCGTGCGGGTATTGGGCTTCGATCTGGTTATTAACCTGGCCTTGGGCCTGGCGCTGGGTAAAACCCTGAGCCTGCCCAAGGATCATCCGCAGCACGCAACGCCGTATTGGCAGCAGTCGATCTACACCGCTGCCGTCATCGAAGGCCTGACCCGCGCAATGCCGCGCGCCAAGCGTCCGGAGAGTGGGCTGACGTATCTGGCCGGGCTGCTGCATAACTTCGGTTATCTGCTGCTGGCGCATGTGTTTCCGCCGCACTTTTCGCTGATCTGCCGCCAGATCGAGGTCAACCCGCATCTGCACCACAGCTTTGTGGAACAGCACCTGCTGGGTATCACGCGTGAGCAGATTGGCTCGTGGCTGATGCGCAACTGGGACATGCCCGAAGAACTTTCCACCGCGCTGCGTTTCCAGCACGACCCGCACTACGACGGCGAAAATGCGGCCTACGCCAACCTGGTGTTTCTGGCAGTGAGTCTGTTGAAAAAACAGGGCATCGGTTCAGGCCCGGTCGAAAGCATTCCGGATGATCTCTTTGAGCGCCTGGAGCTGACGCGCGAAAAGGCTGATGACGTGGTGCACAAGGTGCTCGAAGCAGAGTCGCTGCTGCGGGAGTTGGCCGCGCAGTTTCACTAGGGAACCTGCAGCTTCCCGCACTTGGCATCTGTGGGAGCGGGCAGGTCCGCTCCCACAAAGATTTTGCATAACCGCGGCTACTTCTTCTTTCTCGGCTTCAGGTACTTCATCAAGCCCTGAAACCACATCACCAGGCCCGTGTTGCCCTTCACCAGAATGTCCTTGTCCTGAATCCCCTGCATGAATGCCAGTTGCTTGTTCTTCGCCTGCAGCGCGGCGAAGCCAAACCCGGCGTCCTTGAAAGCGATCAAGAAGGCAGGCTCAGGGACCACGCCGCTACGGCTGCTTACCCGCAGGTCCTTGACGATGAAATGACGGGCCACCTTGCCGTCAAAGGTCTGCAATTGGAATGTCAGGTCCTTGCCCGCCAGCTGCTGGGCAAAGGCGGGGTTGTTGCGACTTGCCCGGGCCATCAGCAGCCCCAGCATCCACAGTAGAAAACGAAACTTCATGCGCAAGGCTCTCAACTGAACCGGTCTGGATGTAGCGACCGACCGGCAGTGTAACGGGGCTCAATAAAGCCGGGGCAAGTAGAACCCATCGGTCGCAAAGTGGCGAGGCAGACCGTCGCGTCGCTGACGACCAGGCATAAAAAAATGGGCATTCAACGCCTGTTGATATGCCCACTTTTCGTGCTCTGCGCCTCCCGCTAAGGCGTCGAGCGGTTTACGGGTTGACGCTGTCTTTCAAAAACTTGCCCGGTTTGAAGGCAACCGTGTTGCTTGCCTTGATTTTCACCGGCTCGCCAGTCTGAGGGTTTTTACCTGTGCGTGCGCCGCGATGACGTTGCAGAAACGTACCAAAGCCAACAAGCGTAACGCTGTCCTTGCGGTGCAATGCGCCGGTTATTTCTTCCAGGACGGCGTTGAGTACGCGATTGGCTTGTTCTTTGGTGAGATCTGCTTTTTCAGCGATGGCGGCTGCGAGTTCTGGTTTACGCATATGAAGCCTCTTTTACAGTTTTTTGTTGTTATGTGCCGTGCTACTCATCCTGAGCAGCGAGCAGGCGCCGCAACGGCTCTACGTTGCGGCTGACGGAAATGAGGATGGCACGCGGCCGAGAGCTGCGCCAGTGCGTGCTCGACGTTTGTAGGGACAAAAACGAGGGTTATCCGACAGAACGACCGGTATTTAAGCCAACAACGGCGGCAACGCCTTGTTCAGTGCCAGTTTTTCCATGACGGCAGTGCCGGTGAGTGCATAACCCAGCAGGTTGCCGCTGGCATCGTGGCACAACGCTTTGATGTCCGCGCCCTGCCCTTCAACGCTCCAGAAGCCCTCGGTACCCTTGGGCGGCGGCGAAACCACCAGCGGGCACACCGGCGTTTTGACCGTTACCGGCATTGGCCCGTATTTGACGGCGGTCGGCGTACCGGCCAGGGTTTGCGCCAGCGCACGGGCGCAGCTCATCAAGGGCATCACGTACAACAGGTTCAAGCCATCGACTTCAGCGCAATCGCCCAGTGCATAAATGTTGCCATGGGACGTTCGCAACTGACGGTCAACCACCACACCGCGTCCGACCTCAAGCCCCGCCGCTGCCGCCAGGTCCACCCGAGGCCGCAGGCCTACGGCCGACACCACCACATCACACGCCACGATCTGGCCATCGGACAAATGCGCTTCAAGCCCTTGTTCGGCTCGCGACAGACGGGTCAACACCGGGCCCAGGTGGAAACGCGCCCCCAGGCTTTCCAGCCCGGCTTGCACAGCGTTGGCCGCCGCAGGGTGCAGCAGCGTCGGCATGACTTGCTCGCAGGGTGCCAGCAAGTCGACTTCGTAGCCGCCGAGTATCAAATCATTGGCAAATTCGCAGCCGATCAGGCCGACACCCAGAATCAGCACTCGACGCTTGCCCGCCGCCGCCGCACGGAAGCGCGCGTAGTCTTCCAGATCATTGATCGGGAAAATCTCGTCGCCGGCATCCCCTTCCACCGGCACGCGCACCGCTTGCGCGCCCCACGCCAGGATCAAGTCGCGGTAGTGCACCGCTTCCTCGCCGATCCACAGACGCTTGTGACCGGGGTCTATGCCGCTGATGCGTGTATGGGTTCGAACCTCTGCCTTCAATTGTTCGGCCATGGTGCCGGGCTCGGCCATGCTCAGACCGTCAGCTTCCTTGTTCTTGCCAAAGCCGGTGGAAAGCATCGGCTTGGAATACGAACGGCCGTCGTCAGCGGTGATCAGCAGCAGCGGCGTTTCGCCATCGAGCTTGCGAAATTCCCGGGCAAGGTTGTAGCCCGCAAGGCCGGTGCCGATGATGACGACAGGTGCGTTCATGCGTTCTCCTGGTTGAAGGCCTGAATAAAAGGTAAGACGGATCAGCCGATTTCGATCATCTCGAAATCCATTTTGCCCACGCCGCAATCAGGGCAGAGCCAGTCCTCGGGGACATCCTGCCAGAGGGTTCCAGGCGCGATGCCGTCGTCCGGCCAACCATCGGCTTCGTTATAAATCAGGCCACAAACAATGCATTGCCACTTTTTCATCGGTCGATACTCTCAGGCTTTATGTGCTCAGGCGGGGTTCACGCGCCCAGTCTGTTCGCGTCACCGCCGATTTATTGACTGGGTCAGGGCGTTTTACTGATCGCAACGTCTGGAAGCAAGCGTCATCGTTGCAAACGACCTGCTCCGGTCGTCGGCCCGGACCCGCAACCATGCTAAGCTCGCCGCCTCGATTGCTGCCAAACCCCTACCTGCCGTGACCCAGCAAACTCCCGCATCCCCAACCCAGCATTGGCATCTGCGCGATCAATTGATCGACACCCCCGAGCCCATGATTCTGCGCTGGCTCTTCAATGAAGACTCATTGACCCGACGACTTACCCGGCTTTCGGACAACAGCTTCAGCGTCACGCCGCTGCACGAAGGCTGGCAAGCGCTGCGCGCCGACGAATGTGCTGCGCTGGAGCTGGCGCCAGGCAGTGAAGGCTGGGTCCGGGAAGTGTATTTGCGCGGTCATGGCGACAACTGGGTATTTGCACGCAGTGTCGCGGCCCGCAACGCACTGGAACACGACGGCCTGGACATGGAAGCGCTCGGCACGCGCTCACTGGGCGAGCTACTGTTCAGTGACCGCGCGTTTGTGCGCGGCCCGATGCAGGTCTGTCGTTATCCAGTGGCCTGGCTACCCGCAGCCGATGCACAAGAGGCGCTGTGGGCACGCCGTTCGTGCTTTCGCCGCGCGGGCTTGAGCATCCTGGTCGCCGAAATCTTCCTACCCCTTGTGTGGCGTGTCATCGAGCGCGTCGAACCCTCCATTCCGGAGCGCCGCTAATGTACGTATCTCTGCTCAAATCCCTGAATCGCCTCAATCCCCGCGCATGGGACTTCGTGCAACTGACCCGCATCGACAAGCCCATCGGCGTCTACCTGCTGCTGTGGCCGACGCTGTGGGCACTGTGGATCGCCGGCAAAGGCGCGCCGTCGTTGGCCAATATCGTTATTTTCGTCCTGGGCGTGTTCCTGATGCGCGCCGCCGGCTGTGTGATCAACGATTACGCCGACCGCAAGGTCGATGGCCACGTCAAACGCACGGAACATCGCCCGCTGGTGAGCGGCAAAGTCAGCAGCAAAGAAGCGCTAGTGTTGTTTGCTGTCCTGGTGGGCGCAAGCTTTCTGCTGGTGCTGCTGACCAACTCAACGACGATCTGGCTATCGTTTGGCGGTCTGGCACTGGCCGCGTGCTATCCGTTCATGAAGCGCTACACCTATTACCCGCAAGTGGTGCTGGGCGCCGCGTTCTCCTGGGGGATGCCCATGGCCTTCACCGCTGAGACTGGTGACGTCCCGGCCGCTGCGTGGCTGTTGTATATCGCTAACCTGCTGTGGACGGTGGGTTACGACACGTATTACGCCATGACCGATCGCGAAGACGACATGAAGATCGGCGTAAAATCGACGGCTGTGCTGTTTGGCGATGCTGACCGGGTTGTGATCCTCACGCTGCAATCCCTGGCGCTGGGATGCCTGCTGCTGGCCAGTGCCCGCTTTGCGCTGGGTCTGTGCTTTTATATCGGGCTACTGGTCGCGGCGGGGTGTTTCGTCTGGCAGTTCGTGTCGACCCGTGGCCGCGAGCCCGAGGCCTGCTTCAAGGCATTCCTGCATAACCACTGGGCGGGGCTGGCAATTTTCGTCGGGATCTTCATGGATTACGCCCTGCGCTGACACGGCGGTCAGCGCAGCGCGATCCGAGGCTCAGGGCTTGGCGATATGCCAGACGTCGCCCTTGCCGTCACCTTGTTTGTCGCCAGCGGCTTTGTCGCTTTTGAAGGTGTACAGCGCTTTGCCTTTGTAAACCCACTGGAATTTACCGTCGTCACGCTTGATGACGGTCCAGTCGCCCACGGATTTATCGGACTCCGATGCAGCGAGTGGCGGCCAATTGGTAGCGCACGTGTCGTTGCAGACGGATTTGCCGGCCGAGGTGTCCTTGTCGAAGGTGTAAAGCGTCATGCCATCGTGGGTCACCAGCATGCCGTCCTGAGTCATTGCAGGGTCGGCAGCGAATGCCAGGCCGGATGCAAAAAGCGCAGCGGCAGCCAGCAAACCCTTCAGGGAAGATGAAGATTTAGCCATCAGATGAATCCTCTTTTCTTGGTCGTTATTGGGCAAGAACGTTGTAGGACAATACCCCAAGCTTAGCGCTAGACCCACATCTGCCGCCAGCGACTCAACAACCTGTCACACGACTGCAATAATTCCGTTATCTAATGCGCCCCAAGACAGTTAAATGACAAGAGGTTCGAGGCATGGTTGGCAGGAGCATTCTGATCGTTGACGACGAAGCGCCGATTCGCGAGATGATCGCCGTTGCCCTGGAAATGGCTGGCTACGACTGCATGGAGGCTGAGAACTCGCAACAGGCTCACGCCATCATAGTGGATCGCAAACCCGACCTGATCCTGCTTGACTGGATGCTGCCCGGCACATCGGGCATCGAGTTGGCCCGCAGGCTCAAGCGCGACGAGCTGACCGGCGACATCCCGATCATCATGCTCACCGCCAAAGGCGAAGAAGACAACAAGATCCAGGGTCTTGAAGTCGGCGCCGATGATTACATCACCAAGCCCTTCTCCCCCCGTGAACTGGTTGCTCGCCTCAAAGCCGTGCTGCGCCGCGCAGGCCCTACCGATGGCGAATCGCCAATAGAAGTGGGTGGCCTGCTGCTCGACCCCATCAGCCACCGCGTGACCATCGACGGCAAGCCTGCCGAGATGGGCCCCACCGAATACCGCTTGCTGCAATTTTTCATGACGCACCAGGAACGCGCCTACACTCGCGGGCAATTGCTCGATCAGGTCTGGGGCGGCAACGTCTATGTCGAGGAGCGTACGGTCGATGTGCACATTCGTCGCCTGCGCAAAGCCCTCGGCGATGCCTACGAGAATCTGGTACAAACCGTGCGCGGCACTGGCTATCGCTTTTCGACCAAAAGCTGAAAAAGCGTTTGGGGCGATCGCCTGCAGTGTGCTCACGACAAGGACGCGTTTTAATTGAATCACAACTGGCACGGCACGCTGATTCGTCACCTGCTGCTATTGGTCACGGCTTCGCTGCTGGCTGGCCTCGTCAGCGGACATTACGGCTGGTGCCTGGCAATCGGTCTGGCGCTCTATCTGGCGTGGACGTTAAAACAGTTGATGCGCCTGCACCATTGGCTGCGCGATCACAAACCCGACGAGCCACCGCCTGACGGATACGGCTTGTGGGGCGAAGTCTTCGACAGCATTTATCACCTGCAGCGCCGTGACATGCGCGTGCGCGGACGCTTGCAAGCGGTCATCGACCGGGTTCAGGAGTCCACCGCCGCCCTGCGCGACGCGGTGATCATGCTCGACAGCGACGGCAACCTCGAATGGTGGAACCGCGCCGCCGAGACCCTGCTGGGCCTCAAGACCCCCCAGGACAGCGGCCAGCCCGTTACCAACCTGGTGCGCCACCCGCGCTTCAAAGAATATTTCGAGCAGAACAATTACGCCGAGCCGCTGGAAATCCCGTCGCCGGTCAGTGAGCGTCTGCGCATTCAGTTGCTGATCACCCGCTACGGCAACAACGAGCACCTGATGCTGGTGCGCGACGTCACGCGTATTCATCAGCTCGAACAGATGCGCAAGGACTTCGTCGCCAACGTTTCCCATGAACTGCGCACGCCGCTGACGGTGATCTGCGGTTACCTGGAAACCTTGCTCGACAATGTGGATGAGGTGAACCCGCGCTGGGTTCGCGCGCTGCAGCAGATGAATCAGCAAGGCGGGCGCATGCAGACGCTGCTCAATGACCTGCTGTTGCTGGCCAAGCTGGAGGCCACCGATTACCCGTCCGACAATCAGCCGGTGCAAGTCCCCGCATTGCTGCGCAGCATCGCCAATGATGCTCAGGCGTTGTCCGGCAGCAAAAATCAGGAAATCACCCTGGATATCGACGACGAGATCAATCTCAAGGGCAGCGAACCGGAACTGCGCAGTGCGTTTTCCAACCTGATTTTCAATGCGGTCAAATACACCCCTGCCGAAGGCAAGATCCGCGTGCGCTGGTGGACCGACTCACGCGGCGCGCATCTGAGCGTCCAAGACTCCGGGATTGGCATCGACAGTAAACATCTGCCGCGTCTGACTGAGCGCTTTTACCGGGTGGACTCAAGCCGGGCGTCCAACACCGGCGGCACTGGATTAGGGCTGGCCATTGTCAAACACGTCCTGCTGCGCCACCGCGCCACCCTTGAGATCAACAGCGTGATCGGCAAGGGCAGCGTGTTTATCTGCAACTTCCCGCCGATCCAAATGACCAAAGCCTAGCCAAGCTGGCCGATAGCCGCTAAATTGCGCCTCTTGTGCCGCCCTGTTTCCGGGCGGCACACCCCTTTTTGATCATACGGAATCCGCAAAACTCCATCATGGACCCTTCCCCTGCTTTAAGCCTCGCCTCCATCTTTGCCGACTTCGGCATGATTCTTTTCGCAATAATTCTGGTTCTGCTCAACGGCTTCTTCGTTGCCGCCGAATTCGCCATGGTCAAACTGCGCTCGACCCGGGTTGAATCCATCGCCGAAAAGAACGGCTGGCGCGGCCGCATTCTCCGTACCGTTCACAGCCAGCTCGACGCTTACCTGTCCGCCTGCCAGCTGGGTATTACCCTCGCCTCCCTGGGCCTTGGTTGGGTGGGCGAACCCGCATTTGCGCACCTGTTGGCGCCGGTGCTGGAAGCCGTAGGCGTGCAATCGCCGGAAGTGGTGAAAGGCGTTTCGTTCTTCTCCGCGTTCTTCATGATTTCCTACCTGCACATCGTAGTCGGTGAGCTGGCGCCCAAGTCGTGGGCCATCCGCAAACCCGAGCTGCTGTCGCTGTGGACGGCGGTCCCGCTGTACCTGTTCTATTGGGCGATGTACCCGGCCATTTACCTGCTCAACGCCAGCGCCAACGGCATTCTGCGCATTGCAGGCCAGGGCGAACCCGGCCCGCATCACGAACACCATTACAGCCGTGAAGAACTGAAACTGATTCTGCACTCCAGCCGTGGCCAGGATCCGAGTGATCAGGGGATGCGGGTGCTGGCGTCTGCCGTGGAAATGGGCGAGCTGGAAGTGGTCGACTGGGCGAACTCCCGCGAAGACCTGGTGACGCTGGATTGCAACGCCCCGCTCAAAGAGATCATGGCGCTGTTTCGTCGGCACAAGTTCAGCCGTTATCCGGTGTACGACGCTGATCGCGAAGTGTTCGTCGGTCTGCTGCACATCAAGGATCTGCTGCTGGAGCTGGCAGCCCTCGATCACATGCCCGAATCGTTCAACCTGGCCGAGCTGACGCGTCCGCTGGAGCGCGTGTCCAAGCACATGCCGCTGTCGCGACTGCTGGAGCAATTCCGCCAGGGCGGCGCGCACTTTGCGCTGGTGGAAGAAGCCGACGGCAAGGTCATCGGTTACCTGACCATGGAAGACGTGCTGGAAGTGTTGGTGGGCGACATTCAGGACGAACACCGCAAGGCCGAGCGTGGCATCCTGGCGTATCAGCCGGGCAAGCTGCTGGTGCGGGGTGATACGCCGCTGTTCAAGGTCGAGCGTCTGCTGGGCATTGACCTGGACCACGTCGAGGCCGAAACCCTGGCGGGTTTGATCTACGACAGCCTCAAACGCGTGCCCGAAGAAGAAGAGGTCATGGAAGTCGAAGGCCTGCGCATCATCATCAAAAAGATGAAAGGGCCCAAGATCGTGCTGGCCAAGGTGTTGAAGCTGGATTGATGGTAGCTATTCGCTGATCGTGTCTACGCGCCGCGTGGGAATGCCTTTGGTGACGCTCCGCGTCATAAACGGGACGCGGAGCGTGGGAACGATCATTCGTGGCTTTTGATTCTGGCCGGAGGCCGTAGGAGCGCAGCTTGCTCGCGATGGGCTGCGAAGCGGCCCTGAACCCAGTCAACCGGGTTGCGCCTGACACACCGCGTG
>NZ_JBEGED010000030.1:0-32893 GCF_040202885.1 Xanthomonas sp. WHRI 1810A
CGGCCAGATTCAAAAGCACCGTAGGCCTCCCAGTTTGCTGCGCGACAGCGCGGCGTCTGGACGACGGGGGATCTCCTACAAGACTTATGTGTCTGCGAGCTCAACCAACACCGCCCCCTCACTGACCATCTCGCCTTCGGCGCAATACAACGCCGTCACCACGCCCGCCTGTGCGGCGCGCACGCTGTGTTCCATCTTCATGGCCTCCAGCACCACCAACGGCGTGCTGGCTTCGACACGTTGACCGATGGCCACCAGCACCCGAACGATGCTGCCGTTCATGGGCGCGGTCAGGCCGCCGTGGACGCTGTGGCTGCTGTCGGCCGCTGCCATCTGGTCGAACACCGTGACCGCTTGAAGTTCGCCCTGCCATGCCAGGTACAACGTGTCACCCCGACGAATCGCCCGGTGCTGGCGGCGTACGCCATTGTGCTCGACGGTCAACTGTTCGCCGCTGAGGTGAACGGAGGCGTCATTCGCTCCGCGCAGGCGAACGTTGCGCTGTTCGGCGCCACAGTGCAGGTGCACGTCGATCTCGTTGGGCTGGCCGAAACGCAGGCCTCCGGCGCTGGACCACGGCGAATGCGGGTCGTCGTCCCGCACCCGCGTCGGCGTGCTGTGCACGTAGGCCTGGGCGGCGACCTGCCAGAAGGCGTCCGGCAGCGGCTGGGCAGGGGGCAGCAAATGCGCCTGATGGCGCGGGATGAAGTCGGTGTCCAATTCGGCGTTGGCGAACGCCGGGTGGGCGATGATGCGCCGCAGAAACGTCAGATTGCTGCGCAGCCCGCCGATGGCAAACTCATCGAGCATCGCCAGCAAGCGCAGGCGCGCCTGTTCCCGGGTCTCGCCCCAGGCAATCAGTTTGCCCAGCATCGGGTCATAGAACGGCGACACCACATCGCCCTCGGCCACACCGCTGTCGACCCGCCGCCCCGGCCCGTCTGCGGATTCCCGGTAGAGCGCCAGCGTACCGGTAGCGGGGAGAAAATCATGGGCCGGGTCTTCGGCGTACAGGCGCACTTCGATGGCATGCCCGCTGAGCGGCACCTGATCCTGAGTGATCGGCAACGCTTCGCCTTGGGCCACGCGGATCTGCCAGGCCACCAGGTCCAGCCCGGTGATGGCCTCGGTGACCGGGTGTTCCACTTGCAGGCGGGTGTTCATTTCCATGAAGAAGAACTCGCCCCGGGCATCCAGCAAAAACTCCACGGTGCCGGCCCCGACGTAACCGATGGCCTGGGCCGCGCGCACCGCCGATTCGCCCATGGCCTGACGTAATGCCGGACTCAGACCGGGGGCAGGGGCTTCTTCCACCACCTTTTGATGACGGCGCTGGATCGAGCAATCCCGCTCGTTGAGGTACAGGCAGTGGCCGTGCTGATCGGCGAACACCTGGATCTCCACGTGACGCGGCGTGAGCACGTACTTTTCCACCAGCATCCGCGCGTCGCCGAACGAGGACAGCGCCTCACGCTGCGCCGAGGCCAAGGCGTCCGCCAGGTCCTCGTCGCGCTCCACCACCTTCATCCCCTTGCCACCGCCGCCCGCCGTGGCTTTGAGCAGCACCGGATAACCGATGCTGGCGGCAGCGGTGCGGAAGGTCTGGGCGTCCTGCGCTTCGCCGTGATAGCCCGGCACCAGCGGCACGCCGGCTTGTTCCATCAGAGATTTGGCCGCGGACTTGCTGCCCATGGCGTCGATGGCCGAGGCGGGCGGGCCGAGAAAGATCAGCCCGGCCTGTTCGATGGCGCGGGCGAAACCGGCGTTCTCCGAGAGAAAACCGTAACCGGGGTGAATCGCCTGGGCGCCGCTGGCGTGGGCGGCCGCGATCAGTTTGTCGATCTGCAAATAACTGTCGGCAGCCTTGCTGCCCCCCAGATCGACAGCGATATCGGCCTCCCGCACATGCCGCGCGTCGCGGTCCGTGGCGCTGTGCACGGCGACGGTGGTCAGGCCCATGGCCTTGGCGGTGCGCATCACGCGGCAGGCGATTTCGCCGCGATTGGCCACCAGCAGCGTGGTCAGCGTGACGGGTTTGGTGGCGCTCATGCGGGCGAATCCCCTTTTTTATTGGACGGTTGCCAGGCGGGTGGGCGTTTGTCCAGAAAGGCGCGCAAGCCTTCCTGGCCTTCGGGGCTGACGCGGATCCGCGCGATAGCGTTCTCGCAACCGCGTCGCCGGGCCGGGGTCAGCTCACCGCTGCCCACCTCGCGCAGCAAGTCCTTGCTGGCGCGCATGGCCTTGGGGCTGTTGAGCAGCAGGTTCTCGACCCAGCGCTGGACTTGCGCCTCAAGCTCAGCCAGCGGGTAACACTCTGCCAGCAAGCCGATCTCCCGGGCCCGCCGGCCGTCAAACGCCTCGGCGGTCAGGGCGTAACGCCGAGCGGCGCGCTCGCCAATGGCCTTGACCACGAACGGGCTGATGACCGCAGGCGCCAGGCCGATCCGCACTTCGGACAGGCAGAACCGCGCGTCTTCGGCGCCAATGGCCATGTCACAGCAGCTGATCAGCCCGAGAGCGCCGCCGTAGGACGCGCCTTGCGCCACGGCCAGGGTCGGGACTTTCAGGCGCGCCAGGTTGTACATCAGTTCGGCCAGTTCCTGGGCGTCCCGCAGGTTGGTGTTGTAGTCCAGATTGGCCGACTCCTGCATCCAGGCCAGGTCCGCGCCCGCACTGAAATGCCTGTCGCGCCCGCGCAGCACCACAAAGCGCAACGACGGGTCAGCCTGCACCTGATCCAGCGCCAGGATCAGCTCGCGAATCATCAGCGCGTCGAACGCATTGTGTTTGTCCGGGCGGTTCAGCCAGAGCGTGGCAAAACCCCGTGGATCGTGTTCCAGCTCGACGGTTTCAAAATCACTCATGGTCAATCCCTGGGTTACATCCGGAACACGCCGAATCGGGTGGGCTCGATGGGCGCGTTGAGGGACGCGGAAAGGGCCAGGCCCAGCACATCGCGGGTTTGCGCCGGGTCGATGACGCCGTCGTCCCACAGGCGCGCGGTGGCGTAATACGGATGGCCCTGGGTCGCGTACTGGTCAAGGATCGGTTGCTTGAGCGCCGCTTCCTGTTCGGCGCTGAACCCTTGTCCGCTGCGCTCGGCCTGTTCGCGCTTGACCTGCACCAGTACGCCCGCCGCTTGCTCGCCGCCCATCACGCCGATCCGGGCGTTGGGCCACATCCACAGAAAGCGCGGCTCGAAGGCCCGGCCACACATGCCGTAATTGCCGGCGCCAAAGCTGCCGCCGATGATCACGGTGAATTTCGGCACGTTGGCGCAGGCCACGGCGGTCACCAGTTTGGCGCCGTGCTTGGCGATGCCGCCGGCTTCGTATTTCTGCCCGACCATGAAGCCGGTGATGTTCTGCAGAAAGAGCAGGGGGATGCCGCGCTGGCAGGCCAGTTCGATGAAATGCGCGCCTTTTTGTGCGGCTTCGGCGAACAGGATGCCGTTGTTGGCGAGCACCGCGACGGGGTAGCCGTGCAGGTGGGCGAAGCCGCACACCAGCGTGGTGCCGAACAGCGCCTTGAATTCATCGAACACCGAGCCGTCCACCAACCGGGCGAAGACCTCGCGCACGTCATACGGCTGTTTGGCGTCGGCGCTGATCACGCCGTACAACTCGTCGCTGGCATACAGCGGCGCGACGGGGGCGCGGACCTGTAAGTGGCCCTGTTTGCGCCAGTTCAGATGGGCAATGCTGCGCCGCGCCAGGGCCAGGGCGTGTTCGTCGCTCTGGGCGTAGTGGTCGGCGACGCCGGAGACCTTGCAGTGCACATCGGCGCCGCCCAGGTCTTCGGCGCTGACCACCTCGCCGGTGGCCGCCTTGACCAGCGGCGGCCCGGCGAGAAAGATCGTGGCCTGATCGCGGACCATGATCGCTTCGTCGGCCATGGCCGGGACGTAGGCGCCGCCCGCCGTGCACGAACCCATGACTACCGCGATCTGCGCAATGCCCTGGGTGCTCATGTTGGCCTGGTTGAAAAAGATCCGGCCGAAGTGCTCACGGTCCGGGAAGACTTCGTCCTGGCGCGGCAGGTTAGCCCCACCCGAATCCACCAGGTAAATGCACGGCAATCGGTTCTGTTGGGCGATGGTCTGGGCGCGCAGGTGTTTTTTCACGGTCAGCGGGTAGTACGAACCGCCTTTCACGGTGGCGTCGTTGGCGATGATCATGCATTCCACGCCTTCGACCCGTCCGATGCCAGCGATCAGACCGGCACCGGGCACGTCTTCGTCGTACACCCCATGGGCCGCCAGCGGGCTGAGTTCCAGGAAGGGCGAACCGAGGTCCAGCAGCCGGTTGATCCGCTCACGGGGCAGCAGTTTGCCCCGGGACGTGTGACGTTCCTGGGCTTTTTCGCCGCCGCCTTGTCGCACCCGTTCAAGCAGTGCCTGCAGCGCCGCGACCTGACTGCGCATGGCTTCAGCGTTGGCTGTGAACTCGGCGGAGCGCGGGTTGAGTTGTGTTTTCAGAATGGCCATAAAAACCCTGTTCTCGAAGACGGAAGTCGGGCTGCCAGACGCTCTCGCTTGCAGCTTTCCCCTTGCGGCTTGCAGCTCGCCTTATTTGGTCTCATTGAACAGCTCTCGCCCGATCAGCATCCGCCGGATTTCGCTGGTGCCGGCGCCGATTTCGTAGAGCTTGGCGTCGCGCAGCAAGCGACCGGCCGGGAATTCATTGATGTAGCCGTTGCCGCCGAGGATCTGAATCGTCTCCAGGGCCATCTGCGTGGCGCGTTCGGCGGCGTAGAGGATCACGCCGGCCGCGTCCTTGCGCGTGGTCTCCCCGCGTTCGCAGGCCTGCGCCACGGCATACAGGTACGCGCGGCTGGCGTTGAGTTGGGTGTACATGTCCGCGACCTTGCCCTGGATCAGCTGGAACTCGCCAATGCTCTGGCCGAACTGTTTGCGGTCATGGATGTACGGCAGCACCACGTCCATGCAGGCCTGCATGATCCCGGTGGGGCCACCGGCGAGCACCACGCGCTCGTAATCCAGGCCGCTCATCAATACCTTCACGCCGCCGTTCAGTGCGCCGAGGAGGTTTTCTTCCGGCACTTCCACATCATCGAAAAACAGCTCGCAGGTGTTAGAGCCGCGCATGCCGAGCTTGTCGAACTTGTTGCCCCGGGAGAAACCCTTCCAGTCGCGCTCGACGATGAACGCACTGATGCCATGAGCGCCCCGGTCCGGTTCGGTCTTGGCGTAGATCACGTAGGTGTGGGCGTCGGGGCCGTTGGTGATCCAGGTCTTGCTGCCGTTGAGCACATAACGGTCGCCGCGCTTGTCGGCGCGCAGCTTCATCGACACCACGTCCGAGCCGGCGTTGGGCTCGCTCATGGCCAGTGCGCCGATGTGCTCGCCGGTGATCAGCGGCGGCAGGTAGCGAGCCTTCTGCGCGGCCGTGCCGTTGCGGTTGATTTGGTTGACGCACAGGTTCGAGTGCGCGCCGTAGGACAGGGCCACGGACGCCGAGCCGCGACTGATTTCTTCCATGGTCACCACATGCGCCAGGTAGCCCAGCCCGGCGCCGCCGTATTCCTCGCTGACGGTGATGCCCAGCAGGCCCATGTCGCCGAACTGACGCCACAGGTCGGCGGGGAACAGGTTGTCGCGGTCGATCTGCGCAGCGCGCGGGGCAATCTGGGCGGCGACGAAGTGCTGGACCTGATCGCGCAGCATGTCGAGGGTTTCACCAAGGCCAAAATTGAGGCTGGGGTAGTTCATGGGGCGGGGTCCCTGTTGTTTTTGGATGCTGGCGGGCAGCAATGGGGTATCACCTTTACGTTAACGTAAGCCCGCGGGCGGAGGGATGTCAACGGGGAGTGCTGAACGGAGAAGCCGGGGGAGGGAGAGGTTTTTACCGAACGCCAGACAGGACGAAGGGGAGCCAAGGCTCCCCTTCCAGTTTGTGTTGCATGCTCTTTTTTGTTTTTAGGCGGTCTGTTGTTGTTTTTGGCAACCGGCCTCTTTTGCGTTTTTGAGCGACCCCAAACCGGGGTGAAGAGCAAACGTATTTTTTTGAGCGCTGATGCTGCTTTTACTGGCTGTCCATAAGAAAGCCTGTCAACCCGTTCTGGCGCTACCTGACGGTAGTTTTATTGTTCTCTAACCGGTTGTGAGGCCGAGGCCTCGAAAAGCGATCCACTCCAAAAAAATCTGTTAGCTGCGTCTCTGTCCGTGTTGTTCTTGTTATGTCAGAGCCGATACGTATTGTTTTTATTGGGTTGCTTCAGTTTGTTGTTTTTGTTGTACCTAAGACATAGCAGAAGCCATGCCAGTTTTCCGAAAGCCTTTTAAAACAGTCACTTGGTGTTTTGAGCAGGATTCAGAGCAACCCGATCAGGTTGCCAGTTGTTTCCGAGTTACCCGTTCAGCGACGTTCAATACGATAGAGGGTAACACTGTGTGACAAGTTGTCGCACCCTCAACCCGACAGACGTGCCTTAGCAACCCGGGATCCGTTGCTACGCTTTAACGCCGCACATATTTGCTGGCCCGCGCCAATCAAGGCGTCCAGGTCGATTCCGGTGTCGATGCCCAGGCCGTTTAGCAGGTACAACACGTCCTCCGTCGCGACGTTACCGGTCGCACCCTTGGCATACGGGCAGCCGCCCAGGCCCGCCACCGAACTGTCGAACACCTCGATCCCTTCCAGCAGGCTGGCGTAGACATTGGCCAGCGCTTGCCCATACGTGTCATGGAAGTGGCCCGCCAGCCGGCTTCGCGGAATGTCCCTGCCCACCACGTCGAACAGCGCCCGCGTTGCGTTGGGGGTGCCGGTGCCGATGGTGTCGCCGAGGGACACCTCATAGCAGCCCATGGCGACCAGTTCCCTGGCCACCGATGCCACGCGGTCGGCTGGCACGTCGCCCTCGTACGGACAGCCCAATACGCAGGACACGTACCCACGCACCTGCACCCCTTGCGCGTGCGCTGCTTCCATGAGGGGGACGAAACGCGCCAGGCTTTCGCTGATGGAGCAGTTGATGTTGCGTTGGGAGAACGACTCGGACGCTGCGGCGAACACCGCCACTTCCTTCACGCCGCAGGCAAGGGCGTCTTCGAAGCCTTTCAAATTGGGTGTGAGGGCAGCGTAGGTCACGCCGGCCTTGCGCTGGATCCCGGCAAACACTTCGGCGGAACCTGCCATCTGCGGCACCCATTTGGGTGAAACGAAACTGCCCACTTCGATATAGCGCAAGCCACTGGCGCTCAAAGCGTCCACCAGACGCACCTTGTCAGCCACGCTGATAGGGACGGATTCGTTTTGCAGCCCGTCCCGCGGACCGACTTCAACCAGACGCACCTGACGGGGAAGGGTCATGGCATCACACTCTTGGTGAATATCAGTTTAGGTATCAGCGTTAACCGGTTGATCTGTAACGGCTTTAAGCAGCGCCTGCTTGCAGCGTTCTTCGGCGGTGTCCAGTTCCAGCTGCATTTGCTGGATGTCGAGCAGCTGTTGCTCAAGCTGGGTGCGACGCTCGTTGATCTTGCCCAGCATGGTGTTCAGCTGCAGTTGATTGCCGCCCTCCGGGTCGTACAGCCCGATCAGTTCCCGGCATTCAGCCAGGGAAAACCCGATCCGTTTGCCCCGCAGGATCAGACGCAACGTGACCTTGTCGCGCCCGGTGTAGATGCGCTCCGTGCCACGTCGTTCGGGGGTCAGCATGCCTTGCTCTTCGTAAAAACGAATGGTGCGAGTCGTGATGTCCAGCTCGCGGGCCAGGTCGGAAATGCTGTAGGTCTGGGTGCTCATTGCATGAGGCTCTTCGCTGAAGACGTACGGCTAACCTACGGCGCACTTGACGTTAACGTCAAGATGACAGGGCGCAATGGGCTAACGGCTACGTGATGAGCAGACAACAGAATCCAAGTCAAGAATGATAAATCCTTTATATATCAGCTTCTTGAGATTAACTGCTCATGCTTTGTCGAGCACCTGTTCACTGGCCGTCACCCACTGGCACAGTTCGATGATCTGCTCGCGCATCCACCGATTGGCCGGGTCCTGGTCGGTGCTTTCGTGCCAGTACAGGTGGCTTTCCACGGTGGGCACATCGTTGACCGGCACGTACACGTAGTGCAAATCGTTGCGGCGGGCAAACCGCTCGGGCACGGTCATGACCATGTCTGTCTGCTGCAACACCTGGGACGCCATCAGGTAGTGCTGCGAGCGCAGGGCAATCTTGCGTTGAATGCCCATTTTGCCGAGGGCCAGGTCCACGTGACCGAGGCCGGCGCGTCGGCTGGAAATGTGGATGTGGGGCAGCGCCAGGTAGTCGTCGAGGCTGATGGTGTCCTTGCTGGCCAGCGGATGGCCCTTGCGCATGGCGCAGACGTAACGGTCTTCCATCAGCTTGACGTGGCGCACCTGCGGGTCGGTGTTGAGCGGCGCGTCGATGGCGAAATCCAGGCGCCCGGCTGCGAGCTCTTTGGTGGTCTCCCGGCGCTTGGACAGAAAGCTCTCGATCACCACCGCCGGCGCCAGACGCCGCAAGCGCTGGAACAGTGACGGCAGGATTACCGCTTCGGTGAGGTCGGTCATGCTGATGCGGTAGTGCTTGTTGGCCTGCAGCGGGTTGAAGATCCGGCTTTCCTGCACCGAGACCCGCAGCAGCGACAGCGCGTTGCGCACCGGGCCGATGATGTTTTGTGCCATGGGCGTCGGCACCATGCCTTGGGCGGTGCGCACGAACAGCGGGTCGTTGAAGGTGTCGCGCAGACGGGCGAGGGCGTTGGACACCGCGGGCTGGGTGATGCCGACGATCTGCCCGGCGCGGGTCAGATTGGCTTCGGTGTATATGGCGTCAAAGACGATAAACAGGTTCAGATCGACCTTGCTCAGGTTCATGGCGGCGCGCCTTCCATTGTTTTTGTTGTAGGAATAATCGCCCGATCATATATCGGTTATGAATGTTTATACACGCCGAGAATAGGTTAGATAAATGATAGGACGTGTTCTAGCATCGGCCGCAATGACCTGTTATCACCGCCCCAGAAGGTAGCTGCCATGGATTTCGCTTACTCCCCCAAGGTTCAGGCACTGCGCGAGCGCGTTACGGCGTTCATGGACGCCTACGTCTACCCCGCTGAGCCGGTGTTTGAACGGCAGGTGGCTGAGGGGGATCGCTGGCAGCCCACCGCCGTGATGGACGATCTCAAGCGCGAAGCCAAGGCGCAGGGGCTGTGGAACCTGTTCCTGCCGGAGTCCGAGCAGGGCGCCGGGTTGACCAACCTCGAATACGCGCCGCTGGCCGAGATCATGGGCCGCTCCCTGCTGGGGCCGGAGCCGTTCAATTGTTCGGCCCCGGACACCGGCAACATGGAGGTGCTGGTGCGCTACGCCAGCGAACAGCAGAAGCAACAATGGCTGGAACCGCTGCTGCGGGGCGAGATGCGCTCGGCGTTCGCGATGACCGAACCGGAGGTCGCGTCGTCGGACGCCACCAACATGGCGGCCCGGGCTATTCGCGACGGCGATGAATGGGTGATCAACGGGCGCAAATGGTGGACCTCCGGCGCCTGCGATCCACGCTGCAAGATTCTGATCTTCATGGGCCTGAGCGACCCGGACGGGCCCCGTCATCAGCAGCATTCGATGATCCTGGTGCCCACCGACACGCCAGGGGTGAAGATCGTCCGTCCGCTGCCGGTGTTTGGCTACGACGACGCGCCTCACGGCCATGCCGAAGTGCTTTTCGAGAACGTCCGTGTGCCGTACGACAACGTGCTGCTGGGGGAAGGGCGCGGCTTTGAGATCGCGCAGGGACGCCTCGGCCCGGGGCGTATTCACCACTGCATGCGCTCGGTGGGTATGGCGGAGCGTGCACTGGAACTGATGTGCAAACGCTCGGTCCAGCGCACGGCATTCGGTCGGCCGCTGGCCCGCCTGGGTGGCAATATCGACAAGATCGCCGACTCGCGGATGGAGATCGACATGGCCCGCCTGTTGACGCTCAAAGCGGCGTACATGATGGACACGGTGGGGAACAAGGGCGCAAAAAGCGAAATCGCCCAGATCAAAGTGGTCGCCCCGAATGTGGCCTTGAAGGTGATTGACAGGGCGATCCAGATCCACGGCGGGGCGGGCGTCTCCGGCGATTTCCCGCTGGCCTACATGTACGCCATGCAGCGCACCCTGCGCCTGGCAGACGGCCCGGACGAAGTCCACCGCGCGGCGATTGGCAAGTATGAAGTCGGCAAGTACGTGCCCCGCGAAGGCTGGCGTCAGGGCGTTAACGATGTATCGGCCTAAACCGGCCCCTTCGCGAACAGGTTCGCTCCCACAGGATTTGTGTCAGGCCGAGCCTTCAGCGGCGACCGGGCATCGCTGTGCAAATGCACGCCCCTGTAGGAGCTGACGACCAGCGGGAGGCTGCGATCGCGGTACACCTGACTCACCGCAATCGCAGCCTTCGCTCGGGCTCGGCATCTTCTGCAGAGATGTGTGCCGTACGACGATCACTTTAGGAGTGAGCTTGCTCGCGAAGCCGTGTTTCAAGCGACGCAGATGTGTCGGACTAACTCAACTCCAGCCAGATCGGCGCATGGTCCGAAGGTTTTTCCATGCTGCGCAGATCGTAATCCACGCCGGCGGCCATGATGCGGGGCTGCAGGCCGTGGGACGCCATGATCAGGTCGATGCGCAGGCCACGCTTGGGTTCGTCCTCGAAGCCGCGGCTGCGGTAGTCGAACCAGCTGAACTGATCGATCACTTCCGGGTACAGGTGGCGAAAGCTGTCCACCAGGCCCCAGCTCTTGAGCTTGCCCATCCACTCGCGCTCTTCCGGGAGGAAACTGCACTTGCCGGTTTTCAGCCAGCGCTTGGCGTTGTCCGGGCCGATGCCGATGTCGCTGTCTTCCGGGGAGATGTTGACGTCACCCATCACCACCAGCGCCTGATCGTTGCTGAAACGCGTCTCCAGCAGCGTCTGCAGGTTAGCGTAGAAGCGTTGCTTGGCCAGGAATTTGGTCGGGTGGTCGCGGCTTTCGCCCTGTGGGAAATAGCCGTTCATCACCGTGACCGGCACCCCGTTGCGGTCGGCATAGGTGCCCCAGATAAACCGCTTTTGCGCCTCTTCGTCGTCCGTATCGAACCCCTTGTGCAGACTCAGGGGCGGCAGGCGCGACAGCAGGGCGACACCGTAATGGCCTTTCTGCCCGTGAAAGTGCACGTGATAGCCCAGGGCCTCGATTTCCGCCTGGGGAAACTGCTCGTCGGACACCTTGGTTTCCTGCAGCCCGATGACGTCGGGCTGGTGTTTTTCGATCAGCGCCGCCAGCTGATGCGGACGGGCACGCAGACCGTTGATATTGAATGACACAATTTTCATACGCGGCAGTCCTGGCAAAAAACAAAAGGCGATGCTAGCCGACCTTCATCGCCACGGCCAGCGCAGTGGCCCGCGCCGACCTTCGCGCACGGCTGCTACGCTCAACGAGAACCGGCCGAAATAAAGCTGAACTGCGCGGTCGGCGCCGACTCGAAGCAGGTACGCCTTCCTTCCGTTATCCCGGACGCAGCTTTATCAGGGCGCGTCGTCAGCCCGAGGTCCCACCATGCCTGAACCCGTACATGCGCCCGCTCTCATCCGCCAGCTGGACAGCGGGTATTCGCGTGAGGCCCGCTCGCTGCTGTACCAGGCCTATCGCCACGAACCCAGCTTCGCCTACCTGTTCGAATCCGGGCGGTCGGGGTATGAGCACCGCGTGAGGTCGACGGTCAGAGAGTTGGTCAAACAGCATTTCTTCCAGGAGCTACCGGCGCTGGGACTGTTCGTCGAGGACCGCCTGATTGGCGTCGCGCTGATCGCGCCGCCGTCCCGCCGCCTGGGGATCACTGAAAGCTGGGCCTGGCGCCTGCGGATGATCATGAGTGCCGGCCTGCGTTGCACCCAACGCTACCTGGAGTATTACCACTCGGTGCTGGCCTGCTTGCCCTCGGAAGCGGTGCATGTGCTGCCGCTGATGGGCATTCATCCGGATTTTCAGGGCCAGCATTATGGCGAACAGTTGCTTGAAGCGCTCCACGAGTGGTGCGCGGTGGACGAACATTCCGAAGGCATCGTGCTCGACACCGGGAATGTTCACTATCTTGAGTTCTACAAGCGACACGGATACGAGGAAATTGGTGAGGTGGCTGTAGGGCCGATCCGCGAGCACGTGTTCTTCCATCCCAATCCTCAGGTTTCACTCGGGGCGATGGCGTGAATATCGGAAATTTCTGACCTTTTGCGGGGTTCCTGTTCAACCCGCACCTCGTGCTAGCATTCGCGCCTATGAAGTTTCCAAGCAAAGTCATCAGCGGTTTTCTCCTTGTATTCTCCAGTGTTACGGCGTTCGGCGCCGACCAGCTGGACGTGCGGATCAAGCCTTCCAACGCAGCGCTCAAAGCCAACATCGAAGGGTACGTGGGCGATCTCGGCGAGCGCGATGAACGTGCCCTCGAGCGCTTCAGCGTGGGGGCCGTCGAACAGGCGCAGAAAGCCGCGCAGGCCCTGGGTTATTACCAGGCGCAGATCGAAACCGAGATCAAGACCTCGGGCAATGCCCCCCGCCTGGTCCTCCATGTTCAGCCCGGCGAACCCATCCATCTGCGCAACGTCACGCTGCGCATCGATGGGCCCGCCAGCCAGCTCAAAGCCTTCAAACTCCCTAAAAGCGACGCACTGAAAACCGGTGCGGTGCTCAACCACGGCCATTACGACGACGCCAAGCGCCTGATCCAGAATCAGGCCGCGCGTTACGGATTCTTCAACGGCCGTTTCACCACCCAGCGCCTGTCCGTGGACCCGCGTGCCGGGGTGGCCGATATCGAACTGGTCTACGACAGCGGCCCGCGATTCTCCCTGGGCAAAGTGTCCTTCAGCGGCGACGCACCCTTTGACGACGATCTGCTCAAGCGCATGGTGCCGTTCAAGGAAAACACCCCCTACGACTCCGAGCTGATCGCCGAACTCAACCAGGCCATGCAGGCCAGCGGTTATTTCGAGGGCGTGCGGGTCGATGCCACGCCGACGTCCGCGCAAGGCCAGGTGATTCCCGTTGAAGTGCAGCTGGAGACCCGCAAACCGAGGACCATGGGCCTGGGCCTGGGCTATTCCACGGACGTCGGGCCCCGCGCCAAAGCCAACTGGACCCGTCATTGGGTCAATGCCCAGGGCCACAGTTACGGCGCCGAAATGGAGTTGTCGGCACCCCGGCAGAATGTCGGGCTGTGGTACGACGTGCCCCTTGATCCACCGCTGACCGACAAGCTGCGGTTCGCCGGCGGCTATCAGTATGAAGAAATCGCCGACACCGACAGCCTCAGCAAACTGCTGACGGTGGGCCCCGAGTGGCACAGCAAGTTGCCCAGCGGCTGGGAACGCGTGATCTCCCTGAAATGGCAGCGCGAGGAGTATCGACTGGGCAACGACGCCGGCTTGAGCACCTTGCTCATGCCGGGCATCAGTTATTCCTATTTGCGCAGTGATAACCGCATCGACCCGCGCAACGGCTATCGGCTGCAGTTCGACACCCAGGTGGCGAAAGAGGGGCTGGGGTCAGACGCCAATCTGGTTTACGGCACCGCCCTGGTCAAAGGCCTGACCACGGTCTGGCAGAACCACCGCTTCCTGGGCCGCGTGCAGGTCGGCGGCAGCGCCACCAACGGCTATAAATCGATTCCGCCGTCGCTGCGGTTTTTTGCCGGTGGTGACCAGAGCGTGCGCGGTTACGACTATCAGTCGCTGTCTCCGGAAAACTCCGATGGCGACAAGATCGGCGGTCGGTACATGGTGTCCGCCAGCGCCGAATACCAGTATTCCATCGCTGAAAAGTGGCGCATCGCGACCTTCGTCGATCAGGGCAACTCCTTCAACAACCTTGAGTTGCCGAGCCTGAAAACCGGGGTCGGCATCGGTATTCGCTGGGTGTCGCCGGTGGGGCCTCTGCGCCTGGATCTGGCGCACGCACTCGATGATGACGGCGGCATTCGTCTGCACTTCTCCATGGGACCTGAACTGTGACGAACAGCGCTCGCCTGAAACGGGTCGCGATCATCAGCGCGATCACTCTTGTGGCACTGCTGGCATTGTTGGTGGCCAGCGTGCTGGGCACCCAGGCCGGCAGCCGCTGGGCGCTGGGGTTGGTGCCGGGCTTGCAAGTGGACAATTTTGCCGGCCACCTGGGCGGGCAATGGCGCGCCGATCATCTGCTCTGGGAGCAGGGCGCGAACAAGGTTGAAGTCGACGCGCCGGTCTTTGACTGGTCGCCGGGATGCCTGACGCGCATGACCCTGTGCATCGACACGCTCAAGGCCGGTGACATCCGGCTGCGGTTTGCGCCCTCGGTGGACGAGGCCCCCAGCGGGCCGATCCGTTTGCCCGACCTGAAAATCCCCTTGGCCATCGAACTGGGCGACGTGCAGGTCGGCAGCGTGCAACTGGATGGCGCCGAACAGCTGCGCGACTTGAAGCTCGCCGCGCACTGGACAGCCGAAGGCCTGAAAATCGATTCGGCGCACCTGCAACGGGATGATCTGATCCTGGACCTCACCGGGCTGCTCAAGCCCGAAGCGGACTGGCCGCTGACCGCACAGGGCCAGTTGCAGTTGCCGCCGGTGGCCGGCCAACCGTTGTCGCTGGCATTGACCCTCGAAGGCGATCTGCTGAAAACCCTCAAGCTCAATGCCCAGAGCAGCGGCTACCTCAACGCCCGACTCGTGGGTGAGCTGCAACCGCTGGCGGACAACCTGCCCGCCGAGCTGACCATCACCTCGGAGCAGTTCACGCCGGCGGCCGACCTGCCCGAGACCCTGAAACTCAACCAGCTCACGCTCAACGCCAAGGGTGACCTTGCCCGCGGTTACGCGATCCTCGGACAGGCCAGCCTGCCCGCCGAACACGGTCCGATCACCCTGGCGCTGCAAGGCAAAGTGGATGCCAAGGGCGCCGACATCGCGGCCATCGACCTGGCCTCCAGCGCCGAACAGCGGCTCAAGCTGAGTGGCAAGGTCGATTGGCAAAAAGGCCTGAAGGCCGACGCGACAATCGACTGGCTGGACTTCCCGTGGCACCGCCTCTATCCGGTGATCGCCGAGCCGGACGTAAAGGTGCACACCTTCAATGGCGAAGTGTCGTACACCGACGGCCACTACCTGGGCAACTTCTCTGGAGACTTCACCGGTCCCGCCGGGCCGTTCAGCCTCAAGAGCCCGTTCAGTGGTGATTTGCAGCAGGTCTTCCTGCCGCAGCTGGAACTGGTCGCAGGCAAGGGCAAGGCAAGCGGGCATCTGAATCTGCAGTTTGCTGACGGCATCGCTTGGGACACGGCGCTGGACCTCAGCGCGTTCGACCCTTCCTACTGGGTGGCCGAACTACCCGGCACCTTGGCCGGACCGTTGCGCAGCAAAGGCTCATTGAAGAACGGGCAACTGAACCTCAACGCAGACCTCGACCTCAGCGGCCGTTTGCGCGGTCAGCCTGCGGTGTTGCAGACCAAGGCCGATGGCGCGGGTGACAAGTGGACTGTCAGCGCACTGAACATCGGGCTGGGTGACAACCGGATTCAGGGCAGCGGCAGCCTGCAACAGAAGCTCGCCGCGCAGCTGGACATCAACCTGCCGCGGCTCGGTCAATTGTGGCCAGGGTTGCAAGGCCAGGCCAAAGGACGGCTCGACCTGGCCGGGACGCTCCAGGCGCCGCAAGGCCAGTTTGCCCTCAACGGCACACAACTGGCCTTTCAAGAGAACCGCCTGCAATCCCTGGCGGTGACCGCCAAGGTGGATGGCGCGCAGCGCGCGGTCATTGACCTGAAAACCGTGGGCATACAGGCTGGCGACACCGCGCTGGGCACGCTGACGCTGAACGGGCAGGGCGACATCAAGCGCCAGCAAGTGAAACTCGATCTGCAGGGGCCATTGCTCAAACTGGCCCTGGCGCTGGACGGCAACCTGGACAAGGGCAACTGGCGCGGCCGACTGGCCAGCGGCGACATCCAGACCGGCGGCCAGGACTGGCGCCTGCAGCAGCCGGCCAGCCTGGAGCGTCTGGCCGATGGCAGGATCAACTTCGGCGCCCACTGCTGGCGATCCGGGCCGGCCAGCCTGTGTGGCGAAGACCAGCGCCTCATGCCGGAACCCCGCCTGCGTTATCACCTCAAGCAGTTCCCGCTGGAAAGCCTGGCGCAGTGGCTGCCCAAGGATTTTGCCTGGAAGGGCGCGCTCAATGCCGATGTGCAGCTGGACCTGCCGGCTTCCGGCCCCAACGGCCAACTGACGGTGGACGCCAGTGGCGGGACGTTGCGAGTCCGCGAGAAGCAGCAGTGGCTGGATTTTCCCTATGACACCCTCAAGCTGACCAGCACCTTCAAGCCCAAGCGGGTCGATGCCAATCTGGATTTCAGGGGTGGGAAACTGGGGTCGTTGCGCCTGAACGCCACCATCGATCCGCTGGCCCAGGACAAGACCGTCACCGGCGATTTCAACCTGTCCGGCCTTGACCTGTCCGTGGCACGGCCCTTCGTGCCGGTGGTGGAAAAACTCAACGGCCGGCTCAATGGCAGCGGGCGTATTTCCGGCGGGCTGCTGGCGCCGCAGGTCAATGGCAACGTGGTGCTGAGCGAGGGCGAGGTGTCGGGGCCGGAACTGCCGGTGAGCCTGGAACAACTCAATGTGCAAGCGCTCATCGCCGGCGAAAGCGTTCAGTTGCAAGGCCGCTGGAACAGTGGCGCGAACGGGCAGGGCACGCTGTCCGGACAGATCGGCTGGGCCCAGGGCCTTGACGTGGACCTGGCGGTCAAAGGCTCGCGCTTGCCGATCACCGTCGAACCCTACGCCAAGCTTGAAGCCGCGCCGGACCTGAAGATCGCCCTGCAGGGCGACAAACTCGCGGTGTCCGGCAAAGTGCTCATCCCCACGGGGGATATCCTGATCCGCCAGCTGCCGCCGTCTACGGTCAAGGTGTCCGACGACACCGTGATCGTTGGCCAGCAGACCAAGGCCGGCAAGCCGCCCATGGCGATTGCCATGGACATCGACGTTGAAGTGGGCAAGGACAAACTGACCTTCACCGGCTTTGGCCTGACCGCCAATCTGGCCGGGCGCGTGCACATCGGCGACAACCTCGACACACGGGGTGAACTGAACCTCAACGACGGCCGCTACCGGGCCTATGGCCAGCGGTTGACCATTCGCAAGGCGCGCCTGCTGTTCGCAGGGCCCATCGACCAGCCGTATCTGGACATTGAAGCCATTCGCCAGACCGACGACGTCATTGCCGGTATCCGTCTCACCGGCAGCGCCGAACAACCGACCACGGTGGTGTTCTCGGAACCGGCGATGAGCCAGGAGCAGGCGCTGTCGTACCTGGTGCTGGGACGCCCATTGAGCACCAACGGCGAAGACAGCAACATGATGGCGCAGGCCGCACTGGCCCTCGGGTTGGCGGGCAGCTCTGGAACCGCAGGCAAGTTGGCCACCGATCTGGGGATCAAGGATTTTGAACTGGACACCTCAGGCAGCGGCGATGAAACGTCCGTGGTCGCCAGCGGCAAGATCACCGACAAGCTCAGCTTGCGTTACGGCGTTGGCGTCTTCGAGCCGGCCAATACCCTGACCTTGCGTTACCTGTTGAGCAAGAAGGTGTACCTGGAAGTGGCCGGCGGCGTGGCGAGTTCGCTGGACATCTTCTACAAACGGGATTTTTGACCAGCGCACGGCACTCGCCTATCAATGCGAAGCTGTAGGCGCCAACGTGTTGGCGAAGCGGCAGATCAGGTGTGTCAATCAGCACGCTTCGCGAACAAGTTCGCTCCTACAGACATCCCAAGGACCTGCACCTGTAGGAGCGCGCTTGCCCGCGATGGTGTTTCGGCCACCACAGATGTGCGGGCTGTTACACCGAGATCGCGGGCAAGCGCGCTCCTACACGGGTTGATCGCTGATCAACCATTCACCAACTTCAACCCCGCCTCCGGGTATCGCCCGCCCGCGACGGCATTCACCGGGAACAGGTCCTTGAGTGCCTGGAGCTCATCGCCGCCGAGGGTGATGTCCAGCGCCGCGACGTTTTCTTCCAGGTATTTGCGCTGCTTGGTGCCCGGAATCGGAATCACGTCGTTGCCCTGGGCCAGCACCCAGGCCAGCGCCAGTTGCCCGGCGGTGACGCCTTTGTCCGCTGCCAGTTGCTGCACCTTCTGCACCAGTACCAGTTTCCTGGTGAAGTTCTCACCCTGAAAGCGCGGGCTGTTGCGGCGGTAGTCGTCGGCGGCGAAATCGTCCGGGCTTTTCAGGGTACCGGTGAGAAAACCACGGCCCAGCGGGCTGTAGGGCACAAACGCGATGCCCAGCCGGCGGCAGGTGTCCAGCACGCCGTTTTCTTCGGGGTCGCGGCTCCACAGGGAGTATTCGGTTTGCAGGGCGGCGATGGGGTGCACGGCCTGCGCGCGTTCCAGGGTGGCGGCCGAGGCTTCACTCAGGCCCAGGTAACGCACCTTGCCTTCCTTGACCAGTTCGGCCATGGCACCGACCGATTCCTTGATCTGGATCTGCGGGTCGATGCGGTGCTGGTAATACAGATCCAATGTGTCGATCTGCAAGCGTTGCAACGTACCTTCGATGGCGCCGCGAATGTACTCGGGGCTGCCGTTCACCCCCCGTGCATTGGGGTTGTTGGGGTCGCGCACCATGCCGAACTTGCTGGCCAGAAACACTTGATCGCGTTTGCCTTCCAGCGCTTTGCCGAGCAATTCCTCGTTGGTATAGGGGCCGTACATGTCGGCGGTGTCGAGCAGCGTCACCCCCAGTTCAAGCGCACGATGGAGCGTGGAGATGGATTCCCGGGTGTCAGCGCCCGTGGTGTAGAAGTCGGTCATGCCCATGCAGCCCAGGCCGAGGGCTGACACCTGGGGTCCGTTCTTGCCGAGTTGACGCGTTTGCATGAAGGATTCCTCGTTGAACGTGCGATGAAACAGAAAGGGTCAATACGCCCGACCATTGTTAAGCCTCGACAGAACCGGAATAAACCGGCTAAAAGTGCTTTCACTGTTTGGATTTTCTACATAAACCGCCAGCACCCCGCAGCCGTTTACCATCGAGGAATCGCTTTGGACAAATTCAACGCCATGCGCGTCTTCACCCGGATCGTTGAGCTGGGCGGGTTCGCCAAGGCCGCCGATGACCTGCACATGCCCCGCGCCTCGGTGACCATCCTGATCAAGCAACTGGAGGCGCACCTGGGCGTGCAGTTGCTGCAGCGCACCACGCGGCAGGTCAGCCCGACTTTGGACGGCCAGGCGTACTATCAGCGCTGTGTCACGCTGCTCAGCGATCTGGAAGAAACCGAAAACGCCTTCTCCGCCATTGGCAGCGCACCCAAAGGCGTGTTGCGCATCGACATGCCGGCCGGGTTCGGGCGCTTGATCGTGATGCGTGCCCTGCCGGAATTCACGGACCGCTACCCGCAGATCGAGCTGGAAGTGGGCATGACTGACCGCCCTGTGGATTTGATCCGGGAAGGGGTCGATTGCGTGATCCGCGGTGGCCAGTCGCTGGATCAGTCGCTGGTCGCCCGGCCGCTGGCGCACATGCGTCAGGTGGTCTGCGCCAGTCGGGAGTACCTGGCGCGTCATGGCACGCCGTTGACCCTGGACGACCTGAGGCAGCACAAGGTGATCGAATACTTTTCCAGCGGCGCGAACAAACGCTACGGGCTGGAATTCATCATCGACGGTCAGGAGCGGGAAGTGAGCATGGCCAGGGCGTTGTCGATCAACAGTGCCGATGGGTATCTGGCCGCCTGCGAAGCCGGTTACGGCCTGGTGCAGACGCCGTACTATCACGTCGCGCCGTCCTTGCGCAGCGGCACGCTGGTGGAAGTGCTGGGGGATTTTTCCCAGCCTTCGCTGCCGTTGACCGCGCTGTATCCGGCGCATCGGCAGATGTCGCGGCGGGTGAGGGTATTCGTTGACTGGCTGGTGGAGCTGTGTCGCCGGCCCGGTCTTCTGGACAAGCTCGACGACGACCAGTAAGGGCCGAACAAAATCGCGTCCGGGCATAGGTCTCGACACGCTTTCGTGGTTAACTTCCGGTTTTTCAACCTCCCAGATTCGTAACCCAGATCAAGGACTCAGCTCATGGCTCAAGTGACTCGTCGCGGTAACCCGGTTCAGATCAAAGGTGAATTGCCAGCGGTGGGCAGCACCGCACCTGCCTTCACCCTCGTGGGTGGTGATCTGGCAGATGTCACCCTGGAAAGCTTCGCCGGCAAGCGCAAGGTGCTGAACATTTTCCCGAGTGTCGACACCCCGACCTGCGCCACCTCGGTGCGCAAATTCAATGCCCAGGCCAACGACCTGAACAACGCCGTGGTGCTGTGCATTTCCGCTGACCTGCCGTTTGCCCAGGCCCGCTTCTGTGGTGCTGAAGGCCTGGAAAACGTGAAGAACCTGTCCACCATGCGCGGTGCCGGGTTCATGGAAGCCTACGGTGTCGCCATCGCTGACGGCCCCATGGCCGGCCTGACCACCCGCGCGGTGGTGGTGCTCGATGAACAGAACAAAGTGCTGCACAGTGAACTGGTGCCCGAGATCGGCCAGGAGCCGGATTACGATGCGGCACTGGCGGTATTGAAGTAACGGCCGATAACTACCGGACACGTGTTGCAACATGTCGCCGGTTACGCCGCAGCACACTCTGGTAATACTTGGCGGCCTGACCTGTTCAGGCCGTTTTCATTTACCCGTCAGCACGTTAACGAAGTAAGCACTGGGTAAATTGCCGGTAAAGCCGCTTTGCTTGGCACGTCACTATGCTTATTGTTCAGCCTCCCGAAGACGCTCACGCGCACACTGGTTGATTTATACATGCAATCGTCTGGCCCTCGTAACTCCCGTCGTTGGCTGATCAGCCTGTTGGTTCTATTGATCATTGCGGGTCTGTGCTGGTGGTTCTGGCCCCGCGCATCATTGCCGTCAGGCAGCACCGCTCACACCGATGCAGCCGCCCAGGGCGTGGGCCGCAAGGCCGGTGGCAAGACCGTCGCCAACCGGCCGGGCTTCGGCGGCGCGACCGCGCCGATCCCGGTGCGGGTGGCCCCGGCGACCACCGGTGATTTCCCGATCTACTACAAAGCACTGGGCACCGTCACGGCGATGAACACCATCAATGTGCGCAGCCGCGTGGCCGGGGAGCTGGTCAAGCTCAACTTCCAGGAAGGGCAAATGGTCAAGGCCGGCGACCTGCTGGCACAAATCGACCCGCGCAGCTACGAGATTGCCCTGCAACAGGCGCAAGGCACGCTGATGCAGAATCAGGCGCTGCTCAAGAACGCGCAGATCGACGTGCAGCGTTATCGCGGGCTGTATAAGGAAGACAGCATCGCCAAGCAGACCCTGGACACCGCCGAATCCCTGGTCGGTCAATACCAGGGCACTATCCAGACCAACCAGGCCGCCGTTGGCGACGCCAGACTGAATCTGGATTTCGCACAGATCCGTGCGCCGATCTCGGGGCGCATCGGCTTGCGTCAACTGGACGTCGGCAACCTGGTTGCCGCCAACGACACCAACCCGCTGGCGGTCATCACCCAGACCAAACCCATCACGGTGAATTTCACCCTGCCGGAGAAAGACCTCTCGGTGGTCATCAGCCGATATCGCAGTGGCGACAAACTGCCAGTGGAAGCCTGGGACCGTGGTGACACAAAGCTGCAATCGACCGGCGTGCTCGCCAGCCTCGACAACCAGATCGACATCACCACCGGCACCCTGAAATTCAAGGCGCGCTTCGATAACCAGGACGAAGTGCTGTTCCCCAACCAGTTCGTCAACGTGCGCCTGCGCGCCGACACCCTGAAACAGGTGGTGCTGGTGCCGACGGCGGCCGTGCAGTTCGGGGTCAACGGCACCTTCGTCTACGTGCTCGACGGCGACAAGAAGGTCAAGATCCGTGCCTTGAAAACCGGGGCCAGCGACGAAACCTCTACCGTCATCAGCGAAGGCCTCGCCGCCGGCGACCGTGTGGTGCTGGAAGGCACCGACCGCCTCAAGGACGGCAGCGACGTGGAAGTGGTCAGCGACAGCAAGGACGTGCCGGTCACGCCGGGCCAGCATCTGCAGGGTCAGCCGTCCAAGGAAGCAGGCGAGTCGGCGGCCAGCGGTTCCGCGAAGAAAGACGACGTATGAACCTGTCGCGCCTGTTTATCCTGAGGCCGGTCGCCACCACGCTGAGCATGCTGGCGATCGTGCTGTCAGGCCTGATCGCCTACACGCTGCTGCCGGTCTCGGCATTACCGCAGGTGGATTATCCGACCATCCGGGTGATGACGCTGTACCCCGGCGCCAGCCCGCAAGTGATGACCAGCGCGGTGACCGCGCCGCTGGAGCGCCAGTTCGGGCAGATGCCGGGCCTGACGCAGATGGCGTCCACCAGTTCCGGCGGCGCGTCGGTGATTACGCTGCGCTTTAGCCTTGAGATCAACATGGACGTCGCCGAGCAGGAGGTGCAGGCCGCGATCAACGGCGCGACCAACCTGTTGCCCACCGACTTGCCCGCGCCGCCCACCTACAACAAGGTCAACCCGGCCGACACTCCGGTGCTGACCCTGGCGATCACGTCCAAGACCATGCTCTTGCCCAAACTCAATGATCTGGTCGATACACGCATGGCGCAGAAGATCGCTCAGATCAGCGGCGTCGGCATGGTCAGCATTGCCGGCGGCCAGCGCCAGGCCGTGCGGATCAAGGTCAATCCCGAAGCCCTCGCGGCCAACGGCCTGAACCTGGCCGACGTGCGCACGCTGGTCAGCGCCTCCAACGTCAACACGCCCAAGGGTAACTTCGACGGCCCGACCCGGGTGTCGATGCTGGACGCCAATGACCAGCTCCGCTCGCCCGAGGAATACGCCAACCTGATTCTGGCGTACGCCAACGGCGGCCCCCTGCGGCTCAAGGACGTGGCGCAAATCGTCGACGGTGCGGAAAACGACCGCCTTGCGGCCTGGGCCAATGAAAACCAGGCGGTGCTACTCAACATCCAGCGTCAGCCCGGCGCCAACGTGATCGAAGTGGTCGACCGGATCAAGGCGCTGCTGCCCAGCATCACCGACAACCTGCCTGCCGGGCTGGACGTCACGGTGCTGACCGACCGCACGCAGACGATCCGCGCCTCGGTCACCGATGTGCAACACGAATTGCTGATTGCCATTGTGTTGGTGGTGCTGGTCACGTTCCTGTTCCTGCGCCGTTTCAGCGCGACGATCATCCCCTCGGTTGCCGTGCCGCTGTCGCTGATCGGTACGTTCGGTGTGATGTATCTGGCCGGCTTCTCAGTGAACAACCTGACACTGATGGCCATGACCATCGCCACCGGCTTCGTGGTGGACGACGCCATCGTCATGCTGGAGAACATTTCCCGGCACCTGGAGGAGGGCGAGACACCGCTGCAGGCCGCACTCAAAGGCGCCAGGCAGATCGGCTTCACCCTGATTTCCCTGACCATCTCCCTGATCGCGGTGCTGATTCCGCTGCTGTTCATGGCCGACGTCGTCGGGCGCCTGTTCCGCGAGTTCGCCATCACCCTGGCGGTGGCGATCCTGATTTCCCTGGTGGTGTCCCTGACGCTGACGCCGATGATGTGCGCGCGCCTGCTCAAGAAAGAACCGAAGGAAGAGGATCAAGGGCGCTTCTACCGCGCCAGCGGGGCGTGGATCGACTGGCTGATCGCCGGTTACGGCCGTGGCCTGCGCTGGGTGCTCAGGCATCAGCCGCTGACCCTGCTGGTGGCCATCGCGACCCTGGGCATCACGGTGCTGCTGTACCTGGTGGTGCCCAAGGGTTTCTTCCCGGTGCAGGACACCGGCGTGATCCAGGGCATTTCCGAAGCGCCGCAGTCGGTGTCGTTCGCCGCCATGAGCGAGCGTCAACAATCCCTGGCCCACATCATCCTGCAAGACCCGGCCGTGGTCAGCCTGTCGTCCTACATCGGCGTCGATGGCGACAACGCCACGCTCAACAGCGGCCGTCTGCTGATCAACCTCAAGCCCCATACGGAGCGGGATCTGAGCGCTGCACAGGTCATTCAGCGCCTGCAACCGCAGCTGGACAGCCTGTCGGGGATCCGCATTTACATGCAGCCGGTGCAGGACCTGACCATCGAGGACCGGGTCAGCCGCACCCAGTACCAGTTCAGCATGTCGTCGCCGGATTCCGACCTGCTCGCCGAGTGGAGCACGAAGCTGGGGGAGGCGTTGAGTCAGCGCCCGGAACTGACCGATGTCGCCAGCGACTTGCAGGACAAAGGCCTGCAGGTCTACCTCAACATCGACCGCGACGCCGCCAGCCGGCTGGGGGTCACGGTGGCCAACATCACCGACGCCTTGTACGACGCGTTCGGTCAGCGGCAGATTTCCACCATCTACACCCAGGCCAGTCAGTACCGGGTGGTGCTGCAAGCGGCGTCCGGCAATGAAATCGGCCCACAGGCCCTTGAGCAGATTCACGTCAAGACCACCGACGGCGGGCAGGTCAAGCTGTCGAGCCTGGCCCGGGTCGAGCAGCGTCAGGCGCAGTTGGCCATTGCCCACATCGGCCAGTTCCCGGCGGTGATGATGTCCTTCAACCTGGCGCCCGGGGTGGCGCTAGGCAAGGCGGTGGACATCATCGATCAAGTGCAAAAGGACATCGGCATGCCCATCGGCGTGCAGACGCAATTCCAGGGCGCCGCCGAAGCGTTCCAGGCCTCTTTGTCCAGCACGCTGTTGCTGGTGCTGGCGGCGGTGGTGACCATGTACATCGTGCTGGGCGTGTTGTACGAAAGCTACATTCACCCGATCACCATCCTGTCGACCCTGCCGTCCGCCGCGATTGGCGCTTTGCTGGCGTTGCTCATCAGCGGCAATGACCTGGGGATGATCGCGATCATCGGTATCATCCTGCTGATCGGCATCGTGAAGAAGAACGCGATCATGATGATCGACTTCGCACTGGACGCCGAACGCAACCGCGGCGTCGATCCCGCCACCGCCATCTACGAAGCGGCACTGCTGCGCTTCCGGCCAATTCTGATGACGACCCTGGCGGCGCTGTTTGGCGCCATCCCCCTGATGTTCGCCAGCGGCTCCGGTGCCGAACTGCGCCAGCCGCTGGGTCTGGTGATGGTCGGCGGCTTGCTGGTGAGCCAGGTGCTGACGCTGTTTACTACGCCCGTCATTTATCTGTATTTCGATCGGTTGGGGCGTCGGTTTGCGCGTCAACCGAAGACCGAGGTGGCGGGGTGACGGGCCAGCTGCAAGCTGCAAGCTTCAAGCCGCAAGCTAGAAGCAGGACTGCGCACGCCGACGCTTTTGCTTCTGCTGCTACTTGCCGCTTGCAGCTTGAAGCCTGGAGCTGCTTCAAATGAACCTCTCCGGCCCCTTCATCAAGCGCCCCGTGGCGACCATGCTCCTCAGCCTGGCCATCATGCTGCTGGGCGGGATGAGTTTTGGTCTGTTGCCGGTGTCGCCGCTGCCGAATATGGATTTTCCGGTGATCGTGGTCTCGGCGTCGCTGCCCGGGGCCAGCCCGGAGATCATGGCGTCCAGCGTGGCGACGCCGCTGGAGCGATCGTTGGGCTCCATTGCCGGGGTCACCACCATGAGCAGCCGGTCCAGCCAGGGCAGTACGCGGGTCATCCTGCAATTTGACCTGGACCGGGACATCAACGGCGCCGCGCGCGAGGTGCAGGCGGCGATCAACGCCTCGCGCAGCCTCTTGCCCAGCGGTATGCGCAGCATGCCCACCTACACCAAGGTCAATCCGTCACAGGCGCCGATCATGGTCCTGTCGCTGACCTCCAGCGTGCTGGAAAAAGGCCAGCTGTACGACCTGGCCTCGACCATCCTGTCGCAAAGCCTGTCCCAGGTGAACGGCGTCGGTGAAGTGCAGATCGGTGGCAGCTCCCTGCCGGCAGTGCGCATCGAGCTGGAGCCGAAGATGCTCGACCAGTACGGCGTATCGCTGGACGAGGTGCGCAAGACCATCACCGATTCCAACGTCCGCCGTCCGAAAGGCTCGGTGGAAAACGATGAGCATAACTGGCAGGTGCAGGCCAACGACCAGCTGGAAAAGGCCAAGGATTACGAGTCGCTGATCATCCGCTACCAGGACGGCGCCACCCTGCGCCTCAAGGACGTGGCCACCGTCCGGGATTCGGTGGAAGACCGCTACAACAGCGGTTTCTTCAACGAAAACGCGGCTGTCCTGCTGGTGGTCAACCGCCAGGCCGGGGCCAATATCATTGAGACCGTGGCCAACATTAAGGCCCAGCTCCCGGCACTGCAGGCGGTGTTGCCGGCCAGCGTCAAGCTGGACCTGGCCATGGACCGCTCGCCGGTGATCAAGGCCACGCTGCACGAAGCGGAAATGACCCTGCTGATCGCCGTGGTGCTGGTGATCCTGGTGGTGTTCGCGTTCCTCGGCAACTTCCGCGCCGCGTTGATCCCGACCCTGGCGGTGCCGGTGTCACTGGTGGGCACGTTCGCGATCATGTACCTGTGCGGTTTTTCGCTGAACAACCTGTCGCTGATGGCGCTGATTCTGGCCACGGGCCTGGTGGTGGATGATGCCGTCGTGGTGCTGGAGAACATCTCCCGGCACATCGACAAGGGCGTGCCCCCCATGGAGGCCGCTTACCTGGGCGCGAAGGAAGTGGGCTTCACGCTGCTGTCGATGAACGTGTCACTGGTGGCCGTGTTCATCTCGATCCTGTTCATGGGCGGCCTGGTGGAAAGCCTGTTCCGCGAATTTTCCATCACCTTGTCGGCCTCCATCGTGGTGTCGCTGATCGTTTCGCTGACCCTGACCCCGATGCTGTGCGCGCGCTGGCTCAAGCCCCACGTACCGGGCCAGGAAAATCGTTTGCAACAGTGGAGCCGGCGCGTCAATGACCGCATGGAGGCCGGCTACGACCGCAGCCTGGGCTGGGCGTTGAAGCACCGTCGCCTGACGCTGCTGACACTGCTGCTCACGGTCGGTGTGAACATCGCGTTGTACATCGTGGTGCCCAAGACGTTCCTGCCGCAGCAGGACACCGGGCAACTGGTGGGTTTCGTGCGGGGGGACAACGGCCTGTCGTTCTCGATCATGCAGCCGAAAATGGACATCTACCGCACCGCGATCCTCAAGGACCCGGCCGTGGAAAGCGTGGCCGGTTTCATCGGCGGCAATGGCGGCACCGGCAACGCGTTCATCATCGTGCGCCTGAAGCCGATCAAGGAACGCGGGATCGGCGCCGAAGCGGTGGTGGAGCGCCTGCGCAAGGAAATGCCCCAAGTGGCGGGCGGACGGCTGTTCCTGCAGCCTGATCAGGATTTGCAACTGGGGGGCGGCCGCGAGCAGACCACCTCGCAGTATCAGTACATCCTCCAGAGCGGCGACCTGGACAGCTTGCGCCTGTGGTACCCGAAAGTGGTGGCTGCGCTGAAGTCGGTCAAGGAGCTGACGGCCATCGACGCCAATGACGGCGGTTGCACGCAGCAGGTGACGCTGCAAGTGGACCGCGACGCGGCCAAGCGTCTGGGCATTGACATGAACATGGTCACCACCGTGCTCAATAACGCGTACAGCCAGCGCCAGGTCTCGACGATCTACGACCCGCTCAACCAGTACAAGGTGGTGATGGAGGTCAATCCCAAATACGCCCAGGATCCGGCGACGCTGGAGCAGGTCCAGGTGATCACCGCCGATGGCGCACGGGTGCCGCTCTCGACCTTTGCCCATTACGAGCGCAGCCTCGCTCAGGACCGGGTGGTGCACGACGGGCAGTTTGCCTCCGACAACATTTCGTTTGACCTGGCCGAGGGGGCGTCTCTTGATCAGGCCACCGTCGCCATCGAGCGCGCGGTGGCGGCGGTCGGTTTGCCCGAGAACGTCATCGCTAAGATGGCCGGCACCGCCAATGCCTTCGCCGCGACCCAGAAAAGCCAGCCGTGGATGATCCTTGGCGCACTGGTGGCGGTGTATCTGGTGCTGGGGATTCTGTATGAGAGCTACGTCCATCCGCTGACCATTCTCTCGACGCTGCCGTCGGCCGGGGTGGGCGCGTTGCTCAGCATCTACCTCACGGGCGGCCAGTTCAGCCTGATCTCGCTGCTGGGGATCTTCCTGTTGATCGGCGTGGTGAAGAAGAACGCCATCCTGATGATCGACCTTGCGCTGCAACTGGAGCGCGAGGGCGGCATGACCCCGCTGGATTCGATTCGCCACGCGTGCCTGCAACGCCTGCGCCCGATTCTGATGACCACGCTGGCCGCCATCCTCGGCGCCGTGCCGCTGCTGCTGAGCACCGCCGAGGGCGCGGAAATGCGCCATCCGCTGGGCCTGACCATCATCGGCGGTCTGATCCTCAGCCAGATGTTGACCCTGTACACCACCCCTGTCGTTTACCTTTACCTCGACCGTCTGCGCCATCGCGTCAATAAATGGCGCGGCGTGCGCACGGATGCTGCCCTGGAAACTCCGCTATGACCGATTGCCTGCATCCCCCTCTGCAACAGCGGACCCGCGCCTTCAAACGGCGTTTCGGCATGAGTCTGTGCGCGCTGCTGCTGAGCGGCTGCGCCGTGGGCCCGGACTATCACAAGCCCGAGATGCCGGCGCCGGCGCAGTTCAAGCAAGCCCAGGGCTGGACCCAGGCCAACCCCAGCGACGCCTATAACCGGGGCGCGTGGTGGGAGGTCTACAACGACGCGCAGCTCAACGGACTGGTGGAACGTCTCAATCGCTCGAACCAGACCGTCGCCCAGTACGAAGCCCAGTACCGTCAGGCCCAGGCGCTGGTGCGCAGCTCACGGGGTGCGTTCTTCCCGACCCTGGACCTGAGCGCCGGCAAGACCCGCTCCAGTCAGGGCACCGGCAGCAGCAGTTCCAGCCTGAGCAGCTCCAGCAGCGGCATTCGTGACACCTACAACACCCAGCTGGGCGTCAGCTGGGAAGCCGACATCTGGGGCCGATTGCGCCGGGGCCTGGAGGCGGACAAGGCCAATGCCCAGGCCAGCCTCGCCGATCTGGCGTCGATGCGGCTGAGCCTGCAATCTGAGCTGGTGCAGAACTACCTGCAGTTGCGGGTCATCGATGAGCAGAAGCGCGTGCTGGAAGCGACACTGGACGCCTATCAGCGCTCGCTCAACCTGACGCAGAACCAGTACCGCGCCGGGATCTCAGGCCGGGATGCCGTGGCGCAGGCGCAAACTCAGCTCAAGAGTACCCAGGCCGACCTGATCGACCTGGCCTGGCAGCGCGCGCAGTTTGAAAACGCCATCGCGGTGCTGATGGGGCAGGCCCCGGCTGATTTCGATCTGGCCATCAGCAAGGACATTCCGATCCTGCCGCAGATTCCTGTGCAGTTGCCTTCGCAGTTGCTGGAACGACGTCCGGACATTGCCGCCGCCGAGCGCTCGGTGATGTCGGCCAATGCCAACATCGGCGTGGCCAAGGCCGCGTATTACCCGGACCTGACGTTGAGCCTGTCCGGCGGCTACAGCAGCAGCACGGTGGCCAACTGGATCAGCCTGCCCAACCGTTTCTGGTCGGTGGGGCCGCAATTGGCGATGACGCTGTTCGATGGCGGGCAGCGTGCCGCCGAAGTCGACCGCACCGAGGCGGTCTACGATCAGACCGTGGCGCAGTACCGGCAGACCGTGCTCGACGGCTTTCGCGAAGTCGAGGATTACATGGTCCAGCTCAAGATCTACGAGGACGAAGCGGGGGTTCGCGCCGAAGCCCTGGCCGCCGCCCGCGAATCCCTGCGCCTGACCAGCAACCAGTACAAGGCCGGATTGATCGGCTATCTTGATGTAGTCAACGTGCAAACCACGGCGTTGAGTAACGAGCGAAGTGTGCTGAATGTATTGCAAAGCCGTCTGATCGCCAGCGTGCAGTTGATTGCTGCGTTGGGTGGGGGATGGACGACGGAGCAAGGCCTGCGATCGCCGGACCCGCAATTGTCAGAGCGGTAAGCGGTCTCCACTGGCTTATCGCCATCTTCCGACGGATTGACGGGACTTTTTCGTTGCGACAGGTACAATTGCGCACTAATGTTTAGTGCGCTTGCCTTTCCTGTTGCAGTCATGAGTCGTCGCCATGTTGATTGGGCATTACACCGTATCGCTGGTTCTGGTTTCCATCCTCGTCGCCATCCTGGCGTCCTACACCGCGCTTGACCTGACCGGGCGTATCGCCGCGGCCAAGGGGCGGGCGGTGTGGATGTGGGTTGGCGGCGGCGCGTTGTCCATGGGCATCGGCATCTGGTCCATGCATTTTATTGGCATGCTGGCGTTCCAGTTGCCGATCGATCTGGGCTTCGATGTGCCCATCACGCTGTTGTCGCTGGCCGTGGCCATTCTCTCGTCGGGGCTGGCGTTGTGGATTGTGAGCCGTCCCGTGTTGCCCATCGTGCAATTGAGCATGGGCGCGCTGGCCATGGGCGTGGGCATCAGCACCATGCACTACACCGGCATGGCCGCGCTGCGCATGCAGCCGCCCATCGAGTACGACCCCGTCTGGTTCGGCGCCTCGCTGGTGATTGCGGTCAGTGCGTCGGCCGCGGCGTTATGGATTGCGTTTCGCCTGCGCCGTCATTCGAGGTACGTGCAACTCGCCCGCTGCGGCGCGGCGGTGATCATGGGCCTGGCCATCGTCGGCATGCATTACACCGGCATGGCCGCCGCCCATTTTGTCGACGGTAGCGTCTGCGGGGCTTTGCCCAGCGGCCTGCGCACTGACGGCCTCGACAAGCTGGTGCTGGTCACCAGTCTGGCGGTGCTGGCCATCACCTTGCTGAGCTCGATCCTCGACGCACGCCTGGAAGCGCGCACGGCCGAGCTGTCCAGCTCCCTGAGCGACGCCAACCGCGAACTGACCCAACTGGCGTTGCACGACACCTTGACCGGCTTGCCCAATCGGGTGCTGCTGGCCGACCGCATCGAGCAGGCCATGCTCAAGGTGCATGGGCAAGGCGGCCAGTTCGCCCTGATGTTCATGGACCTGGACGGCTTTAAACCGGTGAACGATGCGTTTGGTCACCACGTGGGCGATCAAATGCTGCGGGAAGTGGCGCTGCGCCTGCGCGATAACTTCCATCGTCATGACACCCTGGCGCGGATCGGCGGTGACGAGTTCGTGCTGTTGGTCGAAGTGGACGACGTGGATGATGTCACCACCGTGGCGGCGCGGCAGGTGGCGCTGATCGGCCAGCCGTTCAGTGTCGGCGACCACGACCTGCAGGTCTCGGTGAGCATCGGCATCGCGCTGTACCCCGGCAACGGCCAGACCCAGCAAGAGCTGCTGATGAATGCCGACGCAGCGATGTATCACGCCAAAAGCGCGGGCAAGAACGGCTACAGCTTTTTTGATGCGTCGATGAACAACAACGCCCGCAACCAGTTGCAGCTGCTTCAGGACTTGCGCGTTGCGCTCAGGCAAGGGCAGTTCTGTCTGCACTACCAACCCAAATTCAATGCCGGCGACGGTCAGCCGGTCGGCGCTGAGGCGCTGGTGCGCTGGAACCACCCGGAGCTCGGGCTGCTGATGCCCGATAAATTCATCGCCTTGGCGGAAAAGACCGGACTGATCATCGCCATCGGTGAGTGGGTGCTGAACGAGGCATGCCGGCAGATGCGGGTCTGGTACGACATGGGCAACACCCACTGGCGCATCGCGGTGAACCTCTCGGCGCTGCAGTTCTGCCACACCGGACTGATCCACACCGTGGCCACGGCGTTGAGCCGACACGGCCTGCCGGCTAACAGCCTGACCCTGGAAATCACCGAAACCACCGCCATGAGCGACGCCGACGCCAGCATGGCGGTGCTGCAACAGCTGTCGGAAATGGGCGTGGACTTGTCCATCGACGATTTCGGTACGGGATACTCCAGCCTGATGTACCTCAAGCGCCTGCCGGCCAACGAACTGAAGATCGACCGTGGGTTCGTGCGTGATCTGGAAAACGACAGCGACGACGCCGCCATCGTCTCGGCCATCGTCGCGCTGGGGCAGGCGCTCAACCTGCGGATCGTCGCCGAGGGCGTGGAGACCAGCAGTCAACGCCATTTCCTCACACGCCTGGGCTGTGACTCGCTGCAAGGCTACCTTCTCGGCTACCCACTGCCGCCCGAGCGCTTCATGGCCGACATCTGCGCCGCACGGCTGCAGCCGGTGGAAACCGCGGATTAATCAGTTGCCAGATTGACTGCCGCTGCGCGCCAGATCGCAGACAAGTCAGCTCCCACGCCTGCGGCAGAAGCGGACCTGCCTGCTTCTGATTCTGGCCGCAGGCCGTGGGAGCGTGGCTTGTCCCGCGATGGGGCGCGCAGCGGCCCTGATAGCAGGCGACCGAGGAATGTCAGGCCTAATGCGCTGGCGGATTGACGATCTGTAGGAGCGCGCTCGCCCGCGATTGCAGCGGCGCGGGCGCTGGAGATTCGCTGGCTGTGGCGGCCTCTTCGCCGGCGAGCGCGCTCCTACATGGGTTCATTGCCTGTGCTGCCGCTGCGCGCCAGATCGCGAGCAAGCTCCCTCCCACGCCTTCGGCAGAAGCGGACCTGCGTGCTTCTGATGCTGGCCGCAGGCCGTGGGAGCGCGGCTTGTCTCGCGATGGGGCGCGCAGCGGCCCTGATTGCAGGCGACCAAGGAATGTCAGGCCTAATGCGCTGGCGGATTGACGATCTGTAGGAGCGCGCTTGCCCGCGATTGCAGCGGTGCAGGCGCCTGAGATTCGCTGGCTGTACCGGCCTCTTCGCGGGCAAGCGCGCTCCTACATGGGTTCATTGCCTATGCTGCCGCTGCGCGCCAGATCGCAGACAAGTCAGCTTGTATGGTAGAACCCGAAGGGGTGGGTGGGACTTCAAGTCAGCATCTGACTGTTTGCAG
>NZ_JBEGED010000031.1:0-21185 GCF_040202885.1 Xanthomonas sp. WHRI 1810A
ATGGATGGCCGTTGGCGGCGTGCCCACGGAGCGTCGCCGGAGTGAGGGAACCCGACGCAGGAGGGCCAAACCGGGAGGAAGACCTTTTGGTTACTTTTGGGGCGCCTTTGCCAAAAGTGACCCGCTGTAAGAGCGGAACCGATGTCAGCCACACCGCTAATAATGGATATTCACACGATTTAAGGCGTGTCAGACAAACCGCATCGCAGCCTTCGGCGGCTCGTCAGCTCCTACAGTGGATCGCGTGATCGATACAAAATCGGGCCACTTCGGATAACGGATGTCCACCCCAATCCATACACCCACGCGTCAAACCTCACTCCGGAATCACCGCAATCACGTCGATTTCCATCAGCCATTGCGGCTGACCCAGCGCCGACACCACCAGCCCGGTAGAAATCGGAAACACACCCTTGAGCCATCTCCCCACCACCAGATACACCTCCTCCCGATACCGCGGGTCGATCAGGTAAATGGTGATCTTGACGATATCCTGCAACTGACTGCCGGCTTCTTCCAGCAACTGCTTGATGTTCTTCATCGCCTGTTCCGCCTGGGCGGCGGCATCGCCCAGGCCGATGAGGTTACCCTCGAAATCCGTCCCCAGCTGCCCGCGAACGTACACCGTATTGCCTGCACGAACGGCCTGACACAAGTCATTGTCCAGGCTCTGGTTGGGGTAAGTGTCCTTGGTGTTGAACATGCGAATACGCGTATGAGTGGGCATGAGTGACCTGCAATTGAGCGAACGACAAAAGAGAGAACGGCCACTCCCTGGCCTGGCTTCACATTTTCAAACGGCGGCTGGCAACGGCGGCGCGTCGAAATAATCAGCGCGCACGGCGGCGCCGATCAGGTTGACGATCAGGCGCCCGGCGGTGATGCAACTGATGTTGTTGACGTCGGTGCTCGGGGTGATTTCCACGATGTCCATGCCCACCACCTTGCCCTTGTTCACCAGCCCGTGAATCAGCTTGCGGATCTGCACGTACGTGATCCCGCCCAATGCCGGCCCGGCCACGCCTGGCATGATCGACGGATCAAGGCCATCGGCGTCGATGGTCAGGTAGTAATTGCCGTTGTCGGGAATCATGTCCAGCACCGACTGCATGCCGTTGTCGTGCACGTCATAGGCGGTGATCAGGTGCGCGCCGTAATCCACCGCCGCCTGGAAATCCGCTGGCCGGCCGCTGCCCTGAGCGCGCAGGCCGATCTGGAAGATCTCGCCAATGTGTTCCATTTCCGAAGCGCGGCGGATCGGGCTCGACAAGCCGTCGCGCACGCCGTTGATCTCGTCGCGCCAGTCCAGGTGCGCGTCGATGTGAATCAGGGTGATCTCGCCGCGGCCTTCGTAGGCGCGCAGGATCGGGATCGGGATGCTGTGGTCGCCGCCGAGGATGATCGGCAGCGCGCCGGCGTCGAGGATCTTGCGGATCGCTTGTTCGGAGCGAACGCCGTGGCTGCTCAGGTCGGTCGGGTCCGCCGGGACGTTGCCGCAGTCCACCACTTTCAAGGCGCGGTTGTCGTAGATCGGGCCGCCGACGTCGAAATCGTAGTGGTGCAGGGCGCGGCAGATGCGGTCGCTCATGGCGCGAATGGCGTCCGGCGCTTTGCTCTGGTCGTTGGTGATGTGCTCGGCGACGTAGGCCTTGCCGTACGGCATGCCGATGATCGCGATGTGCGCGTCAAGGGTGTCCAGGTCGGTGCAGATCGGCGACCACAGAAAGCTCTGGTGTTTCTTGGACGGTGGAACGGTCAGTGGGAAATCCATGGGTGTCTCCTGAATGACGAATCAATACCGAATGAGTAAAGCGACGCGAAAACGATCAGCCTTCCATGGAGAGGAAACGTCGCAGTTCGGCAGTTTTCGGGTTGGAAAAGAGGGTTTCGGGGTCGCCGGATTCATGCACCAGGCCCTGGTGCATGAAGATCACCCGGTCACTGACGCGGCGCGCGAAGGCCATTTCGTGGGTGACCATGATCAGGGTCATGCCTTCTTTGGCCAGGCCTTCGACCACCTGCAGCACTTCGCCGACCAACTCCGGATCGAGCGCGGAAGTGATCTCGTCGCACAGCAGCACTTGCGGGTTCATCGCCAGGGAACGGGCAATAGCCACGCGCTGTTGCTGACCGCCGGACAACTGGTCGGGGAAGGCATCGAAGCGCTCGCCCAGGCCGACCCGGGTCAGCAGTTTGCGCGCGTGGCGTTCGGCCTCGACGCTGGAGGTTTTCTGCACCAGGCGCGGGGCGAGCATCACGTTCTGGCCGGCGCTCAAGTGCGGGAACAGGTTGAAGTTCTGGAAAATCATGCCCACGTTCTGGCGCAGTTCGCGCAGCGCGTTGCGGTCGTCCGGACGCACCAACTGGCCGTCGACCGTGACGCTGCCTTCCTGATAGGCCTCAAGCCCGTTGATGCAACGCAGCAGGGTGCTCTTGCCCGAACCGCTTTTGCCGATGATGCAGACCACTTCCTTGCGGGCGATCTGCAGGTCGACGCCCTTGAGCACTTCGTTGTCGCCGAAGCGTTTGCGCAGGCCGCGGATGTCCACCAGCGCAAAGCCGGGTTCGAGGTCTTGGGTGTGTGAAGGATTCATGTTGGCAAGCCCCTATCGGCGAAGTTTGTTTTCAAGGACGCGGCTGTACCACGACAGCGGAAAGCACAGCGCGAAGTACATCAACGCGACCGAGCCATAGATCAAGAACGGTTGGAACGTGGCGTTGGTGATGATCTGTCCGGCGCGGGTCATTTCGACAAACCCGATGACCGAGGTCAGCGCGGTGGCCTTGACCACCTGCACCATGAACCCGACTGTCGGCGCGATGCCGGCGCGAATCGCCTGGGGCAGGATCACGTAGCGCATCTGCTCGCTGAAGCTCAGGGCCAGGCTGCCGGACGCTTCCCACTGGCCGCGGTCGATGGACTCGATGCCGCCGCGCCAGATCTCGGTGAGGTAGGCGCTGGCGTACAGGGTCAGGCACACCGACGCGGCCACCAGCGGGGTGGTTTCGATGCCGAACATCGACAGGCCGAAATACACCAGAAACAGCTGCAGCAGCAGCGGCGTGCCCTGGAACAGCTGCACATAAAGCATCACCAGCCCGCGCACCAGCCGGTTGCCGGTCAGGCGCAACACCACCAGCAAGGCGCCGACCACGCCGCCACCGATGAACGCGATCAGCGACAGCGCGACGGTCCAGCGCAGGGCCAGCAACAGGTTTCGGGCGATGTCCCACAGGGTGAAGTCATACATGGGGATTCCCTCAGCGACCGAAGATGAAACGTGGACCGACCCAGTTCAGCAGGCGGCGCAGGGCGACGGCCAGCAGCAGGTACAGGAGGGCGACCACGATGTAGGTTTCGAAATTGCGGAACGAGGTGCTGGCGATCTGGTTGGCGGCGTAGGTCAGTTCTTCGGTGGAGATCTGGCTGCACACTGCCGAGCCCAGCATGATGATGACCATCTGCCCGACCAGCGTCGGCCACACGCGTTTGAGCGCCGGCGGCAGCACCACCCGGGTGAACACCTGCCAGCGATCCAGCGCCAGGCTCTGCGCCGCTTCGATCTGGCCGTTGGGGGTGGCTTCGATGCCGGAGCGGGCGATCTCGCTGACGTAGGCGCCGAGGTTGATCACGTTGGCCAGGATCGCCGCCGTCAGGGCGGTCATCTTCAGGCCCAGGCCGGGCAGGCCGAAAAAGATGAAGAACAGCTGAATGATGAACGGCGTGTTGCGGATCAGCTCCACGTACAGCCCCACGGTCCAGCGCGCCCAGCTCGGGCCCTTGCTGCGAATCAGGCCGCAGGTGATGCCCAGCACGGTGCCGAACACCGCCGAGATCAAGGTCAGCGCGATGGTCAGCAGCATGCCGTCCAGCAACAGCGGCCATTGTTTGAGGACCACAGAAAAATCCAGCGTCATGAGGGGATCGTCTCCGTGCGATTGAGGTGAGGCAGCAGGTCGCGAACGCGCGGCAGGTGTTCCAGACGTTCAAGGCGGGTGAACAGGGCGTGTGCTTCGGTGGTCGAGATCAGCGTGCCCGGCGTCGTGCCTGGTTCAGTGCGGGCTGCGCACTGCATGAATTTGCCGCGCAGTTGCGCCAGCGACAGCGGGTTGAACGCCGAGCCCAGGGCCATGGCGCAAAAGCGCTCGTGGGTGGTGCCGTCGGTGCAGACCACCTTGACCCACGCACCCTCGGGCGCCGACTCCAGCAGGTGCAACTGCCAGCGGTCGCTGCTGATCATGCGCACGCGTTTCATCAGCTGTTGCAGCTCAGGCCGGTGGAGGATGCTTACGGTCAGCGAGTCGAGGGTGATCTCGTCCAGCAGACAGGTCGCTGCCATGGCGAACGGCATGCTGAACTGCGCTTGCTGGCGCTGCGTCGGCGCGTCGTGGATCAGGTTCTGAATCACGATGGGCGGCACGTCGCAGATGATCTGGGCGATGTCATCGACGCTGATGGCGTCCAGCACCAGAATGTCCTTCAGGGCATCCACCGCCGCGTGGGACGACAGACAGATCGGGATCCGCTTGATGTCGACCCCCGGGGTCAGCAGGCTCCAGTCATGACCCAAGGCGGGCAACGGCGACAGCAAGCCGCTGTTGAACATCACCGCCAGGCCGTGGCTGTGTTCGACGATGTCCAGCGGGCCCTGACTGCCGTGACTGGCCAGCAACGCGGCAATTACGCCAGCCTCGCTGGTGCGCCCGGCCATGAGCATTTTTGCGTCGGTGCCGAAACCGGCTTTCATCCCGCCGCTCCCGGTCAATGCGATGCCCAGCGCCGATGCCGTTTGCGCAGCGTTCAGGCCCAGAGCATGGCAGGCCGCCGCGCAGGAACCGACCACACCCAGCACCCCGGTGGTCCACCAGCCGCGGTCGTAAATCTGCCGGCCCAATGCCCGGGCCAGCGCGTATTCACATTCGGCGCCGACCACGAACGCGGTCAGCAACGCCGCGCCGTCCAGGTCCCGCATCTGCGTCACCGCCAGCGCGGCCGGCAGGATCACCACCGACCCGTGGACGAAACCCGGGTAGCAGTTATCGTCGAAATCCAGCGCATGGCCGGCTGTGCCGTTGATGAACGCGGCAGCAGGGGCGCACAGCGCTCGGGTATCGCCCAACACCGCGCAATGGCCGACGGCGGCGGTCAGGCGGCTGACGGCGCGTGCCTGTTCGGCCACCTCGCTGCCGCTGCCGGCCAGTGCGACGCCGAAGGTGTCGATCAGGCAGCGCTTCGCCGCCTGCTGCACGGTGGCCGGTATGTCACTGAACCGAACCGTCGCGCTCCAGCGCGCCAGTTCGACCAGGGTCGGGGAGAGGGCGCCCATGATTACTCTGGAAGCTCGCCAGCCGGTGCGCCGAGCCATTTCTGGCTGATGGCGTCCAGGGTGCCGTCTTTCTTGGCTTCACGGATGATCTCGTTGACCTTGGCGCGCAGTTCCGGCTGATCCTTGTTCATGCCGATGTAGTTGGGCGCGTTGGACAGCACCACTTTGAGCTCGATGTCCATTTTCGGGTTCTTCTGCTTCAGGGCTGCCGCCACGGTGGTGCCGATGGCGACCATTTGCGTCTGCCCGGACAGGAACGCTGAGATGGTGCTGTTGTTGTCTTCGAAGCGCTTGGTCACCGCTTCAGGGGCGGCGTCGGTCAGCTCTTTGTCCTGCATCGAGCCGCGGGTCACCGACACGGTTTTGCCTGCCATGTCAGCCAGGGATTTGACCGGCAGCCCGGCCGCGCCGAACACGGCGTCGAAGAACGGCGAGTAAGCGATGCTGTAATCGATCACCTTTTCGCGCTCGGCGGTTTTGCCCAGGGACGAGATGGTGAAATCGGCCTTGCCCGACTGAATGTAGGCCACGCGGTTCGGCGCGGTCACCGGTACCAGTTGCAGCTTCACGCCCAGCTTCTTCGCCATCAGCGTCGCGACGTCGATGTCCAGGCCCTGCGGCGCCATGTCCGGACCCATGTAGCCATACGGCGGGTAATCCACCGGCACGGCGACCCGCAGCTGGTTGCTTTTCATGATGCGATCCAACGCGTCGCCCGCCTGGACGAAGGTGCTGGAAAACAGGGCGCAGAGGCCGGCCACGATCAGCGTTTTGGTAAAGGGCTTGCACGGATTGAGGTTCATGGTGGTGCTCCGAGGGTTAGCAATGGGGTTGACGCAAGTGCAGGCAAAGCAAAGGGGTTCAGGCCAGGTCCCACCATTCACCCAGGCTCAGGAGCTTTTCTTCGGTGTGGGTGACCGAGGCTTCGGCGTCCTGGTTGGCGTGGGCCGACATCAACGCCACCAGCATTTCGCTGACCAGCATGGCCGGCACGATGGTGTCGTAGAAGGACGGGGTCTGGTTCTTGACGATGATGGTTTCCGCCGCCAGCCGCGCCGTGGGCGAGGTCACGCTGTCGGTGATGGTGATGATCCGCACGCCTTGCTGGTGCAGGTAATTGGTCAGGGTGATCAGGCGGCGGGAATAGCGCGGCAGGCTGCACACCAGCGCCACGTCCTTGGCGCTGGTCTGGTTGATGATCGACATCACGCCGCTTTCGCCGGCGCCTTCCACCAGTCGCACGTTCTTGGCGAAGTAGGAGGCGATATGGGAGAACTGAAACGCCACGCCGAACGACGAGCGCATGCCCAGGCAGTAGACCTGACGCGCGCCCGCCAGCAGGGCGACGGCGCGGGACATGGAATCCAGGTTGTCGGGGCTGCACATCGATTGAATCTGTTCGATGGCGTTGTTGGCCATGTCCTCGATCACCCGGTGCTCGCCCACACGCTGCTTGAGTTCCACCAGGCCATGGGCGCGAGAGCCGTAGGCGTTGCTGTTGCCGCGCAGAGAATCGATGAACAGTTCGCGCAGCGCGTCGTAGCCGGACAGGCCCATGCGTTTGGCCAGCCGGGTCATGGTTGACGGCGGCACGTTGGCCAGCCGCGCCAGATCGCGCATGGACATCACGGCGACTTCGTGGGCGTTGTCCAGAATGAAACTCGCCGCCGCCCGCTCTTGCCGGGGGAAGGTTTCAAATTGCTGCTTGAGGTGTGCGCACAACAGGTCACGGTCCATCGACATCGCCACAACTTAAAGCGGAAGGTACGAGGGAAATTGCAACAGTTGTGCCAGAAATTTTGAAAATGATTCAAGTGAACCACCTTGCCCGTGTGTTGTTTTGTCACACCACCGGCAAGGCCCGGCTGGTTCATTCGATTTCGGTTGGGTTGATTCACTATTTGATTGAGGTGAATCGTTTTGCTCGTCTGCCGTTTGTTGCGGGCGAGCGTTTAACGCAAGTTACTCGCCGCTTTACGCGATGCATTGGTGCGCCGCACCGTGGCGGTGCGCAAATGATCACTCCACGCTCCGCGTGGTAACGGCACTCCAGACGCTCCGCGTCCCTAGGCCGGCCAGAATCAAAAGCTGCGCGGATTCTCGGGATTGATCGTTCCCACGCTCTGCGTGGTAACGGCATTCCGGACGCTCCGCGTCCCTATGACGCGGAGCGTCATGCACGGCATTCCCACGCGGAGCGTGGGAACGATCAATTGTGGGGTGTTTGCAGGTCAGGCGGCGCGTCGCAAAATTCGGGGTGCACGCGATCCCCTGTAGGAGCATTCGGAGGTTACGACGGGCGCGATGGGCTGCGAAGCGGCCCCACATCCTGCGATCACGGTTTAACTGATACACCGCATGCACCGGTTTCGCTGCCGCTGCGCGCCAGATCGCAGGACAAGCCAGCTCCCACGGCCTTCGGCCAGAATCAAAGGCGGCGCGGAGGTCTGGATCAAAGGTGGCGCAGTGAATTGCGGGCTGACATCTGAATCATGCTGCGTATGATGGGCCGGACGTTTTTTGCTGAGGCCGTTGCCATCATGATGAAGTTCTTCGCCGCGCTGTTGTGTGTCTTTTCCGGTCTGGCCAATGCCCAGCCTGCCTTGCTTTCCGACCTGGCCCTGCCTTATCTCGCCTCGGCCCCCACCGCCGCGAAAGACACGCCGCTGGTGATTTTCCTGCACGGCTACGGCAGTGACGAGCGCGACCTGTTCGGCATCAAGGACGACCTGTCCCCGGATTACACCTACCTCTCGGTGCGCGCGCCGCTGGATGTCGACGGCGGCGGGCACAAGTGGTTCAGCCAGGACACCGGCGTGGCCGACTACCAAGGCGTGACCAGCGACATCGACACCAGCACCACGCTGCTGACCACGTTCATCGAACAGGCGACCAAAAAATACGACACCCGGCCCGACAAGGTGGTCCTGATCGGTTTCAGCCAGGGCGCGATGATGAGTTATCAGATCGGCCTGCAGCACCCGGACCTGGTCCACGGCATTGCGCCGCTGAGCGGCAAGATTCTCTCGGCGTTGAAGGGACGGCTCAAAGCGGATGAACGGCTCAGGCCTCTGAAAGTGTTCATCGGCCACGGCACAGCAGACACCCGCGTGGCTTACACCGGCGCGACGGATGCCAGGGCGGCGCTGGAAAAGCTCAACGTAGCTCCCGAGTTTCACGCGTATCCGGGACTGGGGCACAGCATCAGCGGCAAGGAAGTGGATGATCTGAACACGTGGCTGAATGCGGCGCTGGGGGGTGCTGATCGGGATTGATCCGAAAGGCTCACCGCCCCCACCGACGTCTTCGCCGACAGACGGAGCGCCGCCCGGTCCGATCCCACAGGTGATGTGTGTGCTGTGCCTACAACCCCTGATTCGCGCGAATCAATTCATACGCCCGCCGTGCCAGGGGGTTGACCGTGTTCGGCCGGATCCACAGGTGATAGGTCACGTCCGGCAGCCTCGGCAAACCGTCGGCTTCCCCCAGTACGCGCATGTCCGGGCCGAGCATTTCCATGCTGCGCGGCGTCACCCCCAGCCCTGCGCGGGTGGCGGCCTTGATCCCGATCAGGTTTGACGCCAGGTACGCCTGCCGCCACGGAATATTTGCGCGCTCCAGGGCCTCCAGCGCGTAACGCCGATAAATGCTCGGTTCGTCCACCAGAATCAGCGGAATCGGCTCTCCCGGCACGTGCTGGTACTGCGCCGAACAAATCCACCACACCGGCGACGTGCGCAGGGGGAAGCCCTCCAGGCCTGGGTCCTCACGGGTGGATATCACCATGTCCACCTTGCCCCGGTGCAAGTCATCCATCAGGAACGGACTGCGCCCGACGTCGATTTCCAGGCGCAAACGCGGTGCCGAACGGGCGATGTGGCTGAGGATCGGCGGCAGGATGGTGTCGGCGATGTCGTGGGGCGAACCGATGCGCAGCACGCCGCTGAGGCTGCTTTCACGCAACGAGTTCAAGGCGTCGTCGTTGAGCGACAGCATCTGCCGGGCATGGCGCAGCAACTGCCGGCCGGGGTCGGTGAGCTGCTTGTGTCGGCCCTGTTTCTGAAACAGCCCCACGCCGACCTGCTGCTCCAGGCGTTGCATGTGCTGGGTCACGGACGATTGCGTACGCGCCAGGTGCACCCCGGCTTCGGCGAAACTGTGGTGGTCAACCACCGCGACAAAAGTGCGCAGCAGTTCGAGGTCGAGGGTGGTGGACATGGTGGTCTCGATGATGGGCTTTGTTGGAGCGAGGCTTGCCCGCGAAGTCCAAAACGCGGTGTGTCAGTTAAATCACGGTGCCAGCTTCGCGGGCAAGCCTCGCTCCAACAGGTAGTCATATAACCTGAAAACGTTAATACATTACGGTCTTTTATGAATTAGAAAGATTGGTCTAGATGCCGCTCCGCTAGGACCCAGTGTTTACGAGCTTATCGCGAATTGTCCCCACTGCCGAAATCAAAAAGTTATAACCATATTTGATCTTTGCATTTCCGTTCCGCGTTCGCCCTCCCTAGGATGCCCTTCATCCGCCAGCCTTCCTCAGAAAGGGCGGCGATCATACTTGAGGGGAACATCCATGCTGCACCTGCGCTCGCCCGTTACACGATTGTTGCCGCTGCTGTTCGGCGCGCTGTTCACCCTGGGCGCCAGCGCCATGGCTCAGGCCGATGCCACCCTGGACAAGATCGACCAGCGTCACCGCCTGGTGGTGGGCGTACTGCTCTCGGGCGGCCCATTCGGCTCCATCGACCCCGCCACGCAAAAACCGGTGGGCATGAACGTCGACCTGGCCCAGGACCTCGGCCGCCAGTTGGGCGCCGAAGTGGAGCTGGTGCCGGTGTTGCCCGCCAACCGCGTGCAGTTCCTGCAGCAGGGCAAGGTCGATCTGCTGATCGCCAACATGGAATGGACCGCCGAGCGCGGCCAGATCCTGGGCTTCGTGCCGACCCCGTTCTACCGCGTAGGCGGCACCGCCGCAGTGCTCAAGGACAGCAAAATCAGTAAATGGGAAGACCTCAAGGGCCAGCCGGTCTGCACCTCCCAGGGCAGCAGCTACGTCAAGCCGCTGACCGAGTTCGGCGCCGAACTCAAAGCCTTCAAAAGCTCGTCCGAATCCTTGCTGGCCCTGCGTGGCATTAACTGCGTCGCGGCGGTGCATGACGCCACCCTGATCAACCCGCTGATCGCCGACAGCGCCGAATGGAAGGACTACCGCGCCATCAGCCCCGAACTGAACCCGGCGCCGTCCGTGATCTGGACCCGCCCGGATCAGACCGACACCCAGGCCAGGCTCGACGCCATCGTCAAGCAGTGGCACCGCAGCGGTTGGTTGATCGAGGCCGAGAAGCGCCACCACATCACCCCGGCATCCCCCGCGCTGGTCGAGTTGCAAAAGCAGTTCCAGGCCGGCGCCTGATCCACGCACGCCACCCTCATTCGATGGCGCGGCCACCTACGCACCGGCGCGCTCTTAAAAGCATGCACAAGGCAGTCACCCATGAACCGCAGCGCTTTCGGCAAAACCCTCACCGCACTCAGCCTGATCCTGTGCGCCACGCTGGCCAATGCCGACGCGACGCTGGACAAGATTCAGCAGCGCCACAAGATCAGCATCGGCGTGATCCTCAGCGGCCCGCCGTTCGGCACCATCGACCCGAAAACCGGCGACCACCTGGGCTACAACGTCGAGCTGGCCAAAGGCATCGGCCAGAAGCTGGGCGTCGAGGTCGACACCGTGTCGGTGCTGGCGCCCAACCGTGTGCAGTTCCTGCAGCAGGGGAAGGTCGACATCCTGATCGCCAACATGCAGTACACCGATGAGCGCGCCGGGATCCTCGATTACGTGCCTACCCCGTATGAAGAAGTCGGCGGCGCGGCGTTGATCCGCAAAGGCGCGGGCATCACCCAATGGGCAGACCTCAAGGGCAAGCCGGTCTGCGTGTCCCAGGGCAGCAACTTCATCAAGCCGCTGCAGGAAACCTATGGCGCCGAGATCAAGGCCTTCCGCAGCCAGTCGGAGTCGCTGCTGTCCCTGCGCGGCAATGGTTGCGTGGCGGCGGTGCACGTCAGCCCCACCATGCACGCGTTGCTGGGCGACGCCGACTGGTCCGGTTTCGACATCCCGCTGTCCACGGATCTGATCCCGTCCAAATCGGTGATCTGGATCCGCAAGGGCGAAAAAGACACCCAGGCCAGACTCGACGCCATCGTTCGCGACTGGCACCGCAGCGGCTGGCTGATTGAAACCGGCGAGCGCACCGGCATGGCACCGTCCCAGGCCCTGCGTGACCTGCACGAGCAGTTCCGCAATGCCGCGCCGCTGGCCAGCCAGTAATTGTTCACGCGTCACAGATCGAGAAAAAGCCGATGAGCAACGACCTGTTCCAGATCCTCCAGCAACTCGTGGGCGCCAGCCATGTGCAGCGCGCCGACGAGGCCGCTGACCAACAGACCGACAAGCAAGGCACCTACGTGGGCCAGGCGCTGGCGGTGGTCCATCCGGCCAACACCGAAGAAGTGGCGGCGGTGGTCAAGGCCTGCGTGGCGTGCAAAACCCCCATCGTGGTGCAGGGCGGCAACACCGGGTTGATGGGCGCGGCCACCCCGGACGCCAGTGGCCGTTCGGTGCTGGTGTTGCTCGACCGCATGAACCGCGTGCGCCAGCTGGACACCGACAACGACACCCTCACCGTCGAGGCCGGCTGCATTTTGCAGAACGTTCAGGACGTGGCCCGCGAGGCCGGGCGTCTGTTCCCCCTGAGCCTGGGCGCGGAGGGCAGTTGCACCCTGGGCGGCAACCTCGGCACCAACGCTGGCGGCACGGCGGTGCTGCGTTACGGCAACACCCGGGAGCTGACGTTGGGGCTGGAAGTGGTCACCGCCGAAGGTGAAATCTGGAACGGCCTGCGTGGGCTGCGCAAGGACAACACCGGTTACGACCTGCGCGACCTGTACATCGGCAGCGAAGGCACGCTGGGCATTATCACGGCCGCGACACTGAAGCTGTTTCCGCTGCCCAAGGCTCAATGCACCGCGCTGCTGGCCTTCGATTCGTTGGCTCAGGCGGTGAGTTTCCTGTCCCACGCCCGGGCCGGTTTCGGCGCCAGCCTGACCGCTTTCGAATTGCTCACCGCCGATTGCCTGGCGCTGCTGCGCGAACAATTCCCGGACGGTCCGCAGCCGTTCATCCATGCCGCGCAACCCTGGTTCGCGCTGCTGGAACTGTCGGATAACCACAGCGACACCCACGCCCGCGAGTCCTTCGAGCACGTGCTGGGCGAAGCGTTTGAAGCCGACTTGCTGGCCGACGCCCTGATCGCCGAAAGCCTGGCGCAGAGCGAAGCGCTGTGGCTGCTGCGCGAGAACATGAGCGAGGCGCAGAAGAAGGCCGGGCGCAACATGAAGCACGACATCTCGATCCCGATCTCGCGCATCGTCGATTTCGTCAGCACCACCGACGCACTGCTGCAACGGCACTTCCCCGGCGTGCGCAATTTCACCTTCGGCCACCTGGGGGACGGCAACCTGCATTACAACGTCGCGCACCCGCTGGAATCCACGGTGGAGGCGCACATGGCGAACTACGCGGCCCTCAGCCAACTGGTCCACGACAGCACCGCGGCCCACGGCGGTTCCATCAGCGCCGAGCACGGCATCGGGCAGCGCAAGCTGGCGATGCTGCCGCGCTACAAAAGCCCGGTGGAGCTGGACCTGATGCGTCGCATCAAGCAGGCGCTGGACCCCGACAACCTGCTCAATCCGGGCAAGGTCCTGGCCAGCGCCCCGATCCCCGCCGACACCCCACACAGGACAGCGCCATGACCGTTCGTTTGTCACAGCGCGTACAGCGCGTTTCGCTGTCGGCCAATGCCGCGGCGAAATCCCGGGTCACCGAGTTGCGTGAAGCCGGCCGCGACATCATCGACATGACCACCGGCGAGCCGGACTTCGACACCCCGGAGCACATCAAGCAGGCGGCCTACAAAGCCATCGACGGCGGCGCCACCAAGTACACACCGACCCCCGGCGTGCGGAAACTGCGTGAAGCGGTGCAGCGCAAGCTCAAGCACGAAAACCGCCTGGACTACCCGCTGCCGTCCATCGTCATCGCCAACGGCGCCAAACAGATCATTTTCAACGCCTTCGCCGCGACCCTGGACGACGGCGACGAAGTGCTGGTGCCGGTGCCGTACTGGCCGTCGTTTCCGGACATTGTGCGCATCAATGGCGGCGAGACGGTGTTCATCGAATGCGGTCTGGAGCAGGGCTGCAAACTGACCCCGGAGCAACTGGAACAGCACATCAACGACCGCACCCGCTGGCTGATCCTCAACGGTCCCGGTAACCCGAGTGGCGCGGTGTACAGCGAGTCAGAACTGCGGGCGCTGGCCGAAGTGCTGCGCCGTCATCCCCAAGTGCTGGTGTTGCTGGACGAACTCTACGAACACATCCGTTTCGACGGCCAGCCGGCGCTGAGCCTGCTCAACGTCGCGCCGGACCTGCAGCCCCGCACCTTGCTGGTGGGTGGGGTGTCCAAGACCTACGCCATGACCGGCTGGCGCATCGGCTTCGGCGCCGGCCCGAAGGAACTCACCACCGCCATGACCGTCGTGCAGTCCCAGGCCACGTCCGGCGCTTCGTCGGTGGGGCAGGCCGCGGCACTGGCGGCGTTCGAAGGCGGGCTGGATTTCCTTCCGGCGCAAGTCGCGGCCTATCACCAGCGGCGGGACCTTGTGGTCAGTGCGCTGAAAGACGTTGACGGTCTGCAAGTGCTCGAACCCCAGGGCGGCTTCTTTGTGTTCGTGCGCTGCGCCGGATTGCTGGGGCGCGTGCGTCCTGACGGGCAGCGCCTGAACAACGATGACGACGTGGTGGATTACCTGCTGGAAGCCGGCGTGGCCGGTGTGGCAGGCAGCGCGTATGGCCTGTCGCCGTGGTTTCGTCTGTCGATCGCCACCGCCACCGCCACCGAGAGCGTGGCCGAAGCCGGGCGGCGGATCGCGGCGGCGTGTGCGCAACTGCGCGTCGGGGCGTTGGCATGAGTCATTGGCTTGAATTGTTCGTGCAGTGGACGGCGACGCTGGGGCTGAACTACAGCTTTCTGCTGGACGCCTACCAGCGCGGCTCGATCGTCAACGGCGCGCTCACCAGCGTGGCACTGTGCGCGTTCACCATCGTCGGCAGCCTGCTGGCGGGCGTGGCGCTGGCGGCGATGCTGACCTCCGGCAAACCGTGGCTGGCAAAACCGGCCCGGGTGTTCATCGAAGTCACCCGCAACACCCCGACCCTGGTCCAGCTCTATTGCGCGTTCCTTGTGCTGAACATGCTGCTGACCCAGGCCGTGGGCGCGGCCAACCCGCTGACGCCGTTCGCCTGGGTGGTGATCGTGATTTCCCTGCACAAGGGCGCGTTCCACGCCGAGGCCCTGCGCGCTGGCATCGAAGCGGTGCCTGCCGTCACTCTGGAGGCTGCGAGCTCTCTGGCGTTCAGCAGCCGCCAGTTGCTGTGGAATGTGCAGTTGCCGCTGGCGCTGCGTTTTGCGCTGCCATCGCTGATCAACAACCTGATCGATCTGGTGAAGATGACCGCGGTGGCATCGGCGATTGCGGTGGGCGACATCACCTACGCCTCGATCATGATCTGGACCCAAAGCGACAACGTGCTGGAACTGATGATGTTGCTGCTGGCGTTTTTTGGCCTGTTGAGCTTCATCGTCAACTGCGCCGGACGTGCCCTCGAAACCCGCTTGAGGATGCCCGGCTATGGCCATTGATTCGTCCGTCGCCGCGCCGCTGAACTGGCCGCGCCGGCATGTCGGCAAACTGGCGTTGCTGGTGATCGCCGCACTCTGGCTGATCTTCGGCGCACCCCACAGCCCGGTGTTCAAGGCGCTGGTGGAATGGTCGCCGGCGCTGGCCAGCGGCTTTGGCCAGAACATCCTGATCAGCCTGCTGGCGATTGCCCTCGGTTCGCTGCTCGGCCTGCTGGTGGGCGCCCTGGCCGTGTCGCCGTTCTGGCTCATGCGCCTGCCGGCCAAGGTCTGGGTGCAGGTGTTTCGCAACGCGCCATGGCTGGTGCTGATCTACTTCACCACCTACGTGTTCCCGTTCGAGATTCACATCGGCAGCAGCTGGATCTCGTTCCCGGACTGGGTGAAAGTCACCCTCGGCCTGGCCCTGCCAGCCAGCGCCAACGTCGCCGAGATCTTCCGTGGCGCCATCGGCTCGATCCCCAGCACCCAGTGGGAAGCGGCGCGTTCCCTGGCGTTCAGCCGGGGGCAGATTTTCCGCTCGATCATCCTGCCGCAGTGCTTCAAGCGCATGTTGCCGCCGTGGATGAACCTCTACGCGGTGATCACCATGGGCACGGCGCTGTCCTCCCTGGTGGGCGTCCACGACCTGATCGACACCGCGCAGATCGCCAGCAACACAGTCAACCTCACCGGGTTCACCGTGCTGATCTACTTCAGCGTGCTGGCGCTGTTCTTCGCCTATTGCTACCCGATTTCCCGACTTACTCAACGCCTGGAGCGACGTTATGCCTTCTCCTGAAACGCTCGCCGCCGAACCCCTGGTCAGCCTGCGCGACATTCACCTGTCGTTCGGTCAGAACCGCGTGCTCAAGGGCATCGATCTGGACGTGCAGCGCGGTCAGGCGGTGTCGATCATCGGCCCGTCCGGCTCGGGCAAATCCACCATTCTGCGCTGCATCACCGGGTTGCTTTCGCCACAGCGCGGCAGCATCCGCGTGGGCAGCACCGAGGTGCAGAACCTCACCAGCGAGGCCCAGCGCATCGAGCTGCGCAAGAAGGTCGGTTTCGTGTTCCAGCAGTACAACCTGTTCCCGCACCTGTCGGTCCTGGAAAATCTGGTGATCGCGCCGCGCAAGGTATTGGGCCGCACTGCGGTGGACGCCGAAAAAGAGGCCCGGGCGTTGCTCGCCAAAGTGCGCATGGAGCACAAGGCCGACGCGTACCCGGGGCAGTTGTCCGGGGGGCAGCAGCAGCGGGTGGCGATTGCCCGGGCGCTGGCGATGCGGCCTGAGTTGATTCTGTTCGATGAAGTGACCTCGGCGCTGGACCCGGAAACCGTGGGCGAGGTCCTGACGGTGATTCGCGAGCTGACCGAGGAAGGCATGACCTGCGTGCTGGTGACCCATGAAATGCGCTTCGCCGAAGACATCAGCGACGTGGTGTATTTCACCGAGAACGGGCTGATCGTCGAAAGCGGCAGCGCCGAACAGATCTTCCAGCGGCCCACCAGCGAGCGCACCCAGGCCTTCCTGCGCCACGCTCTGGGCGACGCCGGCCGCCGCCCTGCGGTGAACGGCGACCCGTATTTATTGAGCAATATCAGTCGGTACAGTTTGTCCGTGTGAAGACGTGCACGTTTTCGGATACCTGAATTCGATCTGACAGATTCAACAATCCCTGTGGGAGGGAGCTTGCTCGCGAGAGGCCGATACATCCGGCACATCTTCGGCGTGAGAACCATCGCATCGCGAGCAAGCTCCCTCCCACGATCGCAAGTCCTGAATATCTACAAAAAAAGGAGCACCTGATGAGCACCGAACACCGCAGCCACGTGATCGAAGATTTCCTGCAGAAGATCCGGGTCATCCATGCCCGTGGCGTTGACCGCGCCGCGCTGGAGGAGATCGTCGGCCTGCTGGAAAACCTCGCCCGGCGCCACGACCTGTTCAACTTCGACAGCTTCCCGTCGCCGGTGCCGAGGGAGGGCGACACCGCCTTCCGCTACCGCCTGAACGACGACGGCGACACCCCGACGCTGTACATGAATTCCCTGCTGCCAGGTAAAAGCACATTGCCGCACAACCACGAAACCTGGGCGGTGATCGTTGCCGTGCAAGGCCAGGAGATCAATTACGTCTGGGCCCGCACCGACGACGGCAGCGACCCGGCATTCGCGACAATCGAACTGGAAAAAGAAGTGGTCGTGCAGCCGGGCACGTCCATCAGCTTCCTGGGTGAAGACCTACACGGGATCAAGGTCGACGGTGACACCCCGACCCTGCATTTCCACCTGTACGGCCGCCCGCTGGAATCGTTGAACGGCCGGTACGGCGTCAACCTGGAAGGCAAGGTCCTCAATTACAACGCCTCGCAAATGGCGCCGTCCATCAAGGCTTACTCATGATCGATCTCTATTTCTGGCCGACAGGCAACGGGCTGAAAGTCGCGATTTTGCTGGAAGAACAGGAGCTGCCTTACGTCGTGCGGCCGATCAACATCCGCACCGGCGAACAGAAGCAGGCGTGGTTTCAGGCCATCAGCGCCAACGGGCGGATTCCGGCGATTGTGGATCACGCACCGGGCACGAACACGGGAGGCGGCGAGCCCCTGAGCCTGTTTGAATCCGGGGCTATTCTCAATTATCTGGCGAACAAGGCCGGGCAGTTTTTACCGGCTGAGGGCAGCGTCGAGCGCCAGCGGGTGCAGGAATGGCTGTTCTGGCAGGTCGGGCATGTCACGCCGTACCTGAGCCAGTTGCAGGTGTTCAAGGAGAAAGCGCCGGCGCCGATTCCGTTCGCGCTGGACCAACTGGGCGCCGAGGCGACGCGCTTGTACGGCGTGCTGGAAACGCGGTTGAGCCAGGTGCCATTCGTGGCGGGCGAATATTCGATTGCCGACATGGCGATCTTCCCGTGGATCCAGCCGACGCGGCAGGGCCAGGACCTGACGCAGTACCCCAACATCGACGCCTGGCGCGAACGCATCAAAGCCCGCCCGGCGGTGCAGCGTGCGTACGCCAAGGGCCGGAAGATCGCACCGGGCGAGAAGGCGTTGGCGTTGCAGTAATGGTACTCAGAACCTGTTGGAGCGAGGCTTGCCCGCGAAGAGGCCGGTTCGTTCAATGGGTTTTTTGAACCTGTACCACGTTCGCGGGCAAGCCTCGCTCCAACAGGTTTAGGGTTGCCCGCACAAAACTCGGAGAACAAGAGAACCCCATGAGCCAGACCATCACCCCGCAACGCCTCCAGACCTGGCTGTTCGACGGGCAGGAAATCGCGCTGTTCGACGTGCGCGAGCACGGTCAGTACGGCGAAGCGCACTTGTTTCACGGGGTGAACCTCCCCTATAGCCGCCTTGAGATGGAGGTCCGCCGTCTGGCGCCGAACCCCGGCGTGCGTCTGGTCATTTACGACCAGGACGGCGGCACGCTGGCCTCGCGCGCGGCCGAGCGGTTGCGCGCACTGAATTACACCCGTGTTCACCGCCTCGAAGGTGGCGCCGACGGTTGGCAGGCCGCCGGTTTGCAGTTGTTCGCCGGCGTGCACGTGCCGTCCAAAGCCTTCGGCGAGATCGTCGAAGAAGCCAGCCACACCCCGCACATCAGCGCGACCGAACTGGCCGCGTGGCAGGCAAAAGGCGAGCCGTTGCTGGTGCTGGACGGTCGCCCGTTCGACGAATACCGCAAGATGACCATCCCCGGTTCCATCTGCTGCCCCAACGGCGAACTGGGTTATCGCCTGGCCAATCTGGTCAGCGATGACACCACCCCCATCGTCGTCAATTGCGCCGGTCGCACCCGCAGCATCATCGGCGCACAAACCCTGATCGACCTGGGCGTGAAGAACCCGGTCTACGCCCTGGAAAACGGCACCCAAGGTTGGTACCTCGCCGACCTGCCGCTGGAACACGGCAGCAGCCGGCGCTACACCGAGGTCTCGCCCCAGGCCTCTCTGGACGCACAACGCCACGCCGCGCAACAGCTGGCGCAGCGGGCCGGTGTGGTCACGGTGGACGCGGAGCAAGTGGCCAAGTGGGCGGAAGACCGCGACCGCAGTTTGTTTCTGTGCGATGTGCGCACGCCCGAAGAATTCGCCCTCGGCAGTTTGCCCGGTGCGCAGCACACGCCGGGCGGCCAGCTGATTCAATCCACCGATCTGTACGTCGGCGTGCGTCAGGCGCGGCTGGTGCTGGTGGATGCCGACGGCGTCCGCGCGCCGATTGTCGCCAGCTGGTTGCGCCAGTTGGGGCATGAGGCCTGTGTGCTGCAAGACGGCCTTCACAGCGGGCTGGCTTTGGCGGCGACCGAGCAATCGGTCACCCCCGCGTTGTCGACGATCAGCGCCACTCAGCTGTTCGATGCGCTGAAGGACAATGCCGTGGCGGTGGTGGATCTGCGGCCGAGCATGGCGTTCCGCAAGGGCCACATCGAAGGCGCGCACTGGTCGATTCGGCCATTGCTGGCGGCCGATGTCGCCCATGAACCCCGGCCACTGGTGTTCATCGCCGAGACCCCGGCCCTGGCGGACATCGCTGCGCTGGAATTGCCTGAATCGCAACGGGCCCAGGCACGGGTCCTCGCGGGCGGGATCAACGCCTGGCAGTCGGCCGGCCTTGCGGTTGTGGAAGACTCGGGCGACCTGTCCGACGCGCAGTGCATCGATTTTCTGTTCTTCACCCATGATCGCCACTCCGGCAACAAGGACGCGGCGCGCCAGTACCTGGCCTGGGAAATCGGCTTGCTTGGGCAGATGACCGAGCAAGAAATCGCCAGCCTCAAACCCCTGGGCGCAGCCCCGACGCAGGACCGGGTTCGCACGCGGCTGGTGCATGCGGCGCGGGGCGAGAAGGGCAGCGGCATCCGCGGCGTCAACCCGCCTGTGTCGCGCATGAGCACGGTGCTGTTCGACAGCCTGCACGACATGCGCGATGCGCGGAAACGCCGGGACACCGAGCGCGTGTTGAGTTACGGCGCGCGGGGCAATCCCACGGCGTTCGAACTGGAAGACCTGGTCACCGAGCTGGAAGGCGGTTATCGCACGCGCCTGTTCGGCACTGGTCTGGCGGCGGTGGCGCAGACGTTTCTGGCGTACCTGCGCCCCGGCGATCACGTGCTGATCACCGACGCGGTGTACTCGCCGGTGCGTCAGGTGGCCCAGGCCTTTCTGGCGCCGTTCGGCATCGAGTACAGCTTCTTTCCCGCTGACGGCTCAGGGCTCGAAGCGCTGCTGCAGGCCAACACCAAAATGGTCTACGCCGAAGTGCCGGGTTCGCTGCTGTACGAACTGAGCGACCTGCCGGCCATGGCTGCGGTGTGCAAACCGCGAGGGATCCTGCTGGCGGTGGACAACACCTACGGCTCCGGTTACCAGTACCGGCCGCTGACCCTGGGCGCGGACATTTCGATCATGGCCCTGACCAAATACCTGTGCGGCCACAGCGACGTGGTGATGGGCAGCGTCTGCACCACGCAAGACGTCTGGCAGCCATTGGCGGTGATGACCGACACCTTCGGCAGCACCGTCAGCCCGGACGATGCTTATCTGGTGCTGCGCGGCGCGCGTACCCTGTCGGCGCGGCTGGACGTGCATCAGCGCCAGGGATTGCAGGTCGCGCACTGGTTGCAGGGCCATCGGCAGGTCAAGCGCGTGTTCCACCCGGCCTTGCCCGACCACCCGAGCCACGCCCTGTGGAAACGCGATTTCACTGGCAGCAACGGGCTGGTGACCTTCGAGCTGCTGGACAGTGATCCCGACAAACTGGCGCGCTTCATCGACGGTTTGCAGCTGTTTGGGCTCGGCGCTTCATGGGGCGGTTTCGAAAGCCTGATCATCGTCGCCAGCGTCAAAGACCGCGTCAACGCCGACGACAAAACGCTCAACCCGCTGTTGCGCCTGCACATCGGCCTGGAAGACGTCAGCGCGTTGATCGAGGATCTGGAACGCGGGTTTGCGGCGATCCGGTGATGACGCGGACGCGGAGCGTCCAGGGCGGCATTCCCACGCAGAGCGTGGGAACGATCAAACGGCCTGTGGCCAGAATCAAAAGCTGCGCGGGTTGATGGCGTTCCACCGTTCAGCTTCTGCCCGGAGGGCGTGGGAGTCCGGCTT
>NZ_JBEGED010000032.1:0-18092 GCF_040202885.1 Xanthomonas sp. WHRI 1810A
GAATGCACAGGTTTCACTGCCGCTGCGCGCCAGATCGCAGGCAAGCCAGCTCCCACGCCTTCGGCAGAAGCGGATCGTGGTGCGGCCTGGCATTTGATTCGTTTTGATCGTGCCCACGCTCTGCGTGGGGATGCAGATTATGACGCTCCGCGTCCGGCTGTTGATTCGGGCCGAAGGCCGTAGGAGCGCGCTTGCCCGCGATTACGATGATTCAGGCGCTAAAGATGCGGCGGATGTACCGGCCTCTTCGCGGGCAAGCGTGCTCCTACGCCTTCGGCTGAAGCCGTTACGTGATCGCGCCTTCAATGCGATTTGACGTCTCTGCCCACTTTCACCAAGCTACCGACCTCGATTTACCTTTCAGGAACTGTCCTGCGTGATGAAGCCAAGCCTGCACTGGCGCCGATTTGTATTGTGCGTCGCCCCTCTGATCGCCCTCCTCGCTGCCTGTGACGGCGGCGGGCCGAAACCCAAACCTTCTGAAGTGACGACCTACGTCAGCGTGGCCTGGGACAAACTGCCCGAGGTCAGCGACGAGGATCTGCTGGCCGGCTACAGCAGCTGGTTTTCGGCGTGCAAGCGTCTGGCCAAGGACAAGGTCTGGGGCCCGACCTGCGCCGCTGCGGCATCAGTCCCGCTGGACCCGGTTGCCGTGCGCGACTTTCTCCAGACCCAGTTGCAGGTGTACAGCCTGCGTTCCTCCGAACACGGCGCCAACGGCCTGATCACCGGTTACTACGAGCCGATCTACAACGGCAGCGAACAGCGCAACGATGAGCACTCGGTGCCGATCTACGGCGTGCCCGACGACCTGATCGTGGTCAATCTCGACAGCATCTACCCGGAACTCAAGGGCAAGCGCCTGCGCGGGCGGCTGGACGGTCGCGTGCTGCGGCCCTATGACGACGCCGCCACCATCGGCGAGAAAGGCGTGAACGCCCCCGTACTGGCGTGGCTGCGTTACCCCATGGACCTGCAATTCCTGCAGATTCAGGGCTCGGGCCGCGTGCAGCTGGAAAGCGGTCGCCAGTTGCGCATCGCCTACGCCGATCAGAACGGCCACCCGTACAAACCCATCGGCCGCTGGCTGGTGGAGCAGAACCAGTTGAAGAAAGACGAAGTGTCCATGGGCAAGATCAAGGCCTGGGCCGTGGCCAACCCGGACAAAGTGCCGGAACTGCTGGGCAGCAACCCGAGCTACGTGTTCTTCACCCTGCGCCCGGACAGCGACGAAGGCCCGCGCGGCTCGCTTAATGTCCCGCTGACCGCAGGCTACAGCGTCGCCATCGACCGCAAGGTCATCCCGCTGGGCAGCCTGTTGTGGCTGTCGTCTTCCAGGCCCGACGGCACACCGCTCACCCGTCCGGTGGCAGCTCAGGACACCGGCGGCGCCATCGCCGGCGAAGTGCGCGCCGACATGTTCTGGGGCACCGGCGACGCCGCAGGCGACCTGGCCGGCAACATGAAACAGCAAGGGCAAATCTGGATGTTGTGGCCCAAAGGGGCAGCCCTGCCGAATTCGGATAAACCTGCAGTGCCTTGAGAGTCAATCAATCTGTCCGCGCGCACTTCGCTTAATAGCACACATAAAAAAGCCGCCACTCCAAAGAGTGGCGGCAACTGTATTACGGAACAAATTGAGCGATGAGAGTCTCAATGACGATCACGCTAACATCGTTTTCCCTCCCCTTTTGGTTAAATATTCTTAACCAAACTCATGGCACTTTTTGACCTTTCCCGTACGGCAGTCATGCTACAAATACGGCACGCATGGACGGAGCTCAACTGCGGAAACACCTGAGCTCCAGCTGTCCACCAACAACATGCGACCGTGATACCCATATTGAACAACGCTGTTAGCACGCTGCCGTTTCGCGCCCGTAATACCTAAAAACTGACGCATACCGAACTTCTCGGCGTGGGTACTGTTTTGGGCGTCTATAAATCCAGGGGAAAGAAAGAAATGAATGTTAAGCATTGGAGCGCCATCGCACTTGCCGTGTCCTCGGCGTTGTCGCAAATGGCTTTTGCCGAAAGTGTCAGCAGTCAAGCCGATGCAAAAGGGTTCATCGAAGACGCCACTGCTACCGCCACGCTGCGCAACTATTACTTCAATCGCGACCGCAGCCACGGCGGCGCCGATAACCGCGACTGGACCCAGGGCATCATCAGTAATTTCAGCTCTGGCTTCACCCAAGGCACCGTCGGTTTCGGCGTTGACGTGTACGCCAACGGCGGCTTGAAACTCAGCGGCAAGGACGACGTTGGCGGCACCGGCAACCTGCCCCTTGACGACGACGGCACCCCGCAGGACAGCTACGGCTCTGTCGGTGGCGATGTGAAAGTACGCGTCTCCAAGACCCAGCTCAAATACGGCAACATGCAACCGACCGCTCCCGTGTTCGCCGTCGGCGGCAGCCGTTTGCTGCCCCAGACCGCCACCGGTTTTAACCTCAACAGCAGCGAGTTCGAGGGGCTGGACCTGGAAGCCGGTCGCTACACCAGCGCCGACAGCGGCCTGACCAGCAACCACGACCATGACATTTACGCGCTGTACGCCAACGTCACCGCGAAAAGCGCCACCTTCGCTGGCGGCAAGTACACCATCACCCCGAACTGGACCGCGACGCTGTACGGTTCCGAGTTCGAAGACGTGTGGCGCCAGTACTACGCCAACACCAACTACACCTTGCCGCTGACCGATGACCAGTCGCTGAACTTCGACCTCAACCTGTACCGCACGCTGGATGAAGGTCAGGCCAAAGCCGGCACGATCAACAACACCACGTATTCGGGCGCCGTGGCCTATTCATTCCTGGCTGCCCACACGTTGACCCTGTCGTTCCAGAAGGTCGATGGCGATACCCCGTTTGACTACCTGGCCACCGGCGACAACGGCGGCGGCGAAGGCGGCGACTCGATTTTCCTGAACAACTCGGTGCAGTGGTCTGACTTCAACGCCCCGAACGAGCTGTCGTTCGGCGCGCGCTATGACCTGAACATGGCCACCTACGGCGTACCGGGCCTGAGCTTCATGGCGCGTTACCTGAACGGTTCGAACATCGACGGCACTCACACCCCTGCCAACAGCCAATACGCCGGTTTGTACGGTGAAGATGGCAAGCACCACGAAACCGACGTCGAAGCCAAGTACGTGATTCAGAATGGTCCGGCCAAGGACCTGTCGTTCCGTATCCGCCAGGCATTCCACACCGCCAACGCCGATCAGGGCGAAGGCGATCTGAGCGAATTCCGTCTGATCGTCGATTACCCGATCACTTTGATGTAAACCCTGCTGCCCGGTAGTGATCGTTCCCACGCAGAGCGTGGGAACGATCAAATCGCGAGCAAGCTCCCTCCCACGGCCTCTAGGCAGAAACCGAAGCGTCATTCCCGCCTAAAGCGTGCGCGCCATCTCCAACACCACCCGCAATCCCGGCTCGGCGTCTTCCAGTCGCAACGTGCAGTGATGGGTGCGGGCCACGGCGGCGACGATCGCCAGTCCCAGCCCTGCGCCAGCGATGCCCTGCCCTTGCTCACCGCGACAGAATCGGTTCAGGACGCTCTCGCGTTCGGCCTGCGCAATGCCGGGTCCGTTGTCCTGCACCTCGATCCGCGTAGCACTGCCCTCCCCCGACAATCGCAACGCCACGCGGCCCCCGGCCGGGGTGAATTTGAGCGCGTTGTCCAGCAGGTTCATCAGCGCCTCGGCGAGCATTTCACGGTCGCCCAGCAGCGGCGCCACCGGGTGCTGCGACAGCGTCAGGGTGATACCGGCTTCCTGGGCCACCGCTTCGTAATCTTCGAACATCTCGCCCAGCAACTCCCCCGGTGAAAACCACGCCATGCCGGCGCTGCGGGCCTGGTTGTCGATCTCCGCGATGCGCTGCAACGCCCGAAACCGGCGCAGCAACACATCGGTGGCCACCAGGGCTTTTTCCAGCCGGGCCTGCTGCTTGTCTGCCGAGGCCTGGCCCCACTGCTCCAGCGTGCGGTGCAATTGCATGCGCAGGGTGTTCAGCGGCGTGCGCAGGTCGTGGGCGACGTTATCCCCCACACTCTTGACGTTCTCCAGCAGGCGCTGGACCTCTTCCATCATCTGGTTGACCAGCGCCGACAGCATGTCCAGCTCATCGCCGCGCCGGGACAGTGGCAGACGCTGGGACAGATCGCCCTCGGCAATCCGCCGGCTGACCACCTGCAGCGTGGCCACGCGGCGCAGCGGTTTGTAGCCCAGGAACGTGCCCAGCGCCAGGCCCGCCAGCACGATCAGGGTGCCGCTGAGCAACAGTGCATTGAGCAGGATGCCGCGCAGGTGGCTGAGGGTCTTGGTGTCAAACCCTACGAACAGAATCTGCCCCTGGGCCAGCCGTTGCCCCAGCGCGCGGGCCCCCTGCTGAAAGCCCGGCGCCCGCCACTCGTAGGATTTGCCATTGACCGGCAGGCCCTTGGGCAGCTTCATCACTTCCCCGCCCAGGTGCTGACCCGTGGCGCTGAACAGACCGTAGTAATACACGTTGCGCAGGTCACCCATGGCCAGCCGGTCGAGTTCACCCGGCAGCTGATCCGGCTCCACGTACAACAAGGCGCGCACCTGGCCCTGCAGATTGCCGTCGGCCTGGCGCATCAGGTAACTCGACATCTGCCAGTAGATCAGGCTCACCAGCGCTACGACGCCCAACAGCAGCGCCCCGGAATAGATGACCGACAAGCGAAAGGTGGTGGTTCGACGCAGGCGCGGTGCGAGGCTGGGGTCAAGCCGCATCGTGGTGCCCGAGGACAAAACCCGAGCCGCGCCGGGTCACGATGGTCAGCTGGCAGCTCAGGGCTTCGAGCTTGCGCCGCAGCCGGGTGAGGTGGACATCGATCAGCTTGGTGCCGGGGTCGAAATGGTAGCCCCACACGGCCTCGAAGATCAGCGAGCGGGTCACGACCTTGCCGGCGTTGCGCATCAGAAATTCCAGCAAGCGGAATTCAGTGGCCGGCAATGCGGCATGTTGCTCGCCACATGCCACCGTACGGTGCAATAAATCCAGTTGCAGGTCGGCGACGCGCAACCAGGTTTCCCGGCATTCAGCCGGCTCGTTGCGGCGCAGCAGCACCTCTACCCGGGTGGTCATTTCTTCGGACACGAACGGCTTGACCAGATAATCATCGCCACCCGCCCGCAGGCCACGAATCCGCTCGTCGACGTCGCTCAACGCGCTGATCATCATCACCGGCGTGCGATTGCCGGCTTCGCGCAGGGCGGTGACCACCCCCAGCCCGTCGAGACCGGGCAGCATGCGGTCGAGGGTGATGACATCGAATTCCCCTTCCAGCGCCCGGGCCAGTCCGCGAGAACCATCACTGACGCACTCCACCTGAAAACCGCCGCGGCTGAGTTCAGAAGCAATCTCCTGAGCGGTGTCCGTGTCGTCTTCTATACACAGTGCTTTGAGCATCGGCCCTCCCTTGTGTGCAACATCACGTTTCAAACAGCGGGCCAGTCTACGGCCATGGGGCATGGGCATGCGAAAATCGTGCACGCCGGATGGTGGCCCTCAACTATGCTCTGCCGTATCGACCCACCTGCGTGACGAGCACCGCCATGAACTACTTTCTCGCGCAAGCCCTGAATAACCTGTGGGCCAATCACCGTCTGCTGGCCGCGTGCGAAGGGTTGAGCGACACCGACTACAAGGCGCCGCGCTGCGGATTTTTTCCGTCGATCCAGCACACCCTCTGCCACATCCTCGATGTCGACGATTACTACCTGGCCGCGCTGTCGGGGGACCTGGCCGGACAAAGCGCGCCGTCTTGCCCGAGCCGGACGTTTCTCGAGCTGGCAGCCCTGCAACGGACCACGGACCGTCTGCTGGTGCGGTTCTGCGCGGGGGTGGTTGGCGAACGGGCGGCGCAAACGGTCAGGCTGGACCGGGCGGATGGCATCTGCGAAGAACGGATCGACCGTCTCCTGCTGCACCTGTTCGAGCATCAGATTCATCATCGCGGCCAGGTCCACGCCATGCTGTCGGGCACCCCCGTAGCGCCGCCGCAACTGGATGAGTTTTTCCTGGAGGCCGACGGCCGTTTGCGCGAAGAGGACATGCGCGTGCTGGGCTTGAACGAGGCTGACATCTGGCCGTAGCGCGGGGCGACGTCACCGCTTGCGCGCCGAGCTCAGGGTCAGCCTGCCGAGAGAGGATCAGGCGCTCAAATGCTCGTACAGGATGGTGGCGCCGACCACCATCAGGACGAGGCCGCCAATGATTTCCGCGCGTTTGCCCACCACGGTGCCCAGCACCCGACCCAGCATTACGCCCAGGGTCACCATGGTCATGGTGGCCACACCGATGGCGGCCGCCGCGACGAAAATATTCACGTCGACAAACGCCAGGCCCACGCCCACGGCCAGCGCATCGATGCTGGTGGCAAAGGCCGTGACGGCCAGGATCATGAAGGAATGCTGGGTGGGTTTTTCTTCGGCTTCTTCTTCGTGCTTGAGGCCGTTGTAGATCATGTGCAGGCCCAGCACCAGCAGCAGGGTGAAGGCAATCCAGTGATCCCAGCTCTCAACGAAACGCGAAGCGGCCTGGCCGACGCCCCAGCCGATGATGGGCGTGATGCCTTCGATCACGCCAAAGATCAGACCGGTGCGCAGGGCCTCGAGGAAACGCGGTTTGTGCAGGCTGGAGCCTTTGCCGATGGCGGCCGCAAACGCGTCCGTGGACATGGCCAGGGCGAGAAAAATCAGGGAAATGGGGTTCACGGTTGTTTCCAGTCGGGCCATGAGTCAACGACACAACCACACGCCCGACTTTAGGCATGGAAGTGTCGCTGGTCTCACCAACCGAAAACGGTGTTCGCACCACGGCAGGTTGCCGAGAATGTTGACACGAACGCTTCTGCAGTGACGCAAAAGCAGGTTACTCCCCAACGAAGGTGCGCAGTCTAGACACTGCGATGTGAAAAAAACATTAATAATTGCGCAATCACCTCAACGGGTGGTCCAGGCGCGCAACAAGGTGCTCACTTCTTCGGCGCGAACCGGGGGGCTGAACAGGTAACCCTGCACATACGGACACTCCATTTCCTTGAGCCGTTGAAGCTGCGCCAGCGTTTCGACGCCCTCGGCGACAATGCCCAGGTTCAACGTCCGGCCCAGGGACAGGATGCTTCGCACGATGGCGTCACAGCGGTCGAAGGACATCATTCGGGTGACGAACGACCGGTCGATCTTGATCGCATCCAGCGCATAGCGGTCGATGTAGCCCAGCGAACTGTAGCCGGTGCCGAAGTCGTCCAGCGCCACACGGATGCCCAGCGCTCGAACACCCTCCAGCACAGCGGCGGTGGCCTCGGGCTCATGGAGAAACACCGACTCGGTGATCTCGATCTGAAGTTCGTGGGCGGACACGCCGGTGGCGGCCAGTATCCTTTCGACCTGGGCGAGGTACCCCGGCCGGGTGAGTTCGATGCCCGACACGTTGACGTTCAGGTGCAGTTTCAGCGACGAGAATTCCTGCTTCCAGCGCTGCAGTTCGCAGCACGCCTGGTGCATCACCCAATGGCCCAGTTCATGGATCACGCCGTTGTCTTCGGCCACCGAGATAAACACATCCGGCGGGACGTGGCCCAACTCGGGGTGCAGCCACCGGACCAGCGCTTCGACGCCGCTGATTTCCCCGGTCTTGACGTTGTAGATCGGCTGATAGACCACCGACAATTCGTCGCGGGGAATGGCCTGCTTGAGGGCGTTCTGCATGAGCAAGGCGTCAACCGCAGCCTTACGCATCGACGCGTCGAAAATCATCCAACGGCCCCGCCCTTCTTTCTTGGCGGCGTACATGGCGACGTCGGCGTCGCGCAGCAGATCCTCGGGGGACTGGTGGGTCGCGTCTGCGGTCACGATACCCAGGCTGCACGAGGTGAAAATGTCGTGGCCGTCGATCACCACCAGCTGGCTCAGTTGGTTGACCACGCGCTGGGCCAGCTCCACGGCCAGGGCTACCTGGTTGTCCCCCGTCAGCAGGATGGCAAACTCGTCGCCGCCGACGCGGGCAAAGATGTCCTCTTCCCGGACGCAGCTTTCCAGGCGCCGAGCCACCACCTTCAACAGGTGATCCCCCGCCCGGTGGCCCAGGCTGTCGTTGACGAACTTGAAGCGGTCCAGGTCGAGAAACAGCACCGTGGCGGCCGGGGTCTGCTGCGGCAGCGTATCGCCATTGAAGATGTTCAGCAGCCGTGACATGAGGTAGGCGCGGTTGTGCAGTTCGGTCAGATCATCGTGAAACGCTGCGTAGGACAGTTCTTCCTCGATGCGCTCGCGTTCCAGCAGCCGGGTCTCCAGGGCGACCTTGGCGTCGCGGTCGGCCTGGGCCTGGCGCAGCACCTGCTCGGCGTCCTTGCGCTCAGTGATGTCGCGTTGCACCGACACCCAATGGGTGAACCAGCCGCGCTCGTTCGCCACGGGAACAATGCTCAGCTGTACCCAGAACCGGCTGCCGTCTTTGCGGGCGTTGATCAGTTCCACTTCGACCGGCTGCCACGTCTCCAGCGCTGCACGAATCACGTCCAGGGTCGCGCGGTTGGTCTCGTCGCACTGCAGGATGCGCGGTGTCATGCCGATCACTTCCGATGCAGCGAACCCGGTCACGGCCAGGAAGGCGGGGTTGCAATAGACAATTTTCGGCCCGGGCTGATTGATCGGCTCGGCCTGGGTGATGAGGATGGCATCCTTGGCGTGCACGACCACCGATTCGAGCAGGCGCAGACGTTCCAGCGCCGGATCAGCCTTGGGCAACGACGGGGCGTGTGTAGCGACGACCATCTCGCTGAGGATGGCGCCGTGAGTGTGCAGGGCGTAGGTCTGGGCCGCACTCAGGCGCTGTTGCGGTTCGGCACTGCCGACCAGCAGCACGCCGAGCAATTGCCGGTCGGCGCCGCGTACCGCAATGCCCACCAGAAAGCCTTCGGCGAACTGCATGAACCGGTGAAACAGAATCGGGACGACCTGCCCGCCGACTTCCGTGATCACGATCAGATCGTCGTGGGCAATGGCGCCCCGAAGAAAGTGTTCGGTGGAGGACTCCAGCACCAGGCCTTCCGGGGCGTTGTAACCGGCAATCACTTGCCATTTCTCCGGCAGCCCGCCGATCAACAGGCTGCGCGTGCAGTGCGCCGAGCGCGCAGCGGCCTGCACCAACAAAGCCAACGCGTCCGTGCGCTGAGTAATTGCGTCTTTTACCATTTCAATCGCCTACGAAGTCGCCCGGTGGAAAGCTGAACCATGGCGCAAAAGATATCACTTAGCTACTACCGCGGATGGCCGTTATGACTAATGGTGGGGGGAACGGCGCATATACATGCGCCGGCCCATTCAGTTGATTAACCGATCACAGACAAGTTCACCCAGTTGGATGCGGACTCGTCTAACAGGGGTCGGTCAGTGCTGCATGGCATAGCGGCGACAGTGCTCCAGATAGCCGCGTTCATGGCTGCCCACCAACTGCACGACACTGCTCCAGAGCCACGAGGGGGCGTCGAGGGTCTGGGTGCGGTTGGCCTGCAAATCGTTGATCCACGACGCGCGGGTCGGCGCATCCATCTGCCGGGCGTGCGCCAGACCCACCACCCGGGCCAGATAGCCGGCGGCGCGCATGGCTTCACGCTGGCTCAACTGGTCCAGTTCAAGCTTCATGTCCTGGGGCAGCAACTCGCGAATGAAGAAGCCACGGTCGAGCATGCGGGTGGCGATCATGCGATTGCCGAGCCCTGGGGACAGGAACCGGGCGCCTTCCACCACGCGTTTGCCGTTGTCCCGTGGCATGGAGGTTCTGGAGGCGCGAGGCGCCGCGGCGGCCACGGCTTCCTTGATGTCGAGCAGGCAATATTCCTGATCGTCATCGTCGCCCACGCCCAACAGCACCGCGTAACGACTCAAGCCCAGCGAACTGCAGCCCTTGACCCAATACGCCGAATCCAGCAGCTCAACGTGATCGTCCTTGGACCGCCCTTTGAGCGAGGTCACCAGGGTATGAATCTCCTGGGTGGCGCACAGGGTCTTGAGGGCGTCGCGTTCCGGCTTGGACAGCCCCCAGAAATGCTTGCCCAGGGGAATCGTGGGGCGTGTGTCTTCAATCCGTTCCTGCGCCAGGTGTTTCCAGGTGCGCCGGACCGCGCTTCGCATGCCCGCCTTCACCTGCTGCGGCCGAGGCGGCTCTTGATCGACGTCATCCTCGAAGGCTTGTTCGTAGCCCTGCATCATCTCTTCGAGCATGCGCGCGGTGGCAACGCCCGGCAGGTCAGAACCCCGGGCGGCGGTGGCCAGTGACAGCGCCAGCCGAACCAGATCGTGGGCCGGGTTGCCGATCACGGTCTGGTCCAGGTCGCGAATATGGATGTCGATCCGCCCTTTCAGATCCCCGGTGGGGCCGAGGTTACCGGCATGGCAGTCGCCACAGATCCACACCGGCGGCCCGCTGGGCAGGCGCTTGCCGGACTGGCTTTGCAGCCACTCGTAAAACTGCACGGTACTGCCCCGCACATACGCGTGGGCCGACTGCGCCATCTTGAGGTTGCGAAGCTGATTGAGGGGTTCGATACGCGCGGAGGGACGAGGTGTTTTCATGGGAAATTCTTGATGGGGATATTCTCGTTGACCTGTCCCCTCGCCCAGATGTTTCAAGTTATTACAAAACACGTTAATTCTGGCGGTTTTTTTCCGGGGAAATTAAGTTTTGCAGGCGCGCCTGCGTCCAGTCCCTTGGAGCGGTGGCGGACCACAGTGGCTTTTGATTCTGCCCGGAGGGCGTGGGAGCTGGCTTGTCCCGCGATTGGCTGCGCAGCAGTCATGAAACCATGCGCTCGAGGTGTGTCAGGTGAAACCGCATGTGCAGGTTTTGCTGCCGCTTCGCGCCAAATCGCAGGACAAGCCAGCTCCCACGCCCTCCGGGCAGAAGCGGATCGACGTTGGCTTTTGATTCTGGCCGCAGGCCGTGGGAGCTGGCTTGTCCTGCGATGGGGCGCGAAGCGGCCCTGAAACCAGACGCCGAGGTGTGTCAGGTGGAACCGCATTCTCAGGTTTTGCTGCCGCTTCGCGCCAGATCGCGGGCAAGCCACGCTCCCACGCCCTCCGGGCAGAAGCGGATTGAAGTTGGCCTTTGAGATCGTGGACACGCTCCACATGGGCACGCCGCTCATGACGCTCCGCGTCCGGCTTTTGATTCTGGCCGCAGGCCGTGGGAGCTGCCTTGTCTCTGGGCCGCAGTCGGACGATGGGGCGCGAAGCGGCCCTGAAACCAGACGCCGAGGTGTGTCAGGTGGAACCGCATTCTCAGGTTTTGCTGCCGGTCCCCGGCAGATCGCGGGCAAGCCACGCTCCCACGCCCTCCGGGCAGAAGCGGATTGAAGTTGGCCTTTGAGATCGTGGCCACGCTCCACATGGGCACGCCGCTCATGACGCTCCGCGTCCGGCTTTTGATTCTGGCCGCAGGCCGTGGGAGCTGGCTTGTCCTGCGATTGGCTGCGCAGCAGTCATGAAACCATGCGCTCGAGGTGTGTCAGGTGGAACCGAATGTGCAGGTTTTACTGCCGCTTCGCGCCAGATCGTCCGATTGCGGCCTAGAGACAAGCCACGCTCCCACGCCCTTCGGGCAGAAGCGGGACTGCGGTAGCTTTTGATTCTGGCCGCAGGCCGTGGGAGCTGGCTTGTCCTGCGATGGGGCGCGAAGCGGCCCTGAAACCAAACACCGGGGTGTATCAGGTGGAACCGCATTCTCAGGTTTTACTGCCGCTTCGCGCCAGATCGCGGGCAAGCCACGCTCCCACGCCCTCCGGGCAGAAGCGGGACTGCGTTGGCTTTTGATTCTGGCCGCAGGCCGTGGGAGCTGGCTTGTCCTGCGATGGGGCGCGAAGCGGCCCTGAAACCGGACGCCGAGGTGTGTCAGGTGGAACCGCATTCGCAGGTTTTGCTGCCGCTTCGCGCCAGATCGTCCGATTGCGGCCCAGAGACAAGCCACGCTCCCACGCCCTCCGGGCAGAAGCGGGACTGCGTTGGCTTTTGATTCTGCCCGCAGGCCGTGGGAGCTGGCTTGCCCTGCGATGGGGCGCGCAGCGGCCCTGAAACCAGACGCCGAGGTGTGTCAGGTGGAGCCGCATTCGCAGGTTTTGCTGCCGGTCCCCGGCAGATCGCAGGACAAGCCAGCTCCCACGCCCTCCGGGCAGAAGCGGATTGAAGTTGGCCTTTGAGATCGTGGCCACGCTCCGCGTGGGAATGCCGCTTATGACGCTCCGCGTCCGGCTTTTGATTCTGGCCGCAGGCCGTGGGAGCTGGCTTGTCCTGCGATGGGTCCGGGGTCGCGTCCGACCGCAGCGGCCCTGAAACCAGACGCCGAGGTGTGGCAGGTAAACCGTATCCATCGCAGCCAACGCCACCGCTCAAAACAACCCCAACTGCCCACCCACCAGCTTGCCGAAATCATCCTGCACGAAGGGCAATATCGCGTCGGCCACCGGTTGCAGCTGGCGGGTGATGTAGTGGTCGTAGTCGATGGGGGCGGTGCGGATTTCCAGGGGTTCGGGGCCGGCAACGGTGATCACGTAGCGGATCCAGCCGCGGTTCTGGTACTGCAACGGCCGGCCGTGCTGGCGGTTGTAGTCATCGGCCAGGCGCGCAGCGCGCACGTGGGGCGGGACGTTGCGTTCGTAGTCGTCCAGCGCGCGGCGCAGGCGTTTGCGGTAGATCAACTGATCGTCCAGCTCCCCGGCCAGGGTCCGGCGCACGATATCGCGCACGTAATCCTGATACGGCCGCCGACTGAAAATCCGCAGGTACAGCTCCTGCTGGAAGGCCCGGGCCAGCGGCGACCAATCGGTGCGCACGGTTTCGAGACCCTTGTAGACCATTTCGTCCTCGCCGTTGGCCCGAGTGACCAGCCCGGCATAGCGTTTCTTGCTGCCCTCCTCCGCGCCGCGAATGGTCGGCATCAGAAAGCGCTTGAAATGGGTCTCGAATTGCAGCTCCAGCGCGCTGTCCAGGCGGTATTCCAGCTGCAGATGCTCGCGCCACCACCGGTTGACCCGATCCACCAGCGTCTTGCCGATCAGTGCGGCCTCCTCCTGGCCGTGGGCACGCTTGAGCCAGACGAACGTGGAATCGGTGTCGCCGTAGATCACCTCATAACCCTGGTCTTCGATCAGCTTGCGGGTCTGCTGCATGATCTCGTGGCCGCGCAGGGTGATCGACGAGGCCAAGCGGGTATCGAAGAAGCGGCAGCCGCTGGAGCCGAGCACGCCGTAAAAGGCGTTCATGATGATTTTCAGCGCCTGGGACAGCGGCGCGTTGTGCTCACGCTTGGCCGCCTCGCGCCCTTCGGCCACCCGGGACACAATCGCCGGCAGGCAATGCCGCGTACGCGAAAACCGCCCGCCGCGAAACCCCGGCACGGTGTCCCCATCATCAGGCTGGCGCAAGCCCTCCACCAGCCCCACCGGGTCAATGAGGAAGGTGCGGATGATCGACGGGTACAGGCTTTTGTAATCCAGCACCAATACCGACTCATACAGACCGGGCCGGGATTCCATGACGAAGCCGCCGGGGCTGGCCTCGGGCATGCGCTCGCCGAGGTTGGGCGCCACGAACCCCTGGCGGTGCATCAGCGGCATATAAAGATGCTCGAACGCCGCCACCGAACCGCCACTGCGATCGGCCGGCAACCCCGTGACCGTCGCCCGTTCCAGCAAAAACGTCAGCAGTTCGGTCTTGTGGAAAATCCGCGTGACCAGTTCGCAGTCTTTCAGGTTGTAGGTCGCCAGGGCCGGCTTGTCTTCGGCGAACATGCGGTTGATCTCGTCCATGCGCTGGTAAGGATTATTGATGGCCTTGCCTTCGCCCAGCAGGGTCTGCGACACATTCTCCAGACTGAACGACGGGAAACTCCAGGTCGCCGAGCGCAGGCCTTCGATGCCGTCGATGATCAGACGCCCGGCGGCGGAGGCGAAAAAGTGGTTGTTGCCGGCGCCATGTTCGCGCCAGCCCATGACCTCCCCGCCCCGCCCCAGACGCAACGGCACCTTCAGCCGTTGCGAGTGTTCGTGGAGGATGCGCAGGTCGAACTGGATGACGTTCCAGCCGATGATCGCGTCCGGGTCATGCCGCGCCATCCACTCGTTCAGCCGCTCCAGCAATTGCTTGCGGCTGTCGCAGTAGTCGAGCTTGAAGTCCACGTGAGCGTCATCGCCATTGGCCGGGCCGAGCATGTACACCTGCCGCTCGCCGCAGCCCTCCACCGCGATGGAATACAGGGCGCCATGCTCGGTGGTTTCGATGTCCAGCGAGCACAGCCTCAGGGTCGGGCGGTAGCCGGTGGCGGGTTTGAGCTGGGCGTCGAGCCATACGCCGTCGGCGTCCGGTGTGCCGCTGAACAGCACCGGCGCGGTGATGAAGCGCTCCATCAGGTAACGCTCCGGCGGCCGGACGTCGGCTTCGTAGACGTCGACGCTGGCCTTGCGCAGGTCTTTTTCCAGGTTCATCAACTGCCGGTGCTGACGGGTATAGAGCCCCATCACCGGGCGGTGACGAAAGTCGCACAACTGCAGCGGCTTGAGTTCGACGTCACGCTCGTTGCGCAACACCGCTTCGGCGCGCTCGCGATGGATTTCGGGGATGAACGCCACGGAGGTCTGGTACGGCAGGCGCACGAGCCTGGGACCGTCATCGGTGGCCAACCAGAATTCGACTTCAGTGCCTGCCGCGGTGTCGCGCCAATGCCGGGTCAGGACTAAGCCCTGCTGTAGATCCACCGTTGCAACCTCACGAAGCGCTTTTCAAGCCGTGATTCTACGGTGATCGCTGTGGGAAAGCGCGCCGGGAGAGGCCGGATTATTGAGCTAGCCTTGATGGACCGTTTGCCGTCGTCCGCCGCACCCTCACCCCACACCACCGAAGGGAGTCACGCATGAACACGTTAATGGGCCACACGTTGCTGTGCTGCGCGCTGTTGGGACTGGGCGGTTGCGCCGGTTCCCAGGTGGACCCGAGCCAGTATTCCGGGTTTCTCAAGGATTACAGCCGGCTCAAACCGGCTGAAAGCGCAACCGGGGCGCCAGTCATGCGCTGGATCGACCCCGAGGTGAAACTGAGCCGCTACACCTAGGTGTACATCGAGCCGAGCCAGTTCTACCCCAAACCCCAGCCCACCGCAGTGATCTCTGCCCAGACCCTGCAAGCCATCACTCGCTATTTCGACACCGCGCTCAAGCGTGAGCTGGGCAAGGACATGCCTCTGGCCCAGGGCCCCGGCCCGAACACAATCGTGGTGCGCCCGGCGATCACTGCGGTCTCCACCCACACCGAAGGGCTCAAGCCCTATGAAGTGGTGCCCATTGCGCTGGTCGCTGCGGCGGTGAACACCGCTGCCGGCGGTCGCGACCAGAACGTCGAGATCGCCACGGAAGCCGCATTCCTCGATGCCGACAGCCACAAGGTGCTGGCCCAGGTGGTGCGCAAGGGCAGCGGCACCTCGCTGGAAAACGACACGACGCAACTGTCCGTCGATAACGTCAAACCGGTACTGGATGGTTGGGCCACCGACATGCGGCTGAGTTATGAAAAGCTCAAGGCGGGCAGTCAATAAGCATTTGTCTGGCGCTGCGGTGGCCTCTGTAGGCGCGAACGTGTTCGCGAAGGCGGACGACGCGGTGTGTCAGCGCTGACGTCTCGCCAACGAGTTGGCTCCTACAGAGTGAACTGCACCCCGGGAACAACCGGCGCACAAGCGTATCTCAACACCACTCGCACATCATCTGAGGGATCCAGCATGCTCGTTCGACGTTCACCGCTTGCGGCGGCCATGGCGCTGTCGCTGTTTTCATTGACGGCACTCGCCGCCCCCCTGCCCCCCGATCAATTGCTGAAGAACGCCCAGGCCGAGCAGAAAGCCTACCTGGCTACGGTCAAGCAACTGGTGGACATCGACACCGGCACCGGCCAGGCCCCCGGCCTGAAAACCGTGAGCGCGGTGTTGGTCGAACGCCTCAAGGCGCTGGGCGCCGAGGTAAAGACGAGCCCCGCCACCCCGTCGGCCGGCGACAACATCGTCGGCACCATCAAGGGCACCGGCACCAAAACCTTTTTGCTGATGATCCACTACGACACCGTGTTCGGACCGGGCACGGCGGCGAAACGCCCGTTCAAGATAGACAGCGAGCGGGCCTATGGGCCGGGTGTGGCCGACGCCAAGGGGGGCGTGGCGATGGTGCTGCATGCGCTGAAACTGCTGCAGGACGAGAAATTCAAAGACTTCGGCACCCTCACCGTGCTGTTCAACCCGGATGAAGAAACCGGCTCCAGCGGCTCGAAAAAAATGATCGCCGATCTCGCCCGCCAGCACGACTACGTGTTCTCCTTCGAGCCGCCGGACAAGGACGCGGTGACGGTGGCCACCAACGGCATCAATGGCGTGTTCCTCGACGTTAAGGGCAAGTCCTCCCACGCCGGTTCCGCACCGGAGGCCGGGCGCAACGCGGCCATGGAACTGGCCCATCAGATGCTGCAACTCAAGGACCTCGGTGATCCGGCCAAAGGCACCACGGTGAACTGGACCCTGATCAAGGGCGGCGAGAAGCGCAACATCATTCCGTCCAGCGCCTCCGCCGAAGGGGATATGCGCTACTCGGACCTGGCCGAGAGCGACCGTGTCCTCGCCGACGGCCAGCGCATCGTCCAGCAAAAGCTCATCGACGGCACCGAAGTGACGTTCCGCCTGGACAAGGGCCGCCCACCGCTGGCGAAAAATCCCGGCTCCGAACAACTGGCCAAAACCGCCCAAGGGCTGTACCGCGAGATCGGCCGCGACATCGAGCCCATCGCCATGCGCTTCGGCACCGACGCCGGTTACGCCTACGTGCCGGACAGCGCCAAACCGGCGGTGCTGGAGACCATGGGCGTGGTCGGGGCCGGGCTGCATGCCGATGACGAATACATGGAGCTGTCGAGCATCGCGCCACGGCTGTACCTGACCACCGCGCTGATCATGCAGCTGTCCGACGCCTCGACTGCGCCTTAGAACGCTGCGCGGGCGGGGGCTGATCCGGCGCCCGCTGCGGGGCGTTGTGCAGTTGATACTGGACAGCATCGCCACGGTCAGTGAACCTTAGCGCCCAACAGCCGGTCGATACCTGCACCTTTTACCCGCCCGCCCCTGGTTTCAACGCCACGGGGCGGGCGGCTTTTTTCCAAGGAGACACCCCTTTTGATATCCGAACACCGCAAAACCAGGCTTAAAGCATGGGGCGCGCACGGTTTTACTGCCACCGGTGTGGTCATCGCTTTCCTGGCGACCATCGCCTTGTTCGACGATTCCCCCAAGGGTTGCATGCTGTGGCTGGGCCTGGCGTTGGTGGTGGACGGCGTCGACGGCTCCCTGGCGCGCAAATTCAACGTGCAGTCGGTGTTGCCCAGCTTCGATGGCTCGGTGCTGGACCTGGTGATCGATTACCTGACCTACGTGTTCATCCCGGCGTTGTTCATGTACCGCTACCTGCCGCTGCCGGAATACACGGTGCTGCTGTCCACGGCGATCATTCTGGTGTCGTCGCTGTTCTGCTTCTGCAACACCGAAATGAAGAGCAAGGACAACTACTTCCAGGGCTTTCCGGCGGCGTGGAACGTGGTGGTGCTGTGTGTCTACATCATTCAGCCGACGCCGTGGGTGACGTTCCTCACCATCATCGGCCTGGCCCTGCTGACCCTGACCCGCATGAAGTTTCTGCACCCGTTTCGCGTGCGCCGCTTCATGCCGATCAACATCGCGGTCACCACCGTCTGGTTGCTGTGCAGCCTGGCGCTGGTCATCAAGCACCCCGACAACAGCGGCTTTCTGATGGGCCTGTGGTACCTGGCCTCGGCGTACTTTCTGGGTGTGTGCTTCTGGCGCACGTCGCTGGAGTGGTTTGACAAGGCGCGGGCTCGGTAACGCCTTCGCGCCATGCGCAGATTTCGGGACAATCGCGATCCCCTGTAGGAGCTGACGAGCCCGTGCGCGTCACGTGTGCGCCGCCCGGACGGGGCAGCCCCACGCGGGAGATTTCACTGCCGTCACTGACACGGA
>NZ_JBEGED010000033.1:0-383 GCF_040202885.1 Xanthomonas sp. WHRI 1810A
GATGAAAAATCAGGAAGAGTACGTTACGAAACGGGCATAAAAGAAGTTGTTCCCAACCATAGAATCTCCCACGGCCTGCGGCCAGAATCAAAAGCACGTGCCGATTGATGGCGTTCCACCGTTCTGCTTCTGCCCGCAGGGCGTGGGAGTCCGGCTTGCCGACGATGGGCTGCGAAGCGGCCCTGAATCCTGCGATCACGGTTTAACTGAAACACCGCATGCACAGGGTTCGCTGCCGCTGCGCGGTCGAGCGCGACCCCGGCAGATCGCAGGACAACCCAGCTCCCACGGCCCTCGGCCAGAACCAAAAGCAAGGGCCGATTGATGGCGTTCCACCGTTCTGCTTCTGCCCGGAGGGCGTGGGAGTCCGGCTTGCCGACGAT
>NZ_JBEGED010000033.1:480-17250 GCF_040202885.1 Xanthomonas sp. WHRI 1810A
CCGCATGCACCGATTTCGCTGCCGCTGCGCGGTCGAGCGCGACCCCGGCAGATCGCAGGCAAGCCAGCTCCCACGGCCTCCGGCCAGAATCAAAAGCAAGGGCCGATTGATGGCGTTCCACCGTTCTGCTTCTGCCCGGAGGGCGTGGGAGTCCGGCTTGCCGACGATGGGCAGCGAAGCGGCCCCACATCCTGCGATCACGGTTTAACTGATCCACCGCATGCACCGATTTCGCTGCCGCTGCGCGGTCGAGCGCGACCCCGGCAGATCGCAGGCAAGCCAGCTCCCACGGCCTTCGGCCAGAATCAAAAGCACGTGCCGATTGATGGCGTTCCACCGTTCAGCTTCTGCCCGCAGGGCGTGGGAGTCCGGCTTGCCGACGATGGGCTGCGAAGCGGCCCCACATCCTGCAATCACGGTTTAACCGATAAACCGCATGCACCGATTTCACTGCCGCTGCGCGGTCGAGCGCGACCCCGGCAGATCGCAGGACAAGCCAGCTCCCACGGCCTCCGGCCAGAATCAAAAGCAAGCTCCCTCCCGCCAAGGGATCCTGCAGGCTTGCGGCGTCTGGTCTCCATTCGGCAGGACGCCATGACGGTCTACGGCGATAGATGGCAAGATGCCCCTGCATTTCGCTTGACTCGCTGCCGGACGCCATCATGCCTAAACCCTCCCTCGCCCATTTCCGGGCCCGCTGGCTGCTCTATGCCTGCATGCTCGCGGTCATCATCGGTCTGCCCGTGGGCTGTTCGGTGTTGCAGCACAAGGAGCGCGAACTGGTGTTCCGCATCGAGCCGGGCACCGCCAGCTGGTACCACGGCCTGCCCGCCGAGGTGCAGGAATTCGAACTCAAGGCGCCGTCATTCGGCCTGGCCCAGAACATTCACTCATGGTGGTGGCCCGCCGAGAAACGCGATGCCCCGGCGTTGCTCTATCTGCACGGCTCACGCTGGAACCTCACCGGGCAGCTGTTCCGCATCGAGCAATTGCACGCCCTGGGTTTTTCAGTGCTGGCCATCGATTACCGGGGGTTCGGCCAGAGCAAGGGCCAATTGCCGTCGGAAGCGTCGGTGTACGAAGACGCGCGCATCGCCTGGGAGCGTCTGAAAGTGCTGCAGCCGGACGCACGCAAACGCCTGATTTACGGGCATTCCCTTGGCGGCGCCGTGGCCGTGGATCTCGCGGCGGAACTGGGTCAGGACGCCGAGAAGGGCGAGCCGGTCCAGGCGCGGGGTCTGATCATCGAGTCCACATTCACCAACCTGGGGGATGTCGCAGCGGCCCTGGCCACGACCTACACGTCGCTGCCGGTGCGCTGGCTGGTGTCGCAGAAATTCGATTCCATCGACAAGATCGCCGAAGTGAACATGCCGGTGCTGATCGTGCACGGCACAGAGGATCAATTCGTGGCGCCGCGTTTCAGCCAAGCGTTGTTCGACGCCGCCCGCGAGCCGAAGAACCTGTTGATGGTGCCGGGAGGCAATCACAACAACAGCATGCGCCTGGGCAGTCAGGCTTACGCTCAGGCGATCCAGGCGCTGCTCAATGCCGACGCGCCGAAGGTGCATGCCGCCAGCAGCGAGCGGGTCCACCCCGATTCGGCGGGCTGAAGGCTGTAACCGTTATTGCGCGGCGATGTGCTCGACGCTGAACGGCTTGTTGCGCACGATGACTTTGCCCGGATGGCTGTCCGGTACGACAAAGCCCTTGAGCTTCTCGATCAGCGCCTTCGGGTCTTCGATGGGCAAGTCGGCCAGTTGCCGTGCGGTCAGGTTCCACCACTGGCTGGCGAGCAGGCTGTCGATGGTCGGCTGATCGAAGCGGTAGCGCTTCACCTCGCCCGGTGAGCCCATGACGATGGCGTAGGGCGGGACGTCCTTGGTGATCAGCGACTGGGCGCCGATCACCGCGCCGGTGCCGATGGTCACGCCTTCGAGAATCAACACGTCCATGCCGATCCACACGTCGTGGCCGATGACGGTCTGCCGGGCGCCGTCATGATGGGGCGCGGTGCCGTTGAGTTGCTGGCGCAGGCCCACCAGGCCCGTGTGGGATGTCAGCCAGGTCAAGGGGTGGGATTTGCGGTCCTGGCCGATGGTCACGTTTTTGGCGATGGAGCAGTAACGGCCGATGCTGGACACGTCGTGCAGCTCCGAGCCGCTGACGATGTCGGTGTAGGCGCCGATGCTCAGCGCCCGGGAATGGATTTTGACCTGGTGCAGCTTGACGCCATGTTCAAGGGTCAGCTCGACATCCTTGCGCAGCCCCCTGATGCCACTGTCCAGACGGCAGTTGAGCTGTAACAGCGCACGCTTGAGCTTGCGGTCCAGCAATGCTCGCTTGAGAAAGTTCATGGTCGGCAATCCGCAGCAAATTGAGGACGAATAAGGGGGTCACGGCAGGGCCTTACCTGCAGGACTCAAGTCCGGTCTATTGCAAAGCCGCCGAATCATCGCACGGGCACTCATGTCCTGAAAGGGCAAACCCTGATTGCTGTCCGACTTCTGTAGAAGCCAACGGGTTGGCGAAGGGCTGACGGGGTGTCCCCATGGAACGCTTCGCGAACAAGTTCGCTCCTACAGACCAGAGACATCCGTAGCTTCTGTAGGCGCCAACGTGTTGGCGAAGCGGTTAACGCGGTGCGTCATGTCCACCGCTTCGCGAACACGTTTGCTTCTACAGGCACGCGAAGTCACCCGCGAAAATGATCACACACCAACTGCGCCATGACCTCGCACGCGGTGTTGGTGTCGCCGGGGGCCAGGACCAGTTTCATTTCGTGCATCGGCAGCACCGGGAAACCTTGGCTAGCGTCCAGCACGCGCATCGCCGGGCGGACGAGGGCGCGGTCGACGACGCCGACCGCCAGACCTGCGCTGATCGCGGCGTCCAGCGCGGAGACCCCGGCGCTGCTGATCACCGCGCGCCAAGGCTGGCCCTGTCTGGTCAACGCGTCCACCGCCGCGCTGCGGTACGGGCAGCCCCGGCCGTGTAGCGCCAGGGGCAACGGTTTTTCCGGGTCCACGCGGTAATCGTGGCTGGCCACCCACACCGGTTCCGTGGTCCCGACCTTCTTCACCAGCCGGCTGCCCGGCGTCTCGGTGCCTACCGGCTCCACCACCAGCGCCAGATCCAGCTGGCCCCGCGCGAGCTTGCGACCCAGGCGACCGCTGGCACCGGTTTCCACTTCCAGTTCGATCTGCGGGTGCTCCGTGGACAACGTGGACAGCGTGCATTGCAGCAGGGCGCCGGCGTATTCCTCGGAAATACCCAGGCGCACGCGGCCACTGGCCCGAGGCCGGCTGAAACTGGCGACCATTTGGTCATGCACGTGCAGCAGTTCCGAGCTTTGCACGGCGAAACGCCTGCCCAGCGGGGTCAGGCTGACGGTCTGGTTGTCGCGGTCGAACAGCCGGCCACCGGCCAGTTCCTCCAGTCGCCGCACGTGCAGGCTGACCGCCGAGGGGCTGCGGTTGAGCCAGGTCGAGGCCGCCAGAAACTGGCTAAAGCGGACGATGGCCTGGAAGGTGCGCAGTAGTTCGATATCCAGCGTGTCGGCCATGATTCAATATTCCTGCATCAGTAGTACCAATCATCTCGTTTGATTGCATGAGTGATCCCTTCTTACCATTGGCCATGGTTCATTTAAAAGGCTGACGTGATGACTATCCGACAAACCGCACCGCCGACGACGCCCCAATCCGCTTGCACGGTCAGCACCCTGGCCCGCGTGACCGGGTGGCTGCTGTTGCTGGCGATGGTCATCAGCTGGAGCTCCGGGTTCATCGGCTATCGCTACGCGGCGGAGCAGGGCGGGGTGTTCCTGGCGACGTTCTGGCGATTCGTGCTGGCGGCGCTGGTGCTGCTGCCGTTCGCGATGAAGCAATGGCGCCAGTTACGCCGGGGCGACGTGGTTCGCCAGGCATTGATAGGGGTGTTCGCCATCGCCGGCTACATCGGGCCGATTGCCCGCTCCATTGAGCTGGGTGTCGCGCCGGGCACCTCGGCGGTACTGGCCAATCTGCTGCCGGTCACCATTGTGCTGCTGGCCGGCTTTGTGCCGGGGCAGCAAACCCGGGGCTGGCAGTGGCTGGGGCTGCTGCTGTGTGTGGCGGGGATGTTGATCGCCAGCGCATCGAGCATCGAACTGGGCACCGCTTCGGTGTGGGCCTTTGCGTTGCCGTTGTTCGCGGTGCTGTCCCTGGCGTGCGCGACGCTTTACCAGAAGCGTGCGCCTGTGGCGCGGATGTCCGCGCTCACCGCGTTGTTCATCCAGGTCTGCGCCACGATCCCGGTGTTCGCGGGGTTGGCGCTTTATGAAGGCGGCCTGCAACCGGTGGCGACAACAGGTTTTGCGTTCGGCGTGGTCTGGCTGGTGGTGTTCGGGACGCTGGGCGGGTACGGCTTTTACTGGCTAAATCTGCAACGCTTCAGCATGCAGCACATCAGTGGCGCGCTGTTTCTCACACCGCCCGTGACCATGGTCTGGGCCTGGTTGCAGTTCGGCGATGACCTGCCCGGCATTGCACTGATCGGTGTCTTGCTGACATTGATCGGCTTGCCGCTGCTGAGTCGTCGCACCTGACGTCAGGCGGGGCGGCATTCCCAAGCGCATCACGAGATGCTATCTCTGAGCGCCCGTTGCCCCCGATTCGAGCCACTGCCATGGACTCTCACGATAGCGTCGACCGCGCCCAGGTCTGCTCCGACAGCGATTGGGTGCTGCGCGCCGAGCCGACGCCGCAGATGGAGCGTGTTGAGGCGTTTTTCCTTGGCCACGGGTTCGAGATGCACCGGCACGATACCTACGCCATTGGCCGTACGTTGTCCGGCGTGCAGAGCTTTCATTACGGCAAGACCCTGCGCAACAGCCTGCCGGGGCGCACCATGGTCCTGCACCCCGACGAACCCCACGACGGTCATGCCGGCAGCGAAGACGGCTTTCGCTATCGCATGTTTTACCTGCAGCCGGCGATGATTCAGCAGGTGCTTGGCGGCAAGCCGTTGCCGTTCATCGCGGGCGGGATCTCCAGTGACCCTCGCTTGTTCGCCGCCACCCAGGTGTTGTTGCAGGACATGGACTGCGCCATCGATCCCCTGGAAATGGACGACGCCGTGTACGACCTGGCCATGGCCCTGCAAGACGCGGCCGGGGTGCGCAAGGGCCGGCAAACCGTGGATTACCCGGCCGCGCAACGCGCCCGCGAATTACTGCTGGCGCGGCTGCACAACGGGGTCACGCTGGAGGAACTGGAAGCGGCCAGCGGCACCGATCGCTGGCGCCTGTCTCGGGATTTTCGGGTGCTGTACGGCACCAGCCCCTATCGCTACCTGACCTTGCGGCGCCTGGACGAAGCGCGCCGGTTGATCGCGGGCGGCTGGTCGCTGACCGACGCGGCGGCGATGGCCGGGTTTTCCGACCAGAGCCACATGACCCGGCACTTCGTCAAAACCTTCGGCTACCCGCCCGGCCGCTGGCAGCGGATGCTCGGGGCTCGGCGCGGCGTGCAATAACGTACAAGACGCCTCGCCGGCGGCGGCTCTAGAGTCGGTCATCAATGACCCGCTGGAGACCGAACCATGTCCGCGCACACCCCGTATCAACCCGTCAATTTTGCCCAGAAGTACAGCCTGTTCAGCGAACAATGGAAACCCAAGGTCATCGCGCAGATGAATGACTACCAGTTCAAGCTGGCGCGGCTGGAAGGGGATTTCCTGTGGCACACCCATGCCGACACCGATGAGACGTTCATCGTCCTGGAAGGCCAGCTGCGCATCGATTTGCGTGACGGCTTCGTGCTGCTGTCTGCCGGCGAGCTGTATGTGGTGCCCAAGGGCGTGGAGCACAAACCGTCGGCTGAGAAAGAGGTGAAGCTGATGCTGATCGAGCCGGTGGGGGTGATCAACACCGGTGAAGAAGTCGGCGAGCGCACGGCGGAGAATGATGTGTGGATTTGAGGGGCCTGCATCAATGACGCGCCTAACCGATTTTCCCCACTGCAAGCGCTGATGAACCTTGTTGCAGCGAGGCTTGCCCGCGATTGGTTCTGCCAGGCGATAGACACGGGCCGAATGTGCCGGCCTATTCGCGGGCAAGCCTCGCTCCAACAGATTACCCGGCAGCAGGCGACTCGGCCGGCATCAACGTCGCAATCAACGCGCGGACGGTGCCGGGCAGGGCGTCGAGTTCGCGAACCAGGATGCTGCGCTCGCGGATCGCCCAGGGCTCGTCCAGTTCGATGGTCACCAGCTTCATTGTCCGGCTGTGCCGCACGGCCGCGGACTCGGGGATAATGCCGATCCCGACGCCGGCTTCCACCATCCGGCAGATCGCCTCGAAGCTCGACACCTGAATCCGTAGCGACAGGTTCTGACCGATCCGCTCTACGTGATCGCGCAGAAAACTCAACAGCGTGCTGCCCTCGTGCAGGCCGATGTGCTGAAACGCCAGGGTCTGCTTGAGGGTGACTTTTTTGTGATCCGCCAGCTCATGGCCCACCGGCACGGTCAGCACCAGCCGGTCGGTGCTGAAGTGCAGCACCTGCAACCCCGCCGCCTCCACCGGGCCGGCAATGATCCCCATGTCGGTGCTGCCATCGAGCACGCCGCGCACGATGTCCCGGGACAACCGCTCCTGCAGATCCACCGTCACCCCCGGCCGTTTGGCCAGAAAACCGGCCAGGACTTCCGGCAAAAATTCGGTCACCGCCGTGGTGTTGGCGAAGATGCGGATGTGCCCGGCCGAATCGGTGCCGAAATGGGTGAACTCGGCTTTCAGGTAATCCACCTGGCTCATGATCAATCGCGCGTGTTTGAGCAGCTTCTGTCCGGCGGGGGTCAGCTCCACACCACGGCTGTCGCGGTACAGCAGGCGGGTGTCGAGCTGGCCTTCCAGGGCCTTGATGCGGGCACTGGCGGCGGCAGGCGACAGAAACGCGCGGCGGGCGCCCTGAGTCAGGCTCGGCGATTCGCCGATGTGAATGAAGAGACGCAAGTCAGCCAGGTCGAAGTGCATGGTTGTGTCCGGACATTGCTCGAGGCGTTCAGCTTACATGAACGCCGGGTTACGCAAATGCAAATTCACAGAATGCCGAGGGGCTCGCATGATCTGGCGATAACAACAAATGCAGAGGCTGCCTGGCTATGAATGCTTCAGATGTGCCGACGGATTTCAGTGCCTGGATCGGGCGTACCGAAGAGGCGACCGACCAGCTGAGCCGTAACCTGATCAAACGCATCGCCGCGACCTTCGGCGAGCCGACCCCGGCCGATGGCGACCCGCTGCCGCCGCTGTGGCAATGGTGCTTTTTCCAGGAGCCAGTGTTCGAGCCGCAACTGGGCGCCGACGGCCATCCTGCCCGGGGCGGTTTTCTGCCCCCCGCCGATAACCGCAACCGCATGTGGGCCGGTGGCCGCGTCGAGTTCATCGCGCCGCTGACAGTCGGGGCCGACGCTCATCGCCTGTCCACCATTCTCCAGATTGAAGAAAAGCACGGCCGTACCGGCTCGCTGCTGTTCGTCACGGTGCGCCATGATTATTCGCAGCACGGTGAGCTGTGCGTGCGCGAAGAGCAGGACATCGTCTACCGCGAGCCCAACGCGCCGAAGCTCAATAGCGGCGACGCGCCAGAGCCGGGGGACTGGAGCGAGACCATCTCGCCGACGCCGACCTTGCTGTTCCGCTATTCCGCCGTGACCTTCAACGGCCACCGCATTCATTACGACTACCCGTACGTGACCGACACCGAAGGCTACCCCGGCCTGGTGGTGCACGGCCCGATGATCGCCACCTTAAATCTGCGCGCGTTCATCCGCGCCAACCCCGACAAGCGCGTGCGGCATTTCGCTTATCGCGGCGTGCGCCCGCTCAACGTACCGACGCCGTTTCGCGTCGGTGGCCGGGTGGTCAAGCCGGGCAAGGCGCAGTTGTGGGCCGGCAATGAGGCCGGTGTGGCGCAGAGCGCGGAAGTGGTTTTCGACTGATCTTTCTTTGAATTGAAACGGCGATTTCTGTGGGAGCCAACTCGTTGGCGAAGAGGTTTGGTGCGGTGCATCAGGTAAACCATCTCGCGAACACGTTCGCTCCTACAGAGGCCAAGGCCTACCGAGGACACGTGATGAACCCGTACGACGACGAAGACCTCAATGCCATCCGCGAAGGCGTGCGCGCGCTGTGCGCCGAATTCCCGGCTGAGTACTGGCGCAAGATCGATGAAGAGAAGGGCTTCCCGGAAACCTTCGTCAAGGCGCTGACCGATGCCGGCTGGCTGTCGGCGATGATTCCGGAGCAGTACGGCGGATCGGGCCTTGGCCTGGCCGAAGCGTCGGTCATCCTGGAAGAGGTGAACGCCTGTGGCGGCAACTCCGGCACCGTTCACGGCCAGATGTACAACATGTTCACGATGCTGCGCCACGGCAGCGACGCGCAGAAAAGCTACTACCTGCCCAAGCTCGCCAGCGGTGAATTGCGCCTGCAATCCATGGCCGTGACCGAACCCACCACCGGCACCGACACCACCAAGATCAAGACCACGGCCGTCAAGCAAGGCGACAAGTACGTGATCAACGGCCAGAAGGTCTGGATCTCCCGGGTTCAGCATTCGGACCTGATGATCCTGCTGGCGCGCACCACGCCGCTGGCCGAGGTGAAGAAAAAATCCGAAGGCATGTCGATTTTCATCGTCGACCTGCGCGAGGCCATCGGTAAAGGCCTGACCGTGCAGCCGATCGCCAACATGGTCAATCACGAAACCAACGAGCTGTTCTTCGACAACCTGGAGCTGCCGCTGGACAGCCTGATCGGCGAAGAAGGCAAGGGATTCAAATACATCCTTGACGGCCTGAATGCCGAGCGCACGTTGATCGCCGCCGAGTGCATCGGCGACGGTCGCTGGTTCATCGAAAAGGCCAGCGCCTACGCCCGTGACCGGGTGGTATTCGGCCGGCCTATCGGGCAGAACCAGGGCGTGCAGTTCCCGATTGCCGAAGCGCACATCGAGGTGGAAGCCGCCGACCTGATGCGCTGGCGCGCCTGCGAGGAATACGACAGCGGCAAGAACGCCGGGGCCAGTGCCAACATGGCCAAATACCTGGCGGCCAAGGCGTCCTGGGAAGCGGCCAATGCGTGCCTGCAAACCCACGGCGGTTTTGGTTTCGCGTGCGAGTACGACGTGGAGCGCAAATTCCGCGAGACCCGTCTGTACCAGGTGGCGCCGATCTCCACCAACCTGATTCTTTCCTACGTTGCCGAGCACCTGCTCGAACTGCCCCGCAGTTTCTGAGGACACGCACATGAGCCACACCCAAGCCCTGGCGGCGTTCCTCGCCGACCTTAAATACGCGGACATTCCGGGCCCCGTGCTGGACCGCACCGAAGACCTGTTTCTGGACTGGATCGGCTCGGCGCTGGCCAGTCAGCACGCCCGGCCGATCCCGATTTTCGAGCGCTATGCCGAACGCATGGGGCCGTCCGACGGCGCGGCGAAGGTGCTGGTCAGCGGTCGCGGCACCTCGGCGTACTTTGCCGCGCTGGTCAACGGCGCGTCCTCGCACCTGGTGGAACAGGACGACTTGCACAACAGCTCGGTGCTGCACCCGGCGACGGTGGTGTTTTCCGCCGTGCTGGCGGCGGCGCAGGACCTGAACAAATCCGGCCAGGACCTGCTGCTGGCGTCGGTGGCCGGTTACGAGGCCGGGATTCGCATCGGCGAGTTCATGGGCCGCTCGCACTACCGCATCTTCCACACCACGGCCACGGTGGGCACCCTGGCCGCAGCAGTCGCGGTGGGCAAGCTGCTGGACTTCGACAAAAAGCAGTTCATCAATTTGCTGGGCACCGCCGGCACCCAGGCCTCCGGCTTGTGGGAATTCTTGCGTGACGCAGCCGATTCCAAACAGCTGCACACCGCCAAGGCCGCAGCCGATGGTTTGCTCTCGGCGTACCTGACCGAAGACGGCCTGACCGGCGCACGCAATATTCTCGAGGGCGATCAAGGCATGGCGGCGGGGATGTCGACGGATGCCGAGCCGGCCAAATTGTCCGACCGACTCGGCAGCCGCTGGGCGCTGGTGGAGACCTCGTTCAAGTTCCACGCCTCGTGCCGCCACACCCACCCGGCGGCGGACGCGCTGTTGCACTTGATGCAGCGCGAAGATTTGCGCCATCACCAGATCGCCAAGGTCATCACCCGCGTGCACCAGGGCGCGATCGACGTGCTGGGCCGCGTGGTGGTGCCGACCACGGTGCACCAGGCGAAGTTTTCCATGGGCGCGGTGCTGGGGTTGGTGGCGGTGCACCGCAGCGCGCAGTTGATCGAGTTCCGTGACCTGGCGCTGAGCGATCCCGACGTCGCCGCCTTCCGCGAGAAGGTCAGCATGGAACTGGACCCGGAAGTCGATGCCGCTTATCCCGCCCGCTGGCTGGGCCGGGTCATCGTCACCACCACCGACGGGCGCACGTTGTCGGCGGCGATTGACGACCCCAAGGGCGACCCGGGCAACACCCTGTCGCGGTCTGAGCTTGAGAGCAAATTCCAGCGGCTGCTGGCGTTCTCCGGCGCCCGCACGGTGGAGCAGGGCGAGGCGCTGATCCAGAGGGTCTGGCAGTTGCGTGATGCGCAGACGTTGCGCGATTTGATTTAACCGTTGATTGAACCGTTGTAGGAGCGCGCTTGCCCGCGATTGCGGTGGGTCACCTACAACGTATCGCCTGACACACCGCAATCGCGGGCAAGCGCGCTCCTACAGTTGTGAGCCACGAGGTAAACAAACATGACTCAACCAAACCCCCGTCCCTTGGACGGCATCACTGTCATCAGCCTGGAACACGCCATCGCCGCGCCGTTCTGCACCCGGCAACTGGCCGACCTGGGGGCGCGGGTGGTGAAGATCGAACGCCCCGGCAGCGGTGATTTCGCCCGGGGTTACGACCAGCGCGTCGACGGCCTGGCCTCGCACTTCGTCTGGACCAACCGCTCCAAGGAAAGCCTGACCCTGGACCTGAAGCAGGACGAGGCCGGCGGCATTCTCGAAGCTTTGCTGGCCACCGCCGACGTGCTGGTGCAGAACCTGGCGCCGGGTGCGGCGGCGCGCATGGGCTTGTCGTTCGAGGCGCTGAAAGAACGCTTTCCACGACTGATCGTTTGCGACATCTCCGGCTACGGCGAAGGCGGCCCGTACGAAAAGAAGAAGGCCTACGACCTGCTGATCCAGAGCGAAGGCGGCTTTCTGTCCGTGACCGGCGGCCCCGGCGAAGAGCAGATGGCCAAGGCCGGTTGCTCGATTGCTGACATCGCGGCGGGGATGTACGCCTACACCGGGATCCTGTCGGCGCTGATGCTGCGGGACAAGACCGGCGTTGGCAGCCGCATCGATGTGTCGATGCTGGAAAGCCTGGTGGAATGGATGGGCTACCCGATGTATTACGCCTACAACGGCGCGCCGCCGCCACCGCGTGCCGGCGCCGCGCACTCGACGATCTACCCGTACGGGCCGTTTCCCACCGGCGGTGGCGGCACGATCATGCTGGGCCTGCAGAACGAGCGGGAATGGGCGCTGTTTTGCGAGAAGGTCTTGCTCGACACCGCGCTGGCCACCGACGCGCGCTTCTCGGCCAACTTCAAGCGTTCGGAAAACCGCGAGGTGCTGCGCCAGATCATCGTCGAGGGCTTTGCCGCGTTGAGCGTGGATGAAGTGGTGGCGCGGCTTGAAGAGGCGCAGATCGCCAACGCCCGGGTCAACGACATGCAGGGCGTGTGGGATCACCCGCAGCTCAAGGCGCGGGACAGCTGGCGTGAAGTGGACAGCCCGTCCGGTCCGTTGCCGTCGTTGTTGCCGCCGGGTCGCAACGCCGCGTTCACCCCGCGCATGGACGGCGTGCCGGGGTTGGGGCAACACACTGGCAGCATCCTCGGCGAGCTGGGGTTTTCCGCTGAAGAACAGGCGCGGCTTGTGGCGGCCGGGGTGGTTTGAGTCACCACGGGTGCGGTCTGCCCCACCGCTCTCGCGAGCAAGCTCCCTCCCACAAGTTTGTGCATTCGCCGCGCCTTGGTAGGCGCTGAACACTGTGGGAGGGAGCTTGCTCGCGAGGCATTTTCACCCGCTGCGCCGTATATCCAGATTCATGAAAGAGGAACACACCATGCCCCGATCCATCGTCCGCTCCGCGCTGTTCGTGCCCGGCAGCCGGCCCGAGCGTTTTGCCAAGGCCCTGGCGGCGGGTGCCGATGCGGTGATCGTCGATTTCGAAGACGCCGTGGAAGAACCGCTCAAGCGCCAGGCCCGGGATAACCTGGCGGCGTTTCTGCAGGACGCGCCGCAGGCGCAGGTCTGGGTGCGGGTCAATGCGCCCGATCACGCCGAACATGCCGCTGACCTGGCGTTTTGCAAACAACACGCAGGGGTCACCGGCGTCCTGCTGCCCAAGGTTGAAAGTGCCGAACACTTGGCGGCGGTATGGCAGACCGGCAAGCCCATCTGGCCGATCATCGAAAGCGCCAAGGGCTTGCTGGCGCTGGCGCAGATCGCCCACGCCGACGGGGTTCAGCGCTTGTCGTTCGGCAGCCTTGATCTGGCGCTGGACCTGAACCTGAACACCGGCACCCTGGCCGCGCAGGTGTTCCTGGATCAGGCGCGTATGTCGGTGCAATTGCATTCTCGCGGCGCCGATTTGCTGCCGCCGCTGGACGGCGTGTTTCCGGCCATCGGTGATCCCGAAGGGCTGGAACGTGCCACCCGCCATGCGTACGACATGGGTTACGGCGGCGCGTTGTGCATTCATCCCAGGCAGGTGCCGGTGATCCACGCCGCCCTGACCCCCAGCGACGATGACCTGGACTGGGCGCGAAAAGTCGTCCGGGCCAGCGCCGAAGCCAAGGGCGCCGGGGCATTCCAGCTCGATGGGCAGATGGTCGACGCACCGGTCCTGCTCCGCGCCCAGCGTCTGCTGGCCTTGGCCGCCACGTAAGGAACACGCTTCCCTGTAGGCGCTGACGAGCCCGTGCGAGGCTGCGATTGCGGTGTGTCAGGCAAACCGTAATCGCAGCCTCCCGCTGGTCGTCAGCTCCTACACGGGAAAAATGGGGGCCATTGCATCGCGTTCAGCCCCACCGAACGCTGGGTTACATAAAAGCTAATTCTCTAAACGCCTGGTAATAGGCCATCTTTAGGCCACACTCGCTGTGCGACATGCTTCGAAACAGCAGCCCTCAGAGGCTGACTCTCCTACAACAATAAAAAGGTGATATCGATGTTGAAGCTGACCAAGGTGCTTTTCTGCGCCGCCGCATTCTCCATGGCCGGCCTTGCTCAGGCGGCCGATCCCATCATCATCAAGTTCGCTCACGTGGTGGCTGAAAACACCCCGAAGGGGCAGGGCGCCTTGATGTTCCAGAAGCGGGTCGCCGCCGACCCTCAACTCAAGGACAGGGTCAAAGTCGAGGTCTATCCCAACTCGTCGCTGTTCGGTGACGGCAAGGAGATGGAAGCGCTGTTGCTGGGGGACGTGCAGATGCTGGCGCCGTCGCTGGCCAAGTTCGAGCAGTACACCAAGAAGGTGCAGATTTTCGACCTGCCGTTCCTGTTCAACGACCTGGCCGCCGTCGACCGTTTCCAGCAGGGGCCAGAGGGTAAAGCCCTGCTGACCTCCATGGACGATAAAGGCATCCACGGCCTGGCTTACTGGCACAACGGCCTGAAGCAACTCTCCGCCAACAAAAAACTGATCGAGCCCAAGGATGCCCGCGGCCTGAAATTCCGCGTGCAGGCCTCCAGCGTCCTGGAAGCCCAGTTCGTCGCCCTGCGCGCCAACCCGCGCAAGATGAGCTTTGCCGAGGTGTACCAGGGGCTGCAGACCGGCACCGTCAACGGCACCGAGAACACCTGGTCCAATTACGAAAGCCAGAAGGTCAACGAAGTCCAGCCGTTCTTCACCGAAACCAACCACGGCCTGATCGATTACATGGTCATCACCAACTCCAAGTTCTGGAACGGCATGCCTGAAGACGTACGCGCCGAGCTGCAGAAGATCCTGGATGAGGTGACGGTGGAAGTGAACAAACAGGCTGAAGCCCTGAACCAGACCGCCAAGCAGAAGATCATCGACGCCAAGACCAGTGAAATCGATCCGTTGACCCCTGAGCAACGGGCCAAATGGCGCGAAGTCATGAAGCCGGTCTGGGACAAGTTCTCCGACGAAATCGGCGCGGACATGATCAAGGCTGCCGACGCCGCCAACACGGCGCCTTGAACCCGGTCCGACCGGCCATTCAAGTTGTGATCTGAGCAGGCCCCGTGCCTGCGCGGCCACCCGGTCCAGGGTGGCTGCTCTCTCGACGTTCGGAGAATTCATATGCAATCGCTAAGGCGAATCTGGGAGCACTTCGAGGAAGGCATGATTGCCTTCCTGCTGGCTGCCATGACGTTGGTGACATTCGTTTACGTGGCGCTGAACAACATCTACACGCTGTTCTACACCCTCAGCGATCAGTGGGCGGTCAGCAGCGACTTCTTCGCAGGGATTGGCGATCACCTGATGGGCTACGCCCAGGAGATGACCTGGAGCGTGGCGCTGACTAAGGCGCTGTTCGGCTGGCTGATCTTCTTCGGTATCGCCTATGGCGTGCGCACGGCGGGCCACCTGGGGGTGGACGCGCTGGTCAAGTTGACCAGCAAACCGGTGCAGCGCTGGCTGGCGATGCTCGCCTGTGCCTGTTGCATGGCCTACGCCGGCTTGTTTCTGGTGGCGAGCTACAAATGGGTGTCGGCCTTGTTCGTCGCCGGAATTGGCGCCGAAGACCTTGACCGCTACGGCATCAAGGTGGCGTACATCACGGTTATAGTGCCCATCGGCTTTGCCATGGTGTTCGCCCGTTATCTGGAAATCATGTACCGCATCTACACCCATCGGCAGGTCGGCTTAGGCCTGGCAGACGAAGCGGCGGAAGCGACCAAGCTGGCCAATCCTGTCGAGGAGCAACACTGATGACGGTTATCTGTTTGTTCCTGCTGCTGTTCGTGTTCATGTTCCTCGGCGTGCCGATTGCGATCTCCCTGGGGCTGTCCGGCGCGGTGTCGATCCTGATGTTCAGTCAGGACTCATTGAGTTCGCTGGCGATCAAGCTGTTCGAAACGTCAGACAGCTACACCTTTCTGGCGATTCCGTTCTTCCTGTTATCTGGCGCGTTCATGACCACCGGTGGCGTGGCCCAGCGGCTGATCGATTTCGCCAACGCCTGTGTCGGCCATATCCGTGGCGGCCTGGCGATTGCGGCCGTGCTGGCATGCATGCTGTTCGCGGCGCTGTCGGGCTCCTCGCCGGCGACGGTGGCAGCGGTGGGTTCGATTGCCGTGGCCGGCATGGTGCGCTCCGGTTACCCGAAAGCCTTCGGCGCCGGGATCATCTGTAACGCCGGGACCCTGGGCATCCTGATTCCGCCGTCGATTGTAATGGTGGTCTATGCGGCGGCCACCGAGACCTCAGTGGGCAAGCTGTTTATTGCCGGCGTGGTGCCGGGGATTCTGCTGGGCGTGATTCTGATGGTGGTGATCTACATCGTCGCCCGGGTCAAAAAACTGCCTGCACAACCGCGCGTTACATTCCGTCAATGGCTGCACACCGCACAGCGTGCGTTCTGGGGTTTGCTGCTGTTGGTGATCATCCTCGGCGGGATCTACAGCGGCATGTTCACCCCCACCGAAGCGGCCGCCGTGGCAGCGGTGTATTCGGCGTTCATTGCGCTGTTCGTCTACAAGGACATGAGCTTCAAGGACTGCCCGAAGGTGTTGATCGAGTCCGGGCGGCTGTCGATCATGCTGATGTTCATCATCGCCAACGCGATGCTGTTCGCCCATGTGCTGACGACCGAACAGATCCCGCAGCAGATCACCGCCTGGGTGCTGTCTGAAGGCCTGACGCCGATTGGCTTCCTGATCATGGTCAACATCGTGTTGCTGGTGGCCGGCAGCTTCATGGAGCCCTCCGCGATCATCCTGATCCTGGCGCCGATCTTCTTCCCGATTGCGATGAAGCTTGGCATCGACCCGATTCACTTGGGGATCGTGATGGTGGTGAACATGGAAATCGGGCTGGTGCATCCGCCGGTGGGCCTGAACCTGTTCGTGACCTCGGCGGTGACCGGGCTGACGCTGGGCGAAACCATTCGGGCGGCGTTGCCTTGGCTGTCGATCCTGCTGCTGTTCCTGCTGCTGGTGACGTACGTGCCGTTCATCTCCCTGGCGTTGCCGAACTGGTTGGGGATGCCTTAGGCGATACATTTACTGTCGGTAGAACGTGTGGGAGGGAGCTTGCTCGCGAAGCGTTAATCGGGCGTAAAACCTCAGCGGCCCGACCGACCTCATCGCGAGCAAGCTGAACTGGTCAAGTAATCCCGGACACCCGTTACGGGGTTTATGCTGACTTCTGCTCCATTGCTATCGGTGACAGGTAGGCGTTGTAACTATGCAGCCGCGTGCGGTTGTAGTACATGAAGAAACGGATTATATCGCTGCGCGCTTCCTCTATCTTTTCGTAGCCTTTCGCTGGAACCCACTCTGACTTGAGGGTACCGAAGAAACGCTCGGTCGGGGCGTTGTCCCAGCACTCGCCACGACGGCTCATGCTTTGCTTGATGTCGTGCTTTACCAGCTCATCCCGAAACTTGTGGCTGGTGTACTGACAGCCTTGGTCTGAGTGAACATCAGGCCTGCAGGGCACCCACGAAGCTCAATCGCCATGCGCAATGCTTTGCCAACCAGATTGGCGTCATTGAC
>NZ_JBEGED010000034.1:0-17020 GCF_040202885.1 Xanthomonas sp. WHRI 1810A
GCCGGACACGGGAGCGGGCCTTTTTGGTTACTTTTTTGGCTCTTGAAAAAAGTGACCCGCTGTAAGAGCGGAACCGTTGTCCGCCACACCCTCGATAACTGATATACACACCATCTGAGGGGTGCCAGACAAACCGCATCGCAGCCTCGTGCCTCGTCAGCTCCTACAGGGAACCGAGTTACCCGCAACATATCGCGCCACGTTGGATCACGGATATACACACCATCCGTGGGGTGTCAGAACCACCGCATCGCAGCCTCGCACGGGCTCGTCAGCTCCAACAGGGAACCGAGTTACCCGCGAAGAAACCGGCGGCCTCAACAGGGATAGACACACGGTCCGAGAGGTATCCATTCAGGGACCGCGTGACCCATCAAGGAACCCCGCGAAGCAGCACGATCAATACAGCTTCATGTTCTGCGTCGCGGCCTGCGGCCGAAGCAGTTGCATCTGCTGGCGGTAATCGTCAGTGACCTGTCGCGCCTGGCTGCTGTTATTGATCACACGCGGCGTGATCAACACCAGCAACTCAGTCCGGTCCTTCGATCGGCTACGCGTCCCGAACAGCCACTTCAGCCCGGGAATACGCCCCAGATACGGCACCGCGCTCACGGTTTCGCTGTTGTTCTGCGTGATCAAACCGCCGAGCAACACCGTCTGCCCACTCTGCGCCGCCACTTGCGTGGACACCGAACGGGTAGAGATACGCGGGTTACCGTTGACCGTCACCGTGTCATCGGCGTCGCTCACCTGCTGCTGAATATCCATGTACACCAGGCCGCCCGGATTGATGCGCGGCACGACGTTGAGGATCACACCGGTCTGCAGGTACTCGACGCTGCTCAGCGTGGTATCGGAGGTATTGGTGTTGACCGTGGTCTGGCTGATCGGGATGTTATCGCCGACCTGGATCTGCGCGTTCTGATTGTTCATCACCACCAGCGACGGCGCCGACAGCACTTGGGTGCGGCCGTTGGTTTCCAGCGCGCGGATCGCGATCTGCAGGTTGGTGCTGACGAACGAGTAAAACAGCGAATCGGTAGCGCCCAGCCCTGCCCCGCCACCGCCCAGCGCGCCCTGGCTGCCGGCGGTGTTGGCGACTGTGGTGCTGGCGGAGTTACCGGCCAGACGACCGAGGTACCACTGCACCCCCTGATCCAGTTCGCCGGTGAGCGCCACTTCGAGAATTCGCGTCTCGATCTGGACCTGCATCGGCGGGTTGTCCAGGCGTTTGATGGCCGCTTCGATCTCTTTCCACTGCGCCGGGCGCGTGCGCACCAGCAACTGGTTGCTGCTCTTCTGCGCGGAAATACGGGTGCCGGCGTCGAGGCTTTTCTTGCCGCTGCCGGACGCGTCGGAACCGGACGAATCGCTGCTGTCGCCGCTGTCGCTGTCAGCGCTTTCATCGCTGCCTTCAGCCGATTCGCTGTCAGCGCCGGAGGCCTGTTGATTCATGCCGCCGCTCAGCCCGCCGCCATTGCTCATGCCGCCGCTGCTGCTCAGGCCGCTGCTGCTGTTGCCGCCGAGGCCGCCGCTCATGCCGCCCGAGCCGGTGCCATTGCCGGTCAGCGACGACATGGAACGGGTGCGCAAGCCGGGCGCGACGGTGGCTGCTGCGTCTTCCTTGATCGCGCCGGTGCCGTAGATCTGGCGCAGGTATTTGGCCAGGTCCGTGGCCTTCATGTTGCGCACGTCGTAGACGTACATCTGCGGCTCGTTGCCGCCGCCTTCGTCGATGGTGCGAATCCAGTTGCCCACTTCGTTCAGGTATTCGGGCTGCGACGAAAACGCCACCACCGAGTTGGTCCGCTCGATGGGCAGGAAGCGCACCATGCCGGCCAGCGGCATGCCGCTGTCGGGGCCGAACAGCTTTTGCAGTTCCGGCATCAGTTCGCCCACGGAGGCGCGCTGCAGGCCGAACACACCCACGGACATGCCTTTGAGCCAGTCCACATCGAAGGTGTCGATGGTCTGCTGATAGTTCGCCAGTTCTTCGGGCGTACCCGCCAGGCTCAAGACGTTGCGCGCCGGGTCCACCAGCAGGAAGGCGTTTTCCCGGGCGAAGGGCTTGAGCAGTTTCTGCATTTCGGTGGCGGAGATGTAGCTCAGCGGGAACAGTCGCGCGGACAGGCCGGCGGACGGCTGCGCGGTGGACATCTGCGGGACCATCTTGCCGGTGATCGCCTGGCTGGCGGGCAGGATCATGTAGCGATTGCCCTGGCGGATCATCGCGTTGTCCGTCCAGGACAGCAGGGTTTCCAGAATCGACAGCGCTTGCGCCTTGTCCACTGGCTTGGAGGTGGAGAAGCTGACGTCGCCCTTCACGCCTTCGGCGATGCTGTAGCTCTCGTGCAGCAGGTCGCCCATGACGCTGTTGACCACCGCCTGGATCGGCTGGTTGGTGAAGTTGAAAACGATATCGCCGTCGGCCCCGTCCGGGCTGCCCGGCTGTGCCACAGGCTGCGCGACCGCCCTGGCCGAAGGCGTACGCACGAAGCGCTGATTGCCCTTGATCACCTGACGGGTCGGCGCCCCGGCCGCTTGCTGCGGTTGCGAATCCGGCGGGATCTGCTCGCTGCGCGGGTCCACCGGAGGGCGTTGCGGACCTGTTCCTTGAAGTGCTTCACGCAGCATCCCGCTGTCCGGTTCGAGGGTGTTGGGCGAGGACGCGCAGCCACCGAGGGCGACAGCGGTGGCCAGGCAAAGCAAGGGTGTGCGCAAAGTAGCGATGTTACTCACTCCTGAAAAAACGGTCATGGGGCGGATTCGTTGGAAAGGGAAATCGGGGGTTGGGTCGACGGCGGCGGCAGTCTCAGCAGCGGCAGACTCAGGGACTCGGTACGGTCATCCAGCGTGAAGGTGGCTTGCAGCGCGCTCAGGCTTTGCAGGGTCCAGCCGTTGGGCAGGCGCTGGCCTTGACGGACCTTGAGCGGCGGGCCGCTTTTCTGGCGAATGAACGCCACTTGCATTGGGCCGTTGAGGATCACGCCGGTCAGCGTCAGGCCGGCCAGGCTCGACGCCTGCTGCGATTTGCGCAGCGGTACGTCCGGGCTGCGATCGGTGCTGAACAGTGGCGTGCGCCAGGTGTTGGCGAGGCTGGCAAGGTCGGCGTCGGGCACGTTGGGCGTGCGTTGCGCAACGTTATTTTGACGCGGCGCGCGCGCTTCCAGCCAGTCGGCCGAATGCCCCATGCCGCTGAGCACGCCGATCACCAGCAACAGCAATACCGCGGCGGTGACGGCCAGGATCAACTCGTTGGTCTTGAGGGAGGGGATCATGGCGCGGCCTGTTCAGCAGGAGTGTCTTGTTCAGCGGAACCTGCTTGCACAATCGGTGCCGCCTGCAGGTAACCGCGCACCAACAGGTGCGCGACCAGCTTGCCGGCGCCGCCCTTGAGCGGTGCCTTGACGTCACGCCGCAGGCTGATGTCGTCGACGAACAGAAACGGCCGCTGGTATTCCAGTTCATGCAGGATCGCCATCAGCGGCTCGATGCCGCACTCCAGGGTCAGGCTGACTTTGACCTGGCGATACGGCTCGCTGCCGTCCTGCTCCGGCGTGATCGGCATGCGCTGGGTCAGCGCGCAACCGGCACCGGTGTCGGCGTGGGTGTCGATCAGATCGGCAAGTTGCTGCATCAGGTCGGCGGCCACGGCGCTGGGGTCTTCGCCGGGCAGCAGGCTGGTGTTGCTGGCGGGGTCCTTCAGCCCCTTTTGCAGTTGCGCGCGCAGGGCGTCGCCTTGTTGCAGCAGGCCGGCGTAACGCTGTTGCTGCGCTCTCAGCTGATCGGCCTCATCGTCCATGTCACGCAAGGGACCGGCGAACCAGCTGTCGATCAGCAACCAATAGCCGGCGCACAGGACGAAGGCCAGTACGATCAGCGCGGCGCCGCGACGTTCACGGGGTGTCAGGGGTCGACGCATGAGCGGCCTCCTGGTGCAAGTGGGCGCGCAGGGAAAAGCGATCTTTACCGGTGACGGGGTCAGGCTGGATAACGCCCTGGAACTGCGGGTTGTCCAGGCTTCGGCAGTCCTTGAGCCGCGCGATCAGGGCGCTGGCCTTGGCGCTTTGGCCCGAGATCGACAGCTCGGCACTGTCGTCGATTTCAAGCTGATCGACCCAGGTGTCGGGCGGCAGGCAGGCGGTCAGTTCGCTGAGCAAGGCGGCCATGGTCGGTTGCGCAGCCTTGCGCCGGGCCAGGTAATCGGCCGCGCCACGGGTGTTGGCCAGTTGCTGACGCAACTGCTGAATCTGCGCGGCATCGGCTTTCTGCGACTGCACCGTCTCCTGCATTTCGCTGAGCAATTGCTGGCGGTCTTGCAGCCACAGCACCATCAGCGCCAGCAGCAACGCGCCGCTCAGCCAGGCCAGTTTGCGCTGCCAGCCGCGTCCGCTGCGTGCCTGCATCGGGCGCAACGGCTGGGGCAGCAGGTCAACGCCCAACAGCGTGCCGCTGGCCGTGGACCCATCCACCGCATCGGGCTTGAAACCCAGGTCCGCGCATTCCGCCAGAATGCGGTCCAGGCGTTCGCGCATGATGGCGACGAGGGTGACCTGCGCCAGACCCGCGCTGCGGCCATCCTGACGTGCCACGTAATACAGCTGATCCCGAGGGAACGGGGTGAACTTGTCCAGCTCGTAGCCGACGACGGCTTCCAGATCGCGAACGGCGGCCAGCGGCAACTGCAGGCGCTGGACCATGACCGCCGACGGCGGCAGCACCAGCACGTGACGAGAGCCGGGGACCCGCGCCGACAGCAAGGGCCAGTCATGGCGCTGGATCGGCGTTTCGTCCTCCATCCAGTGTTGCAGGTGCGCAGGCAGGCAGCCGCGCAATTCGTGGAGCCAGAGCTGCCAGAGGCGTTGCGCCGGACTGCCGCGCCAGCGGCGGGCAAGTGTGTCGAGCCCGGCCCTGACCGGCGCCAGATGCGCTGAAGATAAAAGACTCATTCTTGCCAACGCAGCACCCTGTAAGGCTGAGCGTTGCCCTCCGATGGATTCAATAAAACGGTGGTTTGTAACCGGGCGCTAAAGCCGCTCGGCAGTTGTGCCTGGCTGTCGATGGTGACGACATCGCCAGGCTCGGTGCCGACGGCGGCCTGGTTGGGCATGTTCAAAGCACTGCGCAACAACGGCGTGGCAAACGCCGCTTCCGGCTGGGGCAGCCCGCTCCACAGGGTCACGTGGGGCAGCAATCGGTCGTACAGTATCTGAGTCATGCCGGGCAGTTGGCGCAGTTCTTCCACCACCCGCAACGGCGGCGCATTGCCACCGCGCCGGGCTTGCAGCGCCTTGCCCAGTTGCGTGGCCTGATCACGGCTGGCGCCGCAGGCCTGGGCGACGCGGGTGACGTCCTCGACCATGGCCGCGTTGAGATCGAGCTTGCCGCGCTCGCTGGTCACGGCGACCACCAGTTGCGCGTCGTCAAACTGCAACGGCACTTCACGCCCGTCGGCGATCCAGCGCGGACGGTAAGAGACATCGAGCAGGATCTGCACGGCCTGATTCATCCCCGCTTCCGCCGCCAGCACCGCCTGCGTGTGCTGGCGCTGCCACAAGCCCTGACGGGTTTCCAGCTGCACCCAACCGGCCAGGCCGCCGAGCAGCAGGCTGAGCAAGGCCAGCGCCCAGAGCACCAGCAGCAGCGCGACGCCTGTCTGTCGCGCGAGCGGTCGTTGCGTCGTCATCCGCCCGCCCCGCCCGACAAATCCAGGCGCAGGGCGACCACTTCGGTCGGCCAGCCCACCGGGCCTTTCATCTGTACTTCAATCCGTACCGCTCGCGGCAGACGATTGGGCCAGGGCCACTGCGCCAGCCAACCGGTGGGTTCGCCTTTTGCCGTGAACCCGCGATAACTCAGGCTCAAGCCGCGCACGCCATGCAGCAGCACTTGCGGTTCGCCCAGGGGGCGCAGCGAATTACCCTCCAGTTGCGCGAAGGCCACTTGCAGCCGGCGATCCGATTCGGGGCCTCCCAGCTCCACCGTGTGCAGCTGAATCCCGCCGCCGAGGTTGCCCGGCAGCGTGGCGATGAACTGCACGCGGTCTGGCGAGCCTTCGAAAAAGCCCGAGCTTTCGCTGTCGTCGTCCGACGTGTCCAGCGGCAATGCCTGGCCGATGGCGCTGCGCAGGAAGGTCTGTGCAGCGCGCCGCTCATCGAGGCTACCGGTGTAGTGATCGGCCTTGGCCACCGCCTTGTTGGCACCCAGAATCGCGCCGCCCACCAGGGTCAGCAGCACCGCCAGCAGGCTGAGCACGATCATGATTTCCAGCAGCGTGAAGCCGCGCTGAGGCCGGTTCACAGTGCCCCCGCCTTCGCCGGACTGACCAGACGCAAGGTGCTGAACTGTGCCTCTCGGCGCCCTTCGCTGATGATCAGGTCCAGGCGCATCAAACGTGACTGTCCGGCCTTGGCCGTGAGTTCATTGATCGACAGGGACCAGCGAATGTCGCCATCCACTACACCGTCGCGGGTGCCGGTCTGCAATACGCCGATGCTTTGATCATCCAGCACCGAACGGGCCACTTGGCTGAGCCGATCACTGCGTTCGACCTGCTGCAACGAGCGCGCGCTCTGCCCGAACGCCACCAGCACCACGCTGCTGCACACGGCCATGACTACCATCGCAGCCAGCATTTCCAGCAGGGTGAAACCTGCCTGTGGGTTAACCGGCCTCATTGCAGGACCCGACTCTTGACGCTGCCGGTCAGCCAACCCACGTCGATGCGCCAATGGCGGTCACCGCGAAACACCACCAGGTTGCCACCGCTGGAACTGCCGTCGGGGTGAAAGGCGAATGCCGAGTCCAGGTCCGCCGAGGTGTTCAACTGCACCCCCATCTCGGCGGGCCATTGCTGAACCCGCTGGCCGGGGGCGTGAAACGTGCGCTGGCGCAGATCGAACTTCGCCTCGGTGGTCCGCCCGCTGATGATCGCCGCGCTGCGGGCGGTGCGCAGCGTCTGGACCATCTGCCCGACGACCTGGCGTTCGTTGGCCGAATGCAAACCCTGAGACAAGCCGAACCCGACCAGGCCGATGCCGATGCTCATCAGAACGATGACCACCAGCATCTCCAGCAAGGTAAACCCGCGACTCGTCCCTACTGCATTCATGAGACTGTTTTATTCCCAGTTGCCCAGATCGGCGCTGTAGCCTTCGCCGCCGGGTTGGCCGTCCTGGCCGAAGAAAATCAGGTCGAACGAACCGTGCTGGCCCGGGAAGCGATAGCCGAAGGCGTGGCCGAACGGATCCTTGAGGTCCGACGGTTTGGCGTACGGGCCGGCCCAACCGGAGGCGTTGGCGGGTTTTTCCACCAGCTGCTGCAGGGTTTTCGGTGGCGAACCCATGTCCAGGCCATAGCTCTCGATCTTCATGGACAGGCTGGCCAGTTGCGCCTTGCCTGCGCCGTACTTGCCCTTGTCGACGTTGCCGCCCACCTGACGCACGACGATGGTCGCGACGATGCCCAACAGCACGATCACGGCAAGCATTTCCAGCAGGGTGAAACCGCGTTGGCGGCGGGATGGAGCTCTGAATCGACTACGCTTCATGGCGGATACTACCTCGTCAAAAGATGTTCAGATGTTGCTGGTCAGGCTCATCAACGGCAGCATGATAGCGAGCATGATCACTGCCACCAGTGCTGCCATGACCACGGTCAGGGTCGGCACCAGGGCCGCGAGCATGCGGTCGATGCCGCGTTTGGCTTCGACGTCGAAGACGTCGGCCACTTTCAAGAGCATTTTGTCCAGTTCGCCGGCCTGTTCGCCGACTTCGATCATTTGCAGTGCCAGGTCCGGCAGCAGGGGCTGCGCGCCAAACGCGCTGGCCAGGGTGCCGCCGCCTTTGACCGATTCGCTTGCTTGCTCCACCTGCTGTTGCAAGGCTCGGTTGGTGCAGACCTGCCGCGCAATGACCAACGCTTGCAGCAGCGCCACGCCGTTGCTCAACAGCGTACCGAGTGTGCGCGCCAGACGCGCCGCTTCGATGCGTTGCAGCAACGGGCCGATGATGCGGGTTTTCAGCAGGCGACGGTCGCGACGCAGGCGCCGCTGCGGGTTGCGCAAACGCACCGCACTGCCCCACACCACGGCAATGATACCGCCCAGCACCAGCAGCCCGTAGCTGCTGAGAAATTCGCCGAGCCACAGGATGGCTTTGGTGATGAACGGAATCGGGACGCCCAGATCGCGAAAGATCGGCACGAACTGCGGCACCACGTACGCCAGCAGCAGCGCCAGCGCACCCAGCACGCCGACCACCAGGAACGCCGGGTAAATGAGCGCGTTGATGACTTCGCCACGCAGCAACTGGCTGCGCTCCAGGTAGTCGCTGAGCTGCCGCAGGGTGTTTTCCAGCGCCCCGCCCGCCTCGCCCGCGCGCACCATGCTGATGTACAGCGGCGAAAACTGCCGGCCCTCTTCTTCCAGCGCCACGGACAGCGGCTTGCCGGCCTTGACCTGCTCGCGAATACGCTCGATCAGGGCACGGGTTTGCGGCTGGCCGGGTTGCTTGAGCAAGATAGTCAGCGAGCGTTCCAGCGGCTGGCCAGCGCCCAGCAGCGTCGCCAGTTGCTGGGTGAAGCTCATCAGCGCCGCGCCGTTCAGGGTGCCGCGGCCCAATGCCTGACGCAGGCCGCCCAGGCTTGAGGGCTCGATGTGCAGCAGCATCAGCCCGCGCTTGTGCAGCGCCGCGACGGCCGCGTCCTTGTCCCGGGCTTCGAGCAGGCCGGTCTGTTCCGCGCCCTGGCCATCCAGCGCCCGGTATTTGAAAGGGGTCATGTCATTCGCCTCGCGTCACACGCAATACTTCTTCCAGCGAGGTGATACCCGCCACTGCCTGGCGCAATCCTTCTTCATGGAGCGTGCGCAAACCGGAACGGCGCGCGGCCTGCTCCAGGGTTGAAGCGTCCGCGCGGCGCATCAGCAGGCCACGCAGCTCTTCATTCATGATCAACAATTCGGTGATAGCGCTACGCCCGCGATAACCGCCGCCCGGCGCGTCGGACCGTGGCCGATACAAACGGATGGGACGTTCGTCGGTGAAACGGTGCAGCTCGTGCTCGTCGATCAGTTCCTGCGGCGCTTCGAATGCTTCGCGGGTTTCCACATCCAGCCGGCGCACCAGACGCTGCGCCAGGATTCCGTTGACGGTGGAGGCAATCAGGTAACTTTCAACGCCCATGTCCAGCAAACGCGTGATACTCGCCGCCGCACTGTTGGTGTGCAGCGTCGAAAGCACCAGGTGACCGGTGAGCGATGACTGAATGGCGATGCGGCAGGTTTCCAGGTCGCGCATCTCACCGATCATGATCACGTCCGGGTCCTGACGCACGATGGAGCGCAGGGCGCCGGCGAAGTCCAGGCCGATGGACGGTTTGACCTGAATCTGGTTGATGCCTTCGAGCTGATACTCCACCGGGTCCTCGACGGTGATGATTTTGCGCTCGGCGGTGTTGAGTTGCGACAGCGCCGTATAAAGGGTGGTGGTCTTGCCCGAGCCGGTGGGGCCGGTCACCAGCAAAATACCGTGGGGCCGCTGCAGCACGTCGAGGAATTGATCGAGCCGGGCGCCGTCGAAGCCCAAGCTCTGGAAATCGAAGTTGATGGTCTGCCGGTCCAGCAGACGCATCACTACCGATTCGCCGAAACTGGTGGGCACGGTGGACACCCGCAGGTCGAGCTCCTTGCCCTGGATGCGCAGCATGATGCGGCCATCCTGGGGCAAGCGGCGCTCGGCGATGTCCAGCCGGGCCATGATTTTGATCCGGGAAATCACCGCCGCCGATGAACTGGACGGCGGCGCTTCAGCTTCATGCAGCACACCGTCGATGCGGTAGCGCACCTTGAGGTGGCTTTCGAAGGGCTCGATATGAATGTCGGAGGCGCGCTGTTCGACGGCGCGTTGCAGGATCAGGTTGACCAGACGAATGACCGGCGCTTCGGAGGCCAGGTCCTTGAGGTGCTCGATGTCTTCCAGCGAGCCGCCCTCATCGTCGAGGTTTTCGATCAGCGTGCCCATGGCCGAACGGCCCTGACCGTAATAACGCTCGATCAGGGTCTCGACGTCGTTGCGCGGGCCGATGGACACCCAGACCGGCACTTCACAGCCGTAGGCAATCGCTTCGAAGGCAAACACTTCGCTGGGGCTGGCGGCCAGTACATGCAGGCCGTCGTCAAGCCACTCCAGCGGCACCACCTGAAAATGGCGCATAAAGCGCTCGGTCAACGGCGGCAGCGGTTCGATGAGCGCCGGTGCGGTGTCGGCACCGATCAACGGCGCGTCCAGCAGCGCCGCCCAGGCTCGTGCCATTTCAAATTCCGACACCAGACCCAGGCGCGTCAGCAGCGCCAGCAACTCGGCGCCTTCGGATTCCGCGAGCAGGCGTCGCGCGCGATCAAGATCAGCGGCCTTCAGGCCTGCATGCTCCGTCAGCCAGGCGCAGAGCTGCTCGGCAGTGGGAATCTGCAGGTGAGTGGCATCGACGGGGTTTGGGGACATAAGCACAGGAATTCAGTGAAAATCGGAGGAGCAAACGGCTCCCGCTTGGGGAGGGAGCCGGTCAAGAAGCCTCAGACTATCAGTTTGAGGATTTTGACGTTGTGCTACTCGTCGCAGTGTTGCTCGAACCGTTGTTCAGCGGGCGACCGCCTTTAGTCTCTTGCGTGGTCTGCTTCTTCACTGTCTTGGGGTTCTGAGTCTGAGTCATCACCGTGGAGTCAGTGGCGCCGGAGGTTGCATCGGCGTCGGTGGATTCAGCAGCCATCGCGTTGCCACAAAGTGCCAGGCCAATAATAACGCTCGCGCCAATCAGGGGCAGTTTCATAAACTTTCTCCACTTTTAAATTAGTTAACGCATTGCACGCCTCTCCGGAAGTACCGGATGCGGCGTTACTTTCAAGAAAGTTAAGCCCATTGCCTTGAATCGCAGTGGCAGCGGGCTCCTGAAAATTTCTTAAACCTATCGACCCAACGGTTTAGCACAAGTTCATTTCTTTGTTAAAAAGAATGTCAAAACGCTAATTTTCACGCTTTTGTTTGACATTTAGTGACAAGACCGGCGTTAATTTACCCGTTTTCAGCGTTTCAAAGTGCCAGCACGTAGTGGCACTTAGTTATCACGCAGCGTTTATTTAAACCATAATTTTAATAACGAAAACATCAATAAAGCCCGGCAGATATCGCCTTTAAGTTTCAATTTAAGGGTCACGATACGGGCAGCTTATTGCCTGAAGAAAGTTATAAACGATCAGTCGCCCTGCGACTAATTGACTCAGTCAAATGTGTTGGGAGTAATACATGCGCAATAAAAAAATGATCGGTGCTCATTCGGCGTTAGCCTTGTTGGCACTGGCGGTATCACAGGTCTATGCAGCCGACGCCTCGACCCTGGCCGCTCGCGAAGTACGCGCCGACAAGGCCGCTGAAAAAACCCTCGCCAAGCTGAGCCAGGAAGAAAAGCTGGCCTACATCGGCGGTACCGGCGGCTGGGACGTCAAGCCCCTAGCCTCCCAAGGCATCCCGCAAATCCACGGCGCTGACGGCGGCGTCGGCGTGCGTTACACCAGCGAAGGCAACGACCAGGGTGTGGTTTACCCGTCCGGCCCGAACCTGGCAGCCACCTGGAACCCGCGTCGCGCCATCGACCTGGGTCGCGCACTGGGTTACGACACGGCGACCGGCGGCTATCAGTTCATCACTGGCCCCGGCGTGAACCTGTACCGCATGCCGTACGGCGGCCGTGCGTTCGAATACCTGTCCGGTGAAGACCCGTTCCTGGGTGCAAGCCTGGTGCCTGCCGTGGTCAACGGCATCCAGTCGCGCGGCGTGTGGGCCAACACCAAGCACTACGCAGCCAACGATCAGGAAACCAACCGTTTCACCCTGAACGAAACCATCCCCGAGCGCGTACTGCGCGAAATGACCTTGCCAGGCTTCGAGTCCGCTTCGAAAAACGGCAAGACCGCGATGATGATGTGCTCCTTCCAGAAGGTGAACGGTGAATTCGCTTGCGAAAACTCGCACCTGATCCGCGACATCCTGAAGAAAGAGTGGGGCTACACCGGCTTCGTCCAGAGCGACTACAACGCCGTCGTGCATGGCTATGAAGCTGCCCAGGCCGGGACCGACCTGGACATGATGGGCTACCAGATGAACAGCACGGTGCTCAAGCCGCGTCTGGACAGCGGTGAGTTGAGTGCCGCGACCATCGACGACAAAGTCCGTCGCATCCTCAAGAACATCTACCTGTACAAGTTCGACAGCAAGACCCCACTGACCACGCACAACATGAACAGCGCCACCAGCAACCGCGTTGCGCTGAACGCTGCCCGTGAAGGCATCGTGCTGCTCAAGAACCAGAACAACCTGCTGCCTCTGAACAAGGCCAAGGTCAAGTCCATCGCCGTGGTCGGCGAGCTGGCCAAGTACGCCCCGGCGACCGGTTTCGGCAGCGCCAACGTCATGGCAGCGCATTACATCAGCGAACTGAGCGGCCTGAAGCAGATCGCACCGAACGCCAAGGTCGAGTTCATCGACGGCCTGTCGCTGGACCCGACGACCACCGTCTGGAGCAACACCAACAGCGCAGGCAAGGACGTTCCCGGCCTGAAAACCGAGTTCTTCACCAACGCCAACTGGTCCGGTGATCCGGCGGCCACGCGTACCGACACCCACGTCAACCTGGACTGGTCCAGCGACAGCGACCTGCCGGTCAGTGGCGATACGTCGAACACCTCGATTCGCTACAGCGGCAAGATCACGCCGACCGTCAGCGGTGAGCAAGTGTTCAAGGTCCGGGCTGACGGCGCCGTGCGCCTGTACGTCAACGGCGAGAAAATCATCGACAACGGTGATGGCGAGCACCTGCCAGGCAACAGCATCCCGCCGACCATTCCGGTCTTCGCCAAGCTGAAGCTGGAAGCCGGCAAGGCTTACGACATCAAGCTGGAATACTCGCGCCGTAACGGCTACCTCTCCACCATGGGCGGCCTGGTCGGCGTGCAGATGAGCTGGGCTTCGCTGGTTGCTCCGCAGGATCTGTCCAAGTACGACGCCGTGGTTGTCGCGGTCGGCAACAGCAATCAGTACGAAGGTGAAGGTTTCGACCACAGCTTCGATCTGCCTGAGTTCCAGAACGACCTGATCAACAACATCGCCAAGGTCAACCCGAACACCGTGGTCACCATGCACGGCGGTACGGGCCTGAAGATGAGCGACTGGATCGACCAGGTGCCGGCGGCATTGCACGCCTTCTACCCGGGTCAGAACGGCGGTCAGGCCCTGGCTGAAATCCTGTTCGGCAAGGTCAACCCATCGGGCAAGCTGCCGATCAGTATCGAACGCAACATCGAAGACAACCCGGCCTACGCCTCCTTCAAGAACTTTGATAACACCGGCGTCGTCACCGAGATGAGCTACGCCGATGACCTGATGCTGGGTTATCGCGGCTACGAGAAGAAGGGCATCAAGCCGCTCTACCCGTTCGGCTACGGCTTGTCGTACACCACGTTCGGCTACAGCAACATCAGCGTCACCCCAGGCGTTGCAGTCGCCGGCGCACCGATCAAGGTCTCGTTCGACTTGAGCAACACCGGCAAGGTGGGTGGTTCTGAAGTGGCCGAGCTGTATGTCGGTCAGAACAACCCGACCGTGGAACGCGCGAGCAAGGAGCTCAAGGGCTACAAGAAAGTCTTCCTGGAGCCGGGCGAAAGCAAGCGCGTGACCATCGAGCTGAATGACCGTTCGCTGGCCTACTTCGACACCAAGAGCAATCAGTGGGTCGTTGATGCAGACAGCTTCAACATCGCACTGGGCTCTTCGTCGCAGGACATCCGCCTGAACGCCAAGCTGGTGAACCCGTTCCGTCGTGAACTCTCCACCACCACCAGCAACCCGCTGCCACGTTCGGCGCTGAACTCGACTCAGGTCACCTTGCCACCGGTTAAAACCGGCGGCCTGATGCACCAGAACGAAGCTGATGACACCGACACCAGCGAAGGTGACGGCTACGGCACCGACGACACCACCACCACCACCGACAAGTCGAGCGCCACAGGCAATTGATGCGTTGACTCAGGGATGACCGCAGGCTCAGGGACGAGCCGCTTTTTAAAACACGAGAACCTGAGGGAGCGGGTTTCTTCGCAAGGGGACTGGCCTGACAGCACAAGCGGGTCGGATGCACCACCCTTCTTCGCGAAGAACCCGCTCCCGCAGGTTTTTTTATGGCAGACAGATTTACCCATCGAATGGTTGGAGCGAGGCTTGTCCGCGAAGCTTTTCAGGCCCGACGCTATTGACCTGCACTGACCTCTTCGCGGGCAAGCCTCGCTCCAACGGGATCGTGGCTTTCATCCAACAAACCGCGTGACACCTGCCGCTACCGGACAACCCGTATCGCCGTATCCACCCGGGCCATGTAATCGTCGAAGCGCTGCACCAGGTCGAATCGCTCGGGAAACCGTAGCCACTGGATCTGCAAGCCATCCATCATCGCCAGGATTTCTTCGACCAGACCCGAAATGTTGAGCTGCGGCAGCACTTCGCCCGCGTCGACCAACTCCTGAAACTGCCCCACCAATCGCCCATGGATCATTTGGTAGCGGTTCTGAAACCATTCCCACGCCGGTTGATTAGCCAGCAGGCTTTCGGCGTTGAGGATGGTGAAGGCGCGCACCACGCCCGGCGCGGTGGCGTTGGAGCGATTGATCGCCCGCAGGCTGCCGAGCAATCCGGAGAGGGTGTTGTCGCCGCGGACTTCGTCGGCGATTTTCTGGCTGATGGCGTCGCGCCGCTCCAGCACGCCCATCAGCAGCGACACTTTGCTGGGAAAGTGGTGCAGCAGCCCGGCCACCGAGATGCCGACGATGCCGGCCACCTGGGCCATGGACGCGCCGGTGTACCCTTCGAGGGAAAACACCTGCAGCGCCGCATCGAGCAACTCTTCTCGCCGTTTCTCGCCTTTGGGCGCACGACGGTGTTTCGTGACAGTGGGCGGCTCGTTGCCCGTGTCCGACTTTGGCAGTGTCATCTCACGCTCCTTGATCGACAGCCGCGTAGGGTACCGGCAACGGCCAGGTGCGGCAAATCGACGCGACCTGCCGCGCCGCATCGGAAAATGCAGGTCGTGTTTGAACCCCTGATCCCCCGCCAATGTCTAGGTTTTAGCCCTTTTAATTCGGAAGGCTGCAGTCAGGAGAATTGCCGGTGAACATTTTTGAAGCGTTGCGTGAAAGCCATGATCGGCAGCGCGGCTATGCCGACGCGCTGATACAGACCCACGGCGATAGTGCCGAGCGGGTCGAAGCCTATAAGCAGCTGAAGGCCGAATTGCAGGCGCACGAAACGGCCGAGGAGCGGCACTTTTATATCCCGCTGATGCAATACGACAACGGCGTCGATCTGAGCCGTCATGCCATCTCGGAGCACCATGAGATGGACGAGATGATGGAAACCCTGGACGAGACCGAGATGTCCAGCCCGGCCTGGATGGCGACCGCGAAAAAGCTGTCCCACAAGGTCCACCACCACTTGAAGGAAGAAGAGCAGAAGTTCTTCCAGATGGCGGGCAAGCTGCTGGACGAAAAGCAGAAAACGACGCTGGCGGGTCAGTATCAGAAAGAATATGAGGAACAGCTGGCCGAAGCGTGAGGTTCGGGTAGCGCACCTGTTACCGCCGCTTCGCAGTCGAGCGCGCCGGCGGCCCATCGCGAGCAAGCTCCCTCCCACGCCTTCGGCAGAAACAGACCGGGCACGCTCAGGCTTTTGATTCTGGCCGGAGGCCGTGGGAGCGCAGCTTGCTCGCGATGGGCTGCGAAGCAGTCCTCAAATCAGACGACAACGGTGCGTCAGGTAGACCGCATCTGCAGGTTTTACTGGCGCTGCGCACCAGATCGCGGGACAAGCCACGCTCCCACGCCTTCGGCAGAAGCGGACCTGCGTGCGCTCATGCTTTTGATTCTGGCCGAAGGCAGAAGCAGACCGGGTACGCTCAGGCTTTTGATTCTGGCCGGAGGCCGTGGGAGCGCAGCTTGCTCGCGATGGGCTGCGCAGCAGTCCTGAATCAGACGACAGCGGTGTGTCAGGTAGACCGCATCTGCAGATTTTACTGGCGCTGCGCACCAGATCGCGGGACAAGCCACGCTCCCACGCCTCCGGCAGAAGCGGATCGTCATATGCACCCACGCCTTCGACAAAGCTGGATCGGCTTGCGCTCAGGCTTTTGATTCTGGCCGAAGGCCGTGGGAGCGCAGCTTGCTCGCGATGGGCTGCGCAGCAGTCCTCAAATCAGACGACAACGGTGCGTCAGGTAGACTGCATCCGCAGGTTTTACTGGCGCTGCGCACCAGATCGCGGGACAAGCCACGCTCCCACGCCTTCGGCAGAAGCGGATCTGCGTGCGCTCAGGCTTTTGATCATGACCGAAGCCAGAAGCAGACCGAGTACACTCAGGCTTTTGATTCTGGCCGAAGCCAGAAGCAGACCGGCACACGCTCAGGCTTTTGATCATGACCCAAGGCAGATGCAGACAGGGTACGCTCAGGATTTTGATTCTGGCCGTAGGCCGTGGGAGCGCAGCTTGCTCGCGATGGGCTGCGCAGCAGTCCTGAATCAGACCCCGGAGTTCTGCCCGGTAGACCGCATCTTCAGGTTCTGCTGGCGCTGCGCACCAGATCGCGGGACAAGCCACGCTCCCACGCCTTCGGCAGAAGCGGATCGTCATATGCACCCACGCCTTCGACAAAGCTGGATCGGCTTGCGCTCAGGCTTTTGATTCTGGCCGGAGGCCGTGGGAGCGCAGCTTGCTCGCGATGGGCTGCGCAGCAGTCCTCAAATCAGACGACAACGGTGTGTCAGGTAGACCGCATCTGCAGGTTTTACTGGCGCTGCGCACCAGATCGCGGGACAAGCCACGCTCCCACGCCTTCGGCAGAAACAGACCGGGTGCGCTCAGGCTTTTGATCATGACCGAAGCCAGAAGCAGACCGGGTACGCTCAGGCTTTTGATTCTGGCCGAAGCC